>JANMUI010000668.1:0-2055 GCA_031391405.1 Betaproteobacteria bacterium
GCGCCAACGATACGGATCGGCTGCCCGACGTGCGGCGCGATGCCGGCGTACAGACTTAGACCGCTCAGCGAAACGTCGCGCATACGGACGCCAACCGGATGTGCCCGCCAATTCGGATAGAGGATCGCCGGATCGCTTTTCGAGACGCGGGGGGCGCTGCGCCGACCAATAAGCTCGCGACCGCGGGTGGATTGCCTGACGGGGTCAGCGAGGGAACAGAAACATCGCTCACATCGGGAATCGGCATCGATCGATCTAGTGAAGTTGGCGCGGCAGAAGGGACAACAGCGTTGGCTTTTCCAGGCCGCGGGATCCCATGCCGGCTCGTGCTCGGAAGCCGGCGCACGCGTCCACGCAGCGCGATAGGTTCGAGCATAGGCTTCGCGTCGGACCGGATCACCGAGGACCTGATACGCCTCGTTGATGAGCGATGCATTCTCGTGATCCCCGCCCAGATC
Organism: Betaproteobacteria bacterium; assembly: GCA_031391405.1. Lineage (GTDB taxonomy): Bacteria > Pseudomonadota > Gammaproteobacteria > Burkholderiales > SG8-39 > SHXR01. The sequence goes on from JANMUI010000668.1 coordinate 459, forward strand.
CGGGTGCTGCTTGAGCGGCCCCATCAGCGTGCGGTAACTCGCCTTGACGATGTCAGGAGGCGCGTCGGGCTGGACGAAAAGGATCCGATAATAGTTGCGCCTGTTTTTTCTCGTCATGAATCGACTGTCGCTCCGTCACGTACTTACACAAGCTTAGTAGCGCCGTTGCAACCCGCTGCTACGGCACGCGCCCTTCCAGCGCGTCCGCCAGCGCGCCCAGCATCCGCGCGCAATCGCCACGCCATGCGCTGCCATGCATACATGCAAGCATCTGCGGCTGTGTATCGGCCAATCGCGCAAGGATCGCGCGTGTATCCGGCGACAACGCATAGTAGTTGTTGCGTTTTCGCATCGTCTCGCTTGGGGCGAGAATGTCCGTCTCGACGATCGGCTCGTGCGTCTCGCCCGGTTGCGTGAACAGGTCACCGCAAAACAAGGTGCCGGTCGATTCTTCGAGCATGTAGCCGCAATCCCAGCCGTGCGGGACATGCGGCGCGTCGAGCCATTGCACGGTATGCCGACCCAGACTCAGTCGCTCGCCATGGCGCATCGGCTGCGGCGGGCGGATCGCATACTCGCCGATCGTGACGCGCGCGCCGACCGCGCTGCAAACGGCAGTCGCCTTCGGCGCAGCGTCGAGAAACAGATTCAGCGCCCCGCATTCATCCGCCTCGAAATGCGAGCAGGAAATGTAGCGCAGTCGATCAAGCGGCAGGATACGCTCGATGGCACGCCTGACCGCCGGAAAAAGCCGGATCATGCCGGTGTGATAGAGGAGCGGCGCGTCGCCTGCGATCAGGAACTGATTGAACGTGAAGCCGCCCGGAAACACTGACGGAGGGATCGCGGTGCTGATGCGATGGATGCCATCGGCGATTTCATCGATGCGCGTGGAACCGTCGGTCGCTTGCAATGTAGTCATGCTTGGATCCTTAGCTCGAAGGGCGTATTTTTCATGATGAGATGACGCGCTACGCTTCACTGGCGTGTCCGCGGACACATCCTCGCGCGCACCGAATGACCCTGTCGATGGTCTCACAATCACAAATTGAAGGAGTCTGCCCATGGCGACCAAGAAATCCATTCCGCGCCGCAACTGCGCGACGATGCCAGTGCATCACCTGCTGCTCGAAACGGTTCCCGGATTTCGCGCCAGGCAGGTTGCGTTGGAGCATGCGAACACCGCAATGCTGCGCACGGCGATGGCGGTGCCGGCCAAGCCGACCGTGATCAAGACGGTGGTACACGTCCTCTACAACAAGGCCCAGGAGAATCTTTCCCAGGCCCAGATCGACAGCCAGATCAAGGTATTGAATCTGGATTTCCGCGCCAAGAACACCGATCGTGCCAAGACGCCCACCGTATTCAAAGGCCTCGTCGCCGACCCGATGATCGAATTCAAGTTGGACCGAGTGACGCGAACGAAGACGACGCGCACCGCATTTCCGCCGGACAACAGCATGAAGCGGACCGCGAGTGGTGGTATCAATCCGGTGGACACGAGAAAGTATCTGAATATCTGGGTGTGCACGCTTAGCCAGAACCTGCTCGGCTATGCGCAGTTTCCCGGCGGCCCGGCTTCCACCGATGGCGTGGT
>JANMUI010000683.1:0-2453 GCA_031391405.1 Betaproteobacteria bacterium
AATCAGGTTGAGAAATGCTTTGTGATCGTTATTGCGCGGATGCCTCGCCCGGCACCGAACCTGCGCAACGGGCCGCGAGCTGCTCGGAGAAATCGCGCGTCATGCGCTTGACCACGATCGATGCGCCCGCCTCTACCACCAGCGCGAGCCGGCCGGAAATTTCAACCTGGGCCTCGATCAGGATCGACGTACCGGGGGCCTCCGCGTACTCGACCAACTTGAAAGTCATGGTCGCGCGTACTCGCGTCCCGCCCTGGTTATCCTTGCCTCTTGCCGTCACATGCCCGATTTTCGCCACCGCATCCAACTCCAGCGCGACCCTCGTATGAAAGGTCACTTTGGCAGGTCCGAACTTGACGGTCAGGCTCCCATCGAACGAGCCGTCCTCGTGTTGATCCCCTAGCGTTGCCCCGGGCACGCAATTGACCACGGCGTGCGGGTCCGTCAACAAATCCCATACGGTCTGCGGCGCCGACGGTACATCAACGCGCTCGCTAACGTCGATCATGATGTGTATGGAAAACCAAACTCCATCGACCCAGACTTAGGGGAGCATGAGGGGATGCGCGCCTCATTTTGCAAGAGGTTCTAATTCTTCTTCCGAAAAAGGATCGTATCGAGACTGAACCGTCCTGCGGCAGTCACGAACAGCACCAGCAAACCTCCGGTTATGGAGACGTTCTTCCAGAATTGGGATGATTGAACGGCTCGCTGCGCCTCGGGAAAACTCCAATAGGCGTGCGAACTAAATGAGGCCACTACCATGAAGAACAACAACACCAGGATCGAATAGCGCGTCGCAAATCCGAAGATCAGGAACAGACCGCAAATGGTCTCGGCCGGCACGGATATGTAAGCCATCCATGGCTCCAATCCGCGGCGAGGAAACGTGGTGGCATACCCGGCGATGTCGAAGATCTTGCCCCAGCCCGCTTGAAGGAAGATCCAGCCCAACATGATGCGGCCAACAAGAAGTAGAGCATCCTGCCAAGTCGAAGCCAGGTTGTCAGCATAGGACAAGAGTACATGCGACGACGGTGAACTGGATTGGAAAGCCATCGGTACCACCCCCTTTGTTGTGATGCGTTGCAGGCTGCGGAAACCAGAGCAAGATTGGCGAAATTCGGATTTTCTTCAAAGACCGGATCGTCGCAAAATTTCGCCGCGTTCATCGCGAGTGAACTGAAGAGTTGGGCCGCGGTCGTCGAGCTGACCGGCATTCAGGCCAATTGAGTGCTGGTGAGCGCGGGTGTGCGCTTCGCTCGGCAGCGCGGCTCATTCCCAGAAAGCGAACGTCCTGGTCTCGATGCTTTCGCGCGGCGGGGCATTGTGTGGCGTGTCAGGATCCTCGAAGGCGGAATGGGCGGTGAAGCGCGTGGGCACGCTTGTGTCGGTATCGAACACCTTGAACACCATCGCCTCGTGACGCTCCATCCTCGGAAAGTAGTACCAGACGTGCTCGGGATTGTAGGCGATGTGATAGACCTCGCCGGTGCGCTCCTTATAGCGGCGCTGCACGAGGATGAAGCCTTTCTGTGGGATGGTGCGCCCATCGCAAATGCCGAGCGGGTCAATCATCACGGTGCCGCGGATGGGCCGCCAGACCTGGATGATGGCCCAGCGCTTCTTCAGACGCCGCTCGGCTTCAAGGTCGCCGACGATCTCGCGCAGCCGCCTTGGTGCCGAGGTCTCGGTGTAGTCGTTGTGCACGCCCTTTACCGGCGGGCGCGCGCCCGTGGAAAGCTGGACCTTCTCATCGCCGACACGGATCGTGTGGTCGAACACCACGACGTCGGAGGCACCGGAGTGCTTCTTGATCAGCAGGGCGACCTCGGCGTCGTACACGCGCTTGCGCTCGGCCTCGTCGGTGAAGTCCTTCATGCTGGTGTGATGATCGACGAAGACGAAGCCGTGCGTGTCGAGCTTGAAGGTGTCCTGCAGCGGTCGACCGTTGCGGATCGCAACGTCGTGCAGCGCATACGTCGGCGCGATTTCCATGTGCGCCATCTCCGGCCAGTCGATGTAGCGAACCGGCGGTGTACCCGTGTCGACGATATAGCTCATCTTGGCGCGAATGGTGACGTTCGATGGCCGTTCAGCGGCGAGTTGCATGGCGTGCTCCCAAAGTCGGTTTCGCCTCAATCATAAAGGCGTTTGCAGCAATTCGGGGATTGGACCGCTGCCAAGGCCGAATTCAACCAGGCAGGTCGTGCCCTACTCTTCAACGAACCCGGATCAGACCCACCGCACCTCTTCAGGCACATCGGCCATGGGGTGAATTGCATTTACTTAAGTTTGTCTATGGTCAAGCCTCCGTTCGCCCTGAGCCCTTCGACAAGCTCAGGACAGGTCTGTCGAAGGGTAACGCAGGCGTGCCGACGGCGCGCGATGGCCCGCGCACGGACCCTCTGGCATTCACCCTTCGACAGACCTGTCCTGAGCTTGTCGAAGGG
>JANMUI010000694.1:0-3311 GCA_031391405.1 Betaproteobacteria bacterium
CTGCACGAACGGGCCGAGCTGGAGCCCTGATGATAGCACGTTCTATTTCGCCGACACGTTCCAGGGCGAGTACTGGGCCTATGACTTCGATATCGAAACCGGCACGCTGGCCAACAAGCGTGTGTTTGCCTCGTTCAAGAACGATCCCGGCGTGGCCGATGGCTCGACCATCGACAGCGAAGGTTGCGTCTGGAATGCGCAACTCATCGCCGGCGAGCTCGTACGTTACGCTCCGGACGGATCAGTGGAACGGCGCGTCGGCATGCCGGTGCGCAACATCACCAGCGCAATGTTCGGCGGTGAGCGGCTCGACGAGCTCTATGTCACGTCAATGGCGCGGGTGAAGCATCCGGCGGTCCACGACCTGTTCGCCAAGGAAGCCAAGCCCCAGTACCTCGCCGGCAGTTTGTTCAAGGTTACTGGACTAGGTGTACGCGGCGTGCCGGAGCCAAGGTTCGGCGGATAGGGCGCGCCCATCAGATGGTTGCTTGGCGTCGAGGCAACCCTTGATCAAGCGAAAACCTGCCGCAACACTGTGAGAACGCGTCGTTCCCTTATGTACGTGAGTGCGAAAGTTTGGTAGGGTCCGAAATGCGTCGCATACTGCGCGATTGCGGGCGCCACGTGCCCGCGGCATCGATCGCCCTTTCGCGCTGCAAGCGCCCCGAACAATGATGTTATCTGCGCCCGATCAGTCCCGACAGACCCGTACCGCGCCCGATGCGGGTGTCGTACTGGTCGTGGATGATCAGGAAGTGATCCGCAAGATCATCTCCCATGTCTTGAGCGAGCTAGACGTACGCGTCGAACACGCATCCACCGGGGCCGAGGCCTGCGAGCGCGTGTTCGCTGGCGGAATCGATCTGGTGATCCTCGACGTCGGCCTGCCGGATACGAGCGGATTCGACGTATGCGAGCGCATCCGGCGCGATCCGCGCTCGGCGATGATCCCGGTGATCATGGCGACCGGGCTCAACTCGCGCTCTGATCGGTTGGCCGCGTTGCGGGCCGGGGCATCCGAATTCTTCTCGAAGCCCGTGGACCGCGAGGAATTGCTCCTGCGCGCGCGCACGCTGCTCGAGCTGCATGCGACCCGCAAGGCGCTTGAAGAGGTTCGCGCAGCGGAGTGGCGGCGGGAAAACGATACATTGCGCTCGACCTTCAAGCGCTACATGTCGCCGGCGGTGGCGGACCGGGTTCTCCAGGGGGATGAATCGTCAAGCGCACACTGTGCGGACGCGATGGTGTTGTTCGCCGATCTGCGCGGATTTACCCGCCTGTCGGAGCTGCTCGATCCGGCGGATCTGATGAAACTGCTCAACGAGTTCTTCAAGAGCATGACGAGCATCGTGCATCGCGCCGGCGGCACCGTGTTCCACTTCGCGGGCGATGCCCTGATGGCAGGCTTCGGCGTGCCGGCGGCGCAGCCGGATGCCGCCTCGCGTGCGGTGAGCTGCGGCCTGCGCATGATCGCCGAGTCCCAGCCGATCTTCGAGCGCTGGCCGGTATCGATGGGCCTTGGAATCGGCATCAACCGCGGCGAGGTCGCTGCGGGAAATGTCGGCTCGTCCGATTACATGAACTACACGTTGATCGGCGATGTGGTCAATGTTGCCTCCCGTTTGACCACGCGTGCGCGGGCCGGTGAAGTCCTGATGAGCGAGGCGGTATTCACGTCGGTGCATGAATCGGGCGAGGCGTTCGATGCCGTAGCCCTCCCGCCACTCACCATCCGGGGCAAGGAACACCCGTTGCAGGCTTACTGCGTCACCGTGATCAAGCGCGCGGAGGCCGGCCCTGCGGATCGGCAAGAGGGCCCATCTTGATCGTCGCGCGCGGCGCCGCCTGACATCACGCGAGCCGCGCGCGCTCCGCAAGCACGCGCGCATCCGGAAGCTCGTCCAGATACCAGACCGTCTCGATAAGCCGGTCGATGTTGCAGCCCGGCGCACCGTAAGCTCCAAGCATCCGCGCCTTGGCCTCGAGGTCGGCATCCGTGAGCGGACGCGCGGCGCTGCCGCGTGCATGGGCCACGGCCTGGACGTGCTCGGTGCCATCGGTCAGGCGCACGACAACTCGCGCCGACTCGACCGGACACGCCGGATCTTCCTCATAGCGGACCTTCGCGGCAAGCGCCTGCACGGCGGGCACCCGGGCGCACGCTTCGGTAAATTCATCGACACCAGCGCGACGATGCACGAACGCGATCGCTGCGCAATGATGAATACTGAGTCGCGTCAACTGGCCGTCGCTCACCACGCCACGGTCGGCGCGAATGCCAAGCAGCTTGTGACCATGCACCGTGATGCGCGCAATCCGGATCGGATCGATCGCGCCCGATGCTGCGAGCGCGAGGCAGGCGTCGAGGACCGGATTCAACACGACGCCGCACGGATACGGTTTGTAGTCGTTCTTGAGCACTTCCCACTGTTCGCCCAAACCGCCCGTGATCGCGGATGGATCGAACTGATCGGCGAGCACCCGCGCGAACCCAAAGCGCCCCTCGATCGATTGCAATGCGCCCGACCAGTCGCGCTCCGCGAGCAGCGCCGAGAGCAGACCACCACGCGCCGCGCCGCCGACGCTCGTGCTCTTGGCCTGGCTCGGGAGGTTCTCGACGAGCCCCGACGCCTGGCCACCCGCGCTCGCGAATGCGGCGATCAACCGTTCCGTATCGAGGCCGATCAGGCGCCCGGCCGCCGCCGTCGCACCGAATATGCCGCAGGTCGCGGTGATGTGAAAGCCGCGTGCGTAGTGCCCGGGCGACACCGCGTTACCGAGCCGGCACGCGACCTCGATTCCGAGCGCGAACGCATCGACCAAGGCGCGTCCGGTAACGCCGCCGCGTTCAGCGAGCGCGATCAGAGGCGGTGCGATCGGCGCGGTCGGATGGATCACGGTGGGCAGGTGCGTGTCATCGAAATCAAGCGCGTTGATTGCGATGCCGTTGACGAACGCGGCATCGAGCATCGCAAGCCGTTCCCGCCGCCCGATCACACTGAAGCTGCCGCCGGCGCCCTGTGCCGCGAGAACCGCAACGGGAATCGACACGTCAGGGCGTCCCGCAGCGCCGAGTGCGGCGCCCACGCCGTTCACCAGCGCGCGTCGCGCTTCATGGCGCACGCGCGCCGGAATCGCTTCGCTTCGAAAATCCGTTGCGAAGCGCGCGAGGATCCGGGTGATGTCGCAGGCGTTGGCGGTCATCGGTCTACACGCGGAATCGCGTTCCCGCATCCACCGTAATCACCGCGCCGCTCACATACGAGGCGCGTGGCGACGCAAGAAACAACACCATATCGGCGACCTCCTCG
>JANMUI010000305.1:0-2455 GCA_031391405.1 Betaproteobacteria bacterium
TGTCACCGCACGGTGCGGTTCGGACGGTTCCCTTGGCGACCTGATCGCCGGCGTTCTTGCGGCGGGATTTCGTCTGCGTGCTGTCGGTTCCTTCGCCGTGAACCAGGGCTGCGGCAATTACGACTACGTGCTTCAGTTCGGCGGGCAGGGTACGCGCGCCGCCGTCGAGGGCGTGATCAAACGCTTTGCGGGCGTGCGGCTGGCCGGAGCGTTCAATCAGCCGTAGATGCTTGCTGAAGCCTCCGTTCGCCCTGAGCTCGTCGACACGCTCAGGACAGGCCCGTCGAAGGGTAACGCAGGCATATCGTCGGGGCGAGCCTGAAGCCTCCGTTCGCCCTGAGCGCGTCGAAGGGTAACGCAGGCATATCGTCGGGCCGAGCCTGAAGTCTCCGTTCGCCCTGAGCTCGTCGAAGGGTAACGCAGGTTAGTCGCCCGGGCGAGACGGTCCTCTCTCGCATTCTCCCTCATTCACCCTTCGACGAGCTCAGGGCGAACGGTCAATCGCCAAAGCGAACGACCCAGAACACGAGCGCTATCTACAGAACACGAGCGCTATCTACCTTGTGTGCAGTGAATCGCTAAGCAAGTGTCATTGCCTTTGACCGAGACCCGTCTGTCACCGACGTCTGCTCGGCGTCGATCAATCCCTTCAGTAGCCGCTTTGCGCGAATGCCGGCGCCGTCGGCGCGGGTGTTGATCTGGCGCATGTCCGGGTAGCGGTCGGTTCCTGCCTGCACGCCCTCGATGGCCATGATGTCTTCGGCCAACGCGATCAGAACCTGCTCACGCGTAAACTTGGAAACGTTCTCGTCGTCATGCTTGTAGTTGCGGCAGTGCGTCCAGAAGTAATGGAAGGTTTTTTCCGTGCAAGGCGTCGCGAAGTTGTAGGAGCGCATTTCGATGCCCTGGCTGCGATCGCCATCGACGGCACCGGTGCCGGTCACGCAACTGCCGAGGTCCACCTCGATCATGCAGGGCGCGGTCCAGGTGAGGATCTGCCAGCGATCGACATTGCCGGTGAAGCCGCCCAGGCGCGCGAAGATTGGGGCCGCCGGTTTGTCGATCGTCCAGCGCACGACGCGAACACTGTTGTCGAATACTTCGGTCTCGTGCGGAATTTCTGCAACATCGGAACCCAAGGTCGTCTTGTGCAGAAACGCGACGTGACTCGGGTCGAGAAGATTGTCGCCGAGCAGGCGATAGTCGCCCTGGACGTGAATCGGCGGGTTGAACAGCGTCTTCCATTCGGGATGGTCCTGACGCCAGATGTCTGGAATGAGCGAGGCGTCCGCCGCCGCCGGATTGCCCATCCAGATCCAGACGAGACCCCATCGTTCGACCGTTGGATAGGCGCGAATGCCCGCGCCCTGCGGAACGTCGGTCTGCCCGGGGACACGGACGCACTTCCCGGTGCAATCGAATTCAAGGCCGTGATAGCCGCAGACGATCGTGTCGCCTTTGAGATCGCCTTTCGAGAGCGGATAAAAGCGATGCGCGCAACGGTCTTCGAGCGCCGCGGTGGTGCCGTCTTCCTTGCGATAGAAGACGATCCGCTCATCGAGCAATGTGCGGGCAAGAAGCCCGCGGCCTAATTCATACGCGCTCGCAGCGACATACCAGCAATCTTTGAGGAACATGGCTTTCTCCGTAACGGGCCCGCGGGCGATCCATCCGGCGCAATCTTATGCGCCCTGGCCAAGAACGGGAAGGGGTTCGATCGTCGCGCTTCACTCATGGTCCCGAATAATCGTAAGATCCCCCCGGTTACACTCACGCCTATCTAATTCCGTTGGAGCACACCGGCATGGAAGAAGCAACCGCTGTTCAACGAGTCTTCCGGGGAACTGTACGGTTGGCTATCACCGTCGGTCTGGTGGCCTTTTTCGGTGGAGTCAGCCCGCCGGCCATCGCCCAAGAAAAAATCCGCATCGGCGTTCTCGGCCAGTTCTCCGGCCCGTTCGCGGTCGTCGGCAAGAAGTACCGCGAAGGCATCGAGTCCTTCACCGCGGTCTATGGGACGCGGGTGGGTGGGCGCGAGGTGGAAATCCTCTATCGCGATCTTGGCGGATCGAATCCATCGGTCGCCAGGCGCCTTGGCGAAGAGCTGATCGTGCGGGACGGCGTCAAGCTGTTGGGCGGGTTCTACTTATCACCTGAGCCGATTGCGCTTGGCCCGGTCCTCACCGAGACCAAGACGCCGGCGGTCGTGTTCAACGGCGCGGCACTGGCGATTACGCAGTCCTCTCCAATGATCGTCCGGCCGGCGCAAACGCAGCACATGATTGCCTCCGTTCAGGCGGAGTGGGCCATCAAGAACGGCTGGAAGCAAGCGTACCTCGCTGCCTCCGATTATTCGCCGGGACATGATTTTCTTGCGTCGTTTCGCATGAAATATGCAGCGCTCGGCGGGGAGATCATCGGCGAGGACAAGATCCCGCTCAACACGGTCGACTAC
>JANMUI010000753.1:0-2661 GCA_031391405.1 Betaproteobacteria bacterium
TCCTTTTCGATCAACACGCCCAGCACGCGCGTCTCTAGTAGCGACAATGGTGTTGCGGCAGGATCGAACATGGTTCAAACACCGGGAGTGCAAGGGTCGCTGCGAGTGTACGAATCAATTGTGTCGTGAGGCCACATCCAGAAAGCGCACGTTCCACGAAAGCGGAAGGAATCGCGATCGAGGGCCGAGGAATCCGCCCGGCGGACCGCGCGAATTCCTGATGGCGGGTGCAACCCGCCGACTACATCTTGAAGACGTCAGCCAATAACGCCAGAATGAATCATCTTCGAATCGTCAGTCCTTTCACCCTTCAGGAAGCCGGGCGGCGAAGCGCATGGCTTCCTAGGAGCAGCGATGGCGCAAGAGCATCACGGGCCTGACGTATTGATCGTCGGATGCGGGGTCGCCGGCATGTCCGCCGCGGTGACCGCCCTCGAGAATGGCCTCAAGGTTGTGAATCTCGAGCGGGCGACCCCGGACGACTTTGGCGGCAATTCCCGCTGGACCGAGGCGTACTTGCGCATGAAGAACGATAGCGAAGTCAGCGACGACTTCGAGGAGCACTTTGCGCGGAACGCCGGATTCAATCTCGATCCCAACGTCTTGAGCGCTGTGGCAGGCGGCTATGATCATTGGCCGCAGTATGTGAAGGCGCATCCGTTTCCGGATCCGGAGCTCATCAGTACGTTTGCACAATCGGTAGCGCCGACGATCGCGTGGCTGAAGGGCTTCGGTCTCAAGTTCGGCCCGCAACCGATTTATCTTCTCACCCAGAGCACGAGTCGCATCGCGGCGCAGGGTGGCGGCTTGGCGCTGATCGAGGCCTTGCGCGCAAAAGCGTTGGCGCTCGGCGGCGAGATTCGCTACCGCACCACCGCGGTCGATCTTCTTCGCGATGAGGCGGGGCAGGTACTTGGTGTCGTCGCACTCGATTCCACCGGCAAACGCCATTCGATCGAAGCGCGCCATGTCATCCTGGCAAGCGGCGGTTTTGAAGGCAACGCCGAAATGCTCACCCAGTATCTCGGCGCGGCGCGCGCGCGGCATATCCGGCCGGTGGCAATCGGCGGCTACTACAATCGCGGCGAAGGCATCCGGATGGCGCTTGCGGCCGGCGCTGCGCCAGCAGGCGAATTCGGCTCATACCATGCCGAACCCGTCGATCCGCGCTCCAGGCAGGCCGAGGCGGTGATCTTCGTTTATCCGTACGGCATCCTCGTCAACGCGGCGGCGGAGCGCTTCATCGATGAATCACCAGGCAGCGTCGATGCGCACTATGACGACATCACGCGCACCTTCGCCGATCAACCGGGCGGCCTCGTGCATGTGATCTTCGATGCGAAGGTGGAAGAGATTCCGAATTGGCGGCGAAGCATCCGCTCGGACATCGCGCCGTTCCGCGCCGATTCGGTTGAAGCCCTTGCGCACCTTACCGGTCACCCCCCAGATCGATTGGCTGAAACAGTGCGTGCATTCAATGCAGCGTGCCCACCAATCGGCGGCGCATTCACACCGTTCCAGCTCGATCAGCGCGCGACGCGGGGCATTCATCCCGCCAAATCGCACTTCTCACGCCCGATCGACAAGCCCCCGTACTTCGCCTTTCCGATCATCGCGGCGAATTGCTTTACGTTCGGCGGCGTGAAGGTGAATATGAATGCGCAGGTGCTGACGCAAGACGGCCACGTGATCCCGGGCCTATATGCCGCTGGCGAAACGATGGGGATCTATCACCAAGTCTACGCCGGAGCAACGTCGGTATTGCGAGGGCTGGTGTTCGGGCGGCGGGCGAGTCAGCACATCGCGGGATCGCGGTAAAGCGTTTATCGAGGCGCCCTGCTCACGCGACCGCCCATTCCGAGGAGAGCAGCGCAGCCTGTTCCAGCACTGTCTGTGTCGCCTTCTCTTGCAGGTCGGGCGGATAGCCGTACTTTCTCAGAATTCGTTTCACCAGCACCCTCAACTTGGCGCGAACATTTTCGCGTAACGTCCAGTCGATGGTGACGTTGGCGCGCACGGTCTTCACCAACTCCTGCGCGATGGTTCGAAGGGTCGCGTCGCCGAGAACCTTCACCGCGCTGTCGTTCGTTTCCAGCGCGTCGTAAAACGCTAGTTCGTCATCGGATAGCTTGAGCGCATCGCCCCGCGCGTGAGCCTCTCGCATTTCCTTCGCGAGCCCGATCAGCTGCTCAATCACTTGCGCGGCTTCGATGGCGCGATTCTGATAACGGCGGATCGTCTGCTCCAGCATCTCGGCGAACGAGCGCGCCTGGACGACATTCTTGCGCCGGCGCGTGGCCAGCTCGCCCTTCAGCAGCTTCTGCAGCAGCTCGACTGCCAAGTTGCGCTGTGGCATCCCTCGCACTTCGGACAGGAACTCCTCAGAGAGAATTGAGATGTCGGGCTTGGCAAGTCCGGCCGCGGCAAAGATGTCGATGACGCCCTCGGGCGCCACGGCGCGCGAAATGATCTGCCGAACCGCCTGCTCGATGTCCTCTTCAGGTCGCGCGTCGCCCGGTGCGCGCTTGGCGAGGACGGCCTGCACGGCCTGGAAAAACGCCACGTCGTCGCGGATGCGCAGCGCGTCGGGGTGCGGCACCGCCAGCGCGAAGGCCTGCGAAAGCTCCCGCACGGCGCCAACCCACCGGTCCTTGCCATTCT
>JANMUI010000767.1:0-5503 GCA_031391405.1 Betaproteobacteria bacterium
ATCGGCGGAAACATGAAGATCAGCGCCAGCGCGAGCGTGGACAACAGCATGTAGGCAATGCTCGCCTTCCACACGTCGCTCATCGACGCATCCGGCACGACGCCCTTCAGCACGAACAGCGCGAGTCCATAGGGCGGTGAGATCGTCGCGATTTCCAGAGTGATCAGCATCATCAATCCGAACCAGACCGGATCGAACATGAGCGCCTTCACCACCGGCATGTAGATTGGAATCGAAATCATCATGAGCGCGAGCTCATCGAGAAAGGTGCCGAGAATGATCGCAGTGACGAGCATGCCGACCAGAATGAGCCACGATGGGAACCCGGACTCGGTGGCGAACGACACGAGCTTCGAGGTCGTCCCAGTGAACGCCAGAATCTGGCTGAATGCCGCGGCGCTGATGATGATGAGGAACACCATCGAGGTGATTTTCACTGTATCGAACAGCGCGATCCGCAGCACCTTCAACGACAACCGGCGGTAGATGGCCATCACGACGAGCGCGCCCAGCACCCCGATCGCCGCGGCCTCGGAGGGCGTGGCGATTCCAAACAGCATCACCCCCCACACGCTCAGGGTAACGATCAGGATCGGACTGATTCGCGCCAAGGCGCCCAATCGTTCCGGCCAGCCTACCGGTTCGACGTCGATCATTGGTGCGACTGACGGATTGATCCGCACCCGTATCAGGATGTAGATGACATACAGCGACGCGAGCAGCAACCCCGGGAAGATTCCAGAGATCAGCAGATCACCGACCGGAATCTGTCCGAGCGAGCCAAGCAGCACCCCAAGAACGCTTGGCGGAATGATCATCGCGAGGCATCCGCTGCCAAGGATCGGCCCGAGCGCCATCTCTTTGCTGTAGCCGCGGCGGCGCATCTCGGGCGCAAGCGTGGAGCCGAGTACCGCAACGCCCGATACTGCCGAACCGCTCATGGTGCCAAAGAGCGTACCTGCCCCGACCGACACCAGCGCAAGACTGCCTCGCACACCGCCAACCCACTTGCCGACCGCATCCAGCACGATCGACACGACGCCGGACTGAAACAGCAGCTCTCCCATCAAGATGAATAGCGGCACGGCGACCAGCGGAAACGACGCGATGCTCGCAAACGCCGAGACGGTCAAGAGCGGAAAGCCGTCCACCCCACCCATCCAAAAATAGACGGCTATGAAGTTGAACAACGTGAACGAAAACGCGACGGGCAATCCGGAGAGAAAGAAAACGCTCAGAACGACGAGGATGATCGTCAGGTACGCCCACCATTCCATTCGGCTCTCCGGTTAAGAGTAGATGCTGTTGCAGAACGACCGAAACACCCCACGATTTGGGGGGTATGAGGGGACCTGTCCCGAGTGGCACTTACTTAAGCGAATTAGGGGATTGACCGTTCGCCCTGAGCCTGTCGAAGGGTGAATGCTGGAGCGTCCGTTCGCGGAGGATCGCCCGCCGTCGTCAAGTCTGCGTTACCCTTCGACAGGCTCAGGGCGAACGGTCAAACGCGCTAGGTAAGTGCCATTCCGCTCTGACCAGAATTTCGCGCGGATTACCGCGCGACATCCTCTTGCCACGCATACCCCACCCCGTACACCGATCGAATCCACTCGTGGCCTGGGCGCGCGTGGTCAAGTTTTCGTCGAAGATTCTTGATGTGCGAATCGACTGCCCGATCGCTCGTGTCGAGATCGGTGCGATCCACGAATTCGAGCAACTGCGCACGCGAGTAGACACGTCCAGGGTGTTTAGCCAGCGCGCGCAATAGTTTGAACTCCACTACCGTGAGCGATAACGGTGTTCCTTCGAGCGAAGCGCGCCAACCGGCTTCGTCTAGCGCCAACGCATTGTCGGCCGATCTGGGTGTGCCGGACGCCCTACGCAGGAGCGCCTTCACGCGCGCGACGACTTCACGTGGACTGAAGGGTTTGCATAGGTAATCATCGGCGCCCAGCTCCAGACCGAGCACGCGATCCACTTCATCGATACGCGCGGTGATCATCATAATCGGCAGTTGCGAGAATGCGCGCACGGCTTTGCAGACTTCAAGCCCATCCAAACCGCGCAAATTGAGATCCAACAACAACGCTTCAGGTTGATGGTCCCGCACCATATCGATCGCGCGGCGGCCATCCGCGGTTCGCAGCGTGGCGAAATGTGACGCGGCCAGATAATCCTCGAGCAGGCGCGCGATCTTGTCGTCGTCTTCGGCAATCAGGATCGTCGGTGTGCTCATTGCGCCGGCAATTCGATCCGGATTTGCAGACCACCCAAGGGCGAGGCGCTTGCCTGCATGGATCCACCGTGTGCCGCGACGATCGCCTTCGACAGCGCCAAACCAAGACCGCTGCCGTCGCGACTGCGATGACGGCCGCCATCGGTCCGATAGAGCGGCGTGAAGAGGTTGGGGAGCTCTTCCCGCGTCAACCCGGGCGCCGAATCGGCGAACACGATCTGATGTGCGCGCCCGATTGCGCGAACGGAAACGTCAAGCCTGCCTGGGCAATCGGTATAGCGCAGGCTGTTGGCAAAGAGATTATTCAGGACCTGTGCGATGCGATCGGCGTCAACGGCAACATGGTGTGCGCCGGAAGCGTCAGTGGATAGTGCGATGCCGGCCGCGTCGAACTGGTGGCGCCATCGCATTGCGGATCGTTCGACCAGCGCACCAAGCTCGTTCGATTCGCGTTTCATTTCGAGCACCCCCAGATCGGCGATCGCAAGCTGATGCAGATCGTCAGTCAGGCGTGTGAGGCGGCCAACGTCTTCATGGAGCGATGCGAGCGCGGCATGGTCCAGTTTGCGCAGGCCATCCTGCATCGCTTCGATTTCACCTCGCAAGGTCGTAAGCGGCGTACGCAGCTCGTGGGCCACGTCCGCAAGCCATTTGCGACGCGAATTCTCCATTGCAGCGAGCGATTGCGCCATGGCATTCACGTTCTCGCCGAGTGCGCTGATCTCATCGTTTCCGCCAATCATGACGCGCGCCGACAGGTCGCCTCCGGCAATGCGCGCGGTCGATGCGGTGAGCGCATTCAGGCGCCGTGACCACCAGCCGGCCAGAATCGCGGCGAGCGCAATGGAGACAAGCCCCGCGAGAATCGCCATCCACGCGATGCTCACACGCTGTTCACGAATGAACGCGATATCTCGATCCTCGGTGGCTCTGTCCAGGGGTGCAAGAACGATGCGTGCGACGGACCGACCGTCAAGGGTGACATCGCGGACCGATGTGCCAGTTGATACCGTCGTCGCAGGACCGGCCAGAACGCGGCCGTCCGTTGCGACCAGACTTGCGCGGGGATTGAATCGAAGGGCATCGGTTGTCGATTTCTTTCCACGGACCGCTCGCTCGACCGATTCGTCGGTCCCAAGACCGAACCAGTCTTCGAACATGGCCCCAGGTCTACCGGTGCGTCGTGCGGCTTGACCCAGCAGCCGTCTCCATTCCTTCGCTGCCGCATCGGTCCCACCTGTTCGGATGCTTCGCGCAACCGCAGCGGAAAGCGCATCCAAACGGTCGGACTCGAGTGCATTCAAGTAGCCGACGAAGCCCTGCTCGAGTGCGCGTGCATGCAGCCACGCGCTGCCCCCGATCGCGACGACAGACACGGTTGCAAGAACCAGAAACAATTGATGCGAAAGGCGCAGGCTGCGTTGCATGCGGCGATGGTGCCATAGGGATCCCTCTCTGCCGCGGCATGGAATCGCGAAATTACCGACCTTTACATCACCTCCACGATGTCTCCGCAATTGCTCCAAATTGGGCCGTCATGCTTCCCCTTACGGCATGTGCCGGTTCAAACACCTGAAGGAGAACACCATGTTTCGCACCTTGATCGTCGTACTCGGCCTTTCGCTTGCCCTGCCCGTATTGGCGCAATCGAACAACGCCGTGGAAGGCAAGCGTGCCCCGCGAGTCGCGATGGCCGAAAAGCTCGGTCTGTCCGCGCCCCAGGCCGAGAAAATGAAGAGCATCATGAAAGCATCGCGCCAACAGAGCATCGCACTCAAGACGGAGCTCCAAAAGACGCCGGATCGCAAAGCCAAGCGCGCGATCAGGGAGAAGATGCAAGCGTCGCGGGTTGCGGTGCGTCAGCAATTGAGTCAGGTGCTGACGGCCGAACAGTTGCGCAAGTACGATGCAATGCGGCCGACGCCGCCGCGGCGCGTGCAGGCGAAGTCGGCTTGAGCGATGAAGGATGAAGGGTGAAACACGCGCTCCCGCGGTCCGGGGGAGCGCGTGTTCGGTTACAACACGCGACGGCTATTTCACCGGCGCGTTGGCGCGAATATAGGCCCAGACATTGTCGATGTCCTGATGCGATATGGCGCCTTTCCGGGGTGGCATACTGCTCGACCGGTGAGGCTTCGTAGCCCATGCCGACGTGCAGGGTGTTGATGCAGTCGTGACTGGTTTTCGGGCTGAAGGACATGTGCTGCCAGTTGGTCACGCCCAACACCGACGGCCACACCGTCGTGCTCCTGCCGGCAATCGCGTCGTGATAGACGTGGGAAATTTTGGGGATCGCGGTGAGGCCTAGGAATCTGCGCGCTCTGCCGCGCAGCCTCCTAGTCCGTCGTCGCTACTGCACCTTGATATTCGCCTCCCGGATGATGCGACCCCACTTCGTCATCTCCGCACGCACGTACGCCGCGAACTCCTCCGGTTGATCGCCGCCCAGCACCCAGCCGTTGGTCTTCGCATCCTCGCGAATGTCGGGTGCGGCAAGGGCCTTCACAATTTCAGCTTGCAGGCGACGTATGATCGGCTCCGGCGTGCCGGCCGGCGCGTAGAGGCCGTTCCACCCGGTCGCTTGCAATGCGGGCAGGCCTGCCTCGGTGGTGGTGGGCACATCCGGAAGAATCCCGATGCGCGCCGGATCCGCGAGCGCAAGCGCACGCAGCTTGCCGGCCTTGATGTGCTGCGCGACCGCTGATGGCGCGAGAAAGCCCGTCATCACATGACCGGCCAAGAGGTCGGGCACTTCGGCGCCGATCGATTTGTACGGCACCTCGGCGATGTTGATCGCGCTTGCGACCTTCAAAGTTTCTCCGACGAGCTGCGTGAGGCTGCCGGTGCCCCCGGATGCAAACGTGATCGACTGTCCTTTCGCCTTGGCAAGGGCGATGTATTCGCGCAGTGTCGTGGCAGGCACCGATGGGTTCACCACCATCACCATCGGCGAGGCGAACATGCGCGAGATCGGCACCAGCTCCTGATTGAGGCGGCAGCAAGGATCCGGTGCCAGTAGATCGTTGAGCGCATTGTTGATGTTGGCGTGCAGCAAGGTGTAGCCATCGGCCGGCATACGCGCGACTTCACGCGCGCCGATCATGCTGTTCGCGCCGGGCCGGTTCTCGACGATTACCGGCTGCCCGAGCGCTTCAGCGAGTTTCGGTGCGACGCGCCGCATGCCGACATCCACCGCGCTGCCGCCAACCGCGGGCACGATGATGCGAATGGGTTTGGCGGGCCAGGATTGTGCCTCTACATTGATCG
>JANMUI010000815.1:0-2091 GCA_031391405.1 Betaproteobacteria bacterium
CTTGAATGCCCGAAATGGGGACGCATACCAGATGCAGATCGCGCACCCCGCGGCGCACCAGCGCGTGGGTAGCGGCCATCGCCACGCCACGATCGTCACCCGGGATGGCGAGCTTCGCGCCATCGGGAATTCCCGCAGCAAGCGCTTCGACCGACTGAATGATTGACGCATTCACGTTTGGCGTTTCCCTTGTCCCGTTTCCCGTTTCCCGTTTCCCGCTTCCCGCTTCCCGCTTCCCGCTTCCCGCTTCCCGTTTCCCGTTTCCCGTTTCCCGTTTCCCGTTTCCCGTTTCCCGTTTCCCGTTTCCCGTTTCCCGTTTCCCGTTTCGTGTTCCTCACCACACCAGCGCAATCGCGCCCGTGGTCTTCCGCCCCCCCAGATCACGATGCGCCTCTGCTGCATCGGCGAGCGGGAATCGGTGCCGCACCTCGATCTTCACCGCGCCGCTTTGCAGTGCCTCGAAGTACTCTTTCGCGCGCATGAGCAACTCGGTGCGATCTTTTGTATAGGTGAGCAGAGCCGGGCTGGTCACATAGAGTGAACCCAGATGATTCAAGCGAAAGATGTCGAGCGGCGGCAACGGCCCGGACGCAGTGCCGTAACTCACCAGGAGGCCACGCGCCTTCAGGCTCGCGAGCGAACTGTCGAACGTCGCGGGTCCGATCGCGTCGTACACGACATCGGCGCCCCGCCCGCTCGTGATGTCCTTGACGCGCGCCGCGAGGTCTTCGCGGCTGGTGACGATCACATGATCACAGCCAAACGCACGCGCAAGCTGGACCTTCTCATCGGAACCTACCGTACCGATCACCGTTGCGCCAAGATGCTTGGCCCACTGGCAAACGATCTGCCCGACGCCACCTGCCGCAGCGTGCACGACGATGACATGCCCACGGGCGACCTCGAAGGTTCCTTTGATCAGATAGTGCGCGGTCAATCCGCGGAGGATGCTCGAGGCCACGAGCACCATATCGAGCCCTGCGGGAACCGGCACCAGGCGGTCCGCCGGCATGATCCGCCATTCCGCATAACCGCCGGGTGGAGGGGTGGTATAGGCAACGCGATCGCCCAGCTTCCACTCACTGACACCAGTGCCGATTGCTTCCACCACGCCGGCCGCCTCCATCCCGATCACCGCCGGGTATGAAGGTAGGGGATACCGGCCGCTGCGGTGCTGGAGATCGATGTAGTTGACCCCCGCGGCCGCCTGACGGATCAGCACTTGACCCGCGGACGGCGCGCCCACTTCACGCTGTTCAACGCGTAGGACTTCCGGACCGCCGGGGCGGTCCATGACAACGACGCGCGATTTCATGACGATTTCCGGAGCGTAGAGGGAAAAGCGTGGCGAATTCCGCCGTACGTCTTGGCGTTACCCGTTTCCCTTTTCCCGTTTTCCCGGTATTTCGCTATTTCTTCGGCCACACCGGCTTCGCCAGCGCGATTTCGGTCGGGTAGACCGTTACCGGCTCGCCGTTCTGCCACTGGATGATCATGATTCCCGCGCCATTGCGTCGGCCATCTGCATCGAACTTGATTCGACCACCGGGGTAGAACTTGGCCGGACCTTCTTTGGTGTCCATTACCCGGATCGCATCCGCAACCTTCTTACGATCGGCGACACCGGCCTTTTCGAGGGCTTCCTTGAAGATCCACATATCGCCATAGCTGCAGAGGCTGTCCTGCGTCATCCACGGCTCGCCGGTGCGCTTCTTGAAGTCGGCGATCAGCTGCTCCTGGCCCTTCTGGGTCCAGTTCGCGATGATGATCAGCATGCCCTCCATGAGATCCTTGCCGACCACTTTCAGCATCTCCGGCGCACCCATCGGCGCCCCGTTGCCGATCATCGGAATGCGGCCGCGCCCCAGCCCCATTTCATTCATCTTTTCGAGAACGAGCTTCGAGTCGGGAATATTGGTGGGCACGAACAGCACCGCCTCCGGACGCGAGCTGCGCAGCTTCTGCACGACCGATGTCGCATCAGAGAGCGGCGGTGTGAAGATCTCGTCCACAGTGAGCTTGATGCCCATTTTCTCGAGCCCGCCCTCACGCATCGGCTTGAGGAAACTCACCGGCGAAGCAGTGTTGTCA
>JANMUI010000823.1:0-7205 GCA_031391405.1 Betaproteobacteria bacterium
ATGCACCCGATGCAGCCGCCACAACGTCGGCACCGCATGGAACATCACGTGCTGGAAGTAGATGGCGAGATCGAGCAGCACAACCGCCATGGGTAGCGCGATCCACCCGGGAACGCCATAGGCATTCAACAATCCCCAGCCCTGCGCCTCGCCCGCTACCGCCACGGCGATCGCGGCACCAGGCGCAATACGGCGAACCACGATGATAGCGAGGGCAAGGAGCCCGAGATTGTGCGGCCAGCGCACGCGGCGGGTGAACGCGCGCTGGCGGCGCGGGGCGTACGCCTCCCACGACGCCATGAGGACGAATACGGCGAGGAATGCGAGCAGGCGGATGGTGGGTTCGCTCATGGGACGTACAGGCTGGGGACGTACAGGCCGGTAGACTCGGGTCGATAATTGATCTAACATTCAAATAATCGATTGAATACTACTTAAGGACTGAACGCATGTCAACCCACAACATCAAGCGCGAGCTGTTCGAGCAATTTGCCCGGATCGGCACTGCGATCGCAAGCGGCCCACGCCTGGAACTGCTCGAGCTCCTTGCACAGACCGAACGCAGCGTCGATCAGCTGGCCTCGCGCACCGGGCTCACCATCGCTAACGCATCGCAGCATTTGCAGAAGCTCAAGCAGGCGGGATTGATCGTCGGACGCAAGGAAGGACAATTCGTGTTCTATCGGCTCGCCGGCGACGATGTCGTGCGCCTCCTTACCGCCCTTACCCAAGTCGGCGAAGCCCGTATTGCAGAGGTGGACCGTCTGGTGCGCACCTATCTGGTACAGCGGGACGCGCTCGAAGCCGTCCCCGCCGCCGAGCTCCTGGATCGCGCCAAGAAGGGTTTGGTCACGGTGCTCGATGTACGGCCACCCGAAGAGTTCGCGGCCGGGCATGTGCCGGGAGCGATCAACATCCCGATTAGCGAGCTTGCCAAGCGGCTTGCGGAGCTGCCCAAGCGCAAGGAGGTGGTGGCGTACTGCCGTGGCCCGTATTGCCTGATGTCCTACGACGCTGTGGAGCTGCTTCGCAAGAAAGGACTGAAAGCGCGGCGCCTGCAAGATGGTTTGCCCGAATGGCGGTTGGCAGGGTTGCCGGTATCGGTCCAATAGCGATGCCGTGAACCCAAAGGATCGTTCGGCGATCAGTATCCCGCAAGTCGACATACGGGTCGTCGCGTGACGCGACGGGTCGATGACGCAATTGTAATGAACGCGTCAGACGTTGGTAGAAGGTCGGTTGCTACGATGCATTCATCCGCCAGATATCTGGCGGGCGCGCTGTGGAAACGCTGCGCAATTCCAAACGAACGCATCGAAAGGAACGATCATGTTGAAACGCATAGCGACTCTCGCGGCCCTCGGACTTGCACTGTCCGCCAATGGGGTGTTTGCCGTCGGTGGCTCCGTATTTGACGAGCCTTACTGGCAAGCCAATTCGCGCTGGCCGAATCCGCAAGTGAACGTCGGCTCTGCTACAAAAGAGCCCCAGGTGAAACGCCCTTCGGCTGATTCCAGCCGTGCAGTGTCGGCGACAAGGCCCTCCAACCGGGACAGCTTGCTTGGGGTGGATCCGAAAAATCCCTACCACGACGTGACCAACCACAGCAATTGAGGGCAGTCCGCGAAGGCGTTTGCTAAACCCTCAGTCTCCGCACGACGGCCCCCCAGCCCTCGCCTCTGGCGCCTCTTTCACTGGATTGCAATGGGAGAAGCGCTTTTCCCCATCATCATCCCTCGCCTATGTCCTGCTGGCGCGAAGTGAGGAGCGCAAGATGCTGCTTCAATTCAGCGAGGAATACCGCGCGTACTGGCTTCTCGTGCCCGGGTTCATTCCACGTTGGGGTCAATGGCGAAACAGGGTCGCAATGCGAAGCGTTGTCACCGCAGAATCAGATCAGTCTGGATGAACCCTGGTGCGGAGCAATCCGCTTGATGTCGTGCCATCAATGCGCGGCTCCTTAATCTGACGTGCGCCAGCTTGGAAGCTTGTCGCAACGCCGCAGGTCACACAAGCGCAATGCGCGACAGCGCACGGACGGCGAGAGCGGTTGCATCCATCTTGAGAAGCGCACGAATGCGTGCTGCCATCTGCTCGCGGCAAGCTTTGCCTCAAACGTTCGCCTGAAACAGAAACTTCAGCGACTTCAAACCGGGACGGAGTTCAGCCATGAAACGAATGAATGTTCGAAGGACTTTGAGCGCCGCCCTATTGACAGGCGGAATGATCGTGGCAGCCAGCGCGTTTGCCCAACCGTCGCAAGGCGGCGCTTACGGCAACGGCATGGGCTCCGGCATGATGGGCGGCTATGGCATGGGCTGGATGGGTGGATACGGCGGGGTATGGGTGACGCTCGTGCTTGTCATCGTCGTTGCCGGCCTCGTGGCATGGTTCGTCGCGCAGAAAAAGAAGTGAACGAATCAACTCTAATGGAATGACGACTATGAAAACCGCAATACTAGTTGCCACAATGGTTGCCTGCTCCCTGTCGGCGCCTATCGTATCCGCGCAGGAAAAATCCGCGCCCGCCAAGCCGGCGATGAGCATCGACATGATGCAGATGATGCAGCATCACCACATGACGGAGCCCATGCCCGTCAAGTAACTGCGAATAGAGCTGCAGACTGCGCGCACCGGAAGCGACGCGCCACGCTCATTTCGGTGGCGGTTGAAATGAAACGCATCATCAGTCCGCTGCATCAATTCTCAAGGGGCCATCCCATTTCTTGCAATGACCGAGAAACGCGGCTGCTTGCACACCGGCAAGGGTCGTCCGAACCGAACTTGAGTTTCGTCAAACGTCTCGGTGCCTTAGCGGCTCAGAATTCGATCATCATGAACGTGCATGGGGTCAAATCAATTGCTTCCCAAAGTCGGCGTTCCCTTATGGGGCGATTCCGACGGATGGCGCCATGGATGTTGCTCGTGTGGGTTCTGTATTGGAGTGCCGCGGCATTAGTCCCGATCGTCGGAATTCTTGCATCGGCTGCAGCTGGCTCGCAAAGTTCTGGTGCGACGTTTCATCAGTACCAGGGCGACACCGAATCCCCGGGAAGCCGGCCGGGTGTCGACCTCGCGGACGCCGACACGGTTGCGCTGACGGACGTGAAGTCATCGCATTCAACGCCGGTTCAGCCCGATCTGTGCGTTGCCAGGTTTGCCGTCCATGCGTCGGCGCCTGTCGCGCTCGCTGGTGCTTCCGAACGTTGGTCCGTCCCACCGCCCGACTTTCTGCTCGTCTTTCAAAGACTCTTGCTATAGGCCGCTTCGCGTCTTCGCGGTGATTCGGTGCCTGATCGGGCATCCGCAGCTCACCAAGGAATCCGCCCGTTCCTGCCGTCGTGCCTTGCTTACCCATTGGCACGCCGCGGTAGCGACGACTGGTCTAACCGAGTAACCCGCGTGACCGAGGCCGCATTCGAGCGGATCTTCGCGGATTGCTTTCGAAAAGCGGGAAGTCTGAAAATGATTGTCAGTGAGCTTGCGAGAACCTCGGGCGTGACGACGCATGCGGTCCGTTACTACTCGCGGATCGGGTTGCTACGCCCAAACAAGGACGTCTGGAACAAGTATCGACGCTTCAGCCGCGACGATGTCCGGCGTCTCACCTTCATCAAGAAAGCCCAGCGACTCGGGCTCACGCTCGATGAGATTACGCAACTGGTCGATGCCTGCGAGCGTCGCGCGCCGACCTGTCCGAACGTGCGCGCCATCGTCGTCCGGCGTATCGCCGACACGGAGGCGGAAATCCGTTCCAAGTCCGAGCTGCTCGGACGCATGCGTCGTGCGGTGGAAGCGTGGGAAACCCTGCCGAACGGGGTGCCGGATGGTGAAACCGTCTGCCACCTCATCGAATCGTTCGCTGATGATGATTCGATCGGGCAAACCGATGCGCACCATCGAACCAAAAAGGGACGCTGATAACCCCTTCAACTTCAACGTGGTATCGATCGACCACGTGTGCCGTCTCCCTTGCGTGTTGGTTGCTGTTCACCTCGCACGCAACGGCCCAGGCCGCTGATTCGACGGGCTGGGCTCCACCGGGCGGAAGCTCGATCGCGGACGGCACACTGAGCGGGCTCGTGGCCGAGGCGCTGGAGCGCAACCCGGAGATCAAGGCGGCGGCGCATGAGCACGAAGCGGCCGGCAAGCGCGTGTCACCGGCAGGTGCCTTCGATGATCCGATGCTGGAGGCCGGCATCGTCAACATTCCGTTCCCGGCAACGAGCTTCCGGCGGGAGGACATGACGATGAAGATGTTGGGACTCTCGCAGCGGCTCCCCTATCCGGGAAAGCGCGGACTGCGTGAGGAGCTTGCCGGTAGTGCGGATGCGCCTTGCCGGCCAGCACGATTTGGAACGGTCTCGAACGCGCAATGGCGCGTAGCCGTCCGAGGTCCGAGAACAACAGATCGGGACGCTTGTACGCGGTCATCCTGCGGGCGAACCCCACGATCGGTAATCGCGGATCGAGCTCCGCGCCGATCGCGCTGCGCACATGACCGACCAGCACCTGCTTCGCCTCCATGTGAGCGTGCCACACTTCATCATCGGGAATGCAGCAATCCGCGCGCGCGCGGGAATCTCAGGTTCATGACGCCAGCCGGGTAGGTGGGTATCGAACAACCGGTGCATCGACGGGCTGGCCCATGTCGGGGCATGGACGCCGTTCGTCACCGCTCGCACTCGGTATCCAGGGAACAAGTGCACGGACGTTTCCGCGTGCCGCTTAGCGACGCCGTTCACATATTCGCTCAGGTTGAGGGCGAGCTGTGTCATGTTGAGGTTGTGCTCGCCCGTTCGTACGCGTCGTCATAGCGCTTCCCCGTTCCCCCACACCGATCGCCACGCCCCATCACTTCTCTTTCTTTTCTTGCTTTTCTTGCTGCCCTTGCAACTCACTCGCGTGCCGGCGGTGCAGCGCAGCCAATTCCTCGTACCCCGACGTCACGAGCTCGAACTGCCTATGCAGGTCTTCACTACGACTGAGCATGCCCACCCCGAGCTTTTGCCGAGCCCGTCGATCGCTATATGACTCCTTTATCAAATGGTACTGCGCAGCGTTTTCACGCGCGTACTTTGATTCCCGCTCGTAGTACTGCGCTATCGCAATGTGATCGGCGCTGGTTCGCGCATTCTGAATGCGCTCGATGAGCCATGACGGCCCGGTGTCGATCGTCGTGCATGAAGCGATGAATACGGAAAAGACAACGATCAGGATGCGCGCTGCCAGCTTATCTGGCCGTCGAATCGCGTTCATATAGACCCCTTTCTCTCGAATGCGAGCAGAGCTCAAGGCACCGTGACAAAAAAGTGATCGTCAGCATGTACTGTTCGTGGGCCCCCCTCTGTTTCTGGCTCAAGTTACGGCTCCTCTGGCACTCGGATCAACGTTTCGCTGTTCGCCGGCCTCGCGTTCGGCCGCGAGCCAGTCCTCCATCTCGCAGCCTGGACAAAATCCGCGCCCCTCGGCGCGGTAGTAGGCGGCCTCCGCGATCCGATGCGATCGGACGGCTGCATCGGCTTCGCTGCCCTGCAGTGACGAGGCACCCGCGGCGGAGTCATCGATCGCCTTTGATGGGGAAGCTGGAACAACTATGTCCTTGGGCGAGTGTGCGTGCCTGTTCGTACGCGTCGTCATGTCGTTCCTCCGTTAAAGAAAGTGCAGCCATTCAATCATCGCAAGGCGGCCGAAACCCAGTGTGTATTGTGAAACCTACGCGCTACGATCAAGTCAAACGCGATCCCACATTCATTGAACAATGCGGTCGCCAGCGTGCCCGTTGCAGGCCCTTGACTTGCGCGCGACACACAGGCATACCTTGCTTCTTCGCGACGCTATTGGGCGCGGCGGTGTAGTTCTGTTTTGCACTGCAGGTTCGCGAGAACATGAATGCTGAGGTATAAGGAAAAGCCGAACTTCGCAGTGGAGAACGAAATCTCCAACCCATCGAGCGTCAATTTTGGCACCGCACCGGCCAAGGCTGAAAGTAGTGTCGTGCGGACAGCCAAGTGATGGCCAGGCCTCGCGCGAGCGGGTCCGGCAGAGCGCTGCTGGTGGCATGCACCCTTTGCTGGTCCTTCTTCGCCGCATCACAGGCGCCGGTCCCGCCCTTGACGGGGCATGTCACTGACCAGACTGGAACGCTCACCGCCGAGCAGAGGGTCGCACTGGAAGAAACGCTGACGGCGTTCGAAGCCAGGAAAGGCAGCCAGCTTGCGGTGCTGATGGTCGCCTCAACAGCCCCGGAAGAAATCGAACAATACGCCCTTCGTGTGGGCGAGCAATGGAAGCTCGGACGAAAGAAGGTCGACGACGGGGCCATCCTCGTCGTTGCGAAGAACGACCGCGCGCTGCGCATCGAGGTGGGGTACGGCCTGGAAGGAGCGCTCAACGATCTGACAAGCAAGCGCATCGTCAGCGAGGTCATCCTGCCGCGATTCAAGCAGCAAGACTTCTATGGCGGCATCACGGCCGGGGTCGGGCAAATCATTCGCGTCATCGATGGAGAGCCTTTGCCGGCGCCCGGCGACAAGCCCGCCGGGAGTATCGGAGATGTTCAGCAGTACGCCCCGGTGCTCTTCATTCTTGCCCTCGCAATGGGCGGCGTGCTGCGCGCGACGCTCGGCAAAATCCCTGGCTCGTTAGTTACGGGCGGGACTGTTGCAGTGGTTGCCTGGTTCATGGTTGGCGCCCTCTCCATGGCGTTGGTCGCAGGGGTGATCGCGCTGTTCCTCACTTTGCTGGGTGGCGGCATGGGCGGACGTGGAGTCGGTGGCTACTACGGCGGGGGCGGACGTCGGGGTTCGGGCGGCGGTGGCTTTAGCGGCGGCGGTGGCGGCGTCGGTGGCGGTGGTGCATCGGGGAGGTGGTAGCCATGATGATCCAGCGCATCGTCAAGCATTTGCTGGCGACCGAGGGGCAGGTCAAACGGGCCTTTCCCCACAGCACCTTGAACACAATCGAAAACGCGATCAAGGCGAGCGAGACCGCACACGTTGGGGAAATCCGATTCGCGGTCGAGGGTGCACTCGACGGATTGTCCCTGTTCAAGGGGCAGTCGGCCAGGGAACGGGCAATCGAACTGTTCTCGCAGTTGCGGGTGTGGGACACCGAATCCAACAGTGGCTTGCTGGTCTATCTGTTGCTCGCTGATCGCGCCGTGGAGATCGTTGCCGATCGCGGCCTTCACGCCAAGGTGAGCG
>JANMUI010000917.1:0-2015 GCA_031391405.1 Betaproteobacteria bacterium
CCCCTGCCATCCTTCATCGGGCCCTGGCTGCCATAGCCTGAAATCGAGCAATAAATGAGACGCGGGTTCAGGGCCATCAGTGCGTCCGGGCCGATCCCGAGGCGCTCGGCAACGCCGGGGCCAAAGCTCTCGACGACGACGTCGGCTTGCCTTGCAAGTTGCAGCGCGATCGCCAGACCATCGGCCGATTTGAGATCGAGCGCGAGACTGCGCTTGTTCCGGTTCACGGCAAGGAAGATCGTGCCCTCGCCATCCTCGAACGGGGGCCATTTGCGCGTATCGTCGCCAGCGCCCGTAGGTTCGACCTTCACGACATCGGCCCCCATGTCGCCCAGCATCTGGGTGCAGAGCGGCCCTGCAAGCACCTTCGAGAAGTCGAGGATGCGCTTGCCCCGTAGCGGGAGGAAGGGGTCACCATCGGCTGTTGCCATGTTGTGGGACTCGTTGAGTGCTTTGGACGGCATTATGGTCCAACCAACGACTATGTTAACCTCCGCCCTTTCAGCCTTTCGATCGCAAGCGCAACCATTCCGATGAACGACGCAGAGCGCACGCCGGTGCTTGTTGGTATCGGCACCGCCACGCAGCGCGAAGATGACTTTGCCCGTGCGTCGGAGCCGATGGACCTCATGTTGAAGGCGGTGGCCGCCGCGGGTGCCGATAGCGGGAGCACACAGGCGCTTTCCGGCGCGTGCTACATCGCCGTGCCGCGCGGGCGCTGGTCGTACGCGAACCCTGCAGGCGAGATCGCGCGCCACATCGGCGCTGCGCATCCGGTCACTGTGCTGGCCGATGTCGGTGTGCTGCAGCAGACCCTGATCGGCGAAGCCTGTGCGCGCATTGCCCGGGGCGAATCGCATACGACGCTTGTTGCGGGCGCGGACACCGGCTGGCGCATCTTGCGCGCGCAGATTGCGGGGCAACGGGCCACCGAGCGGGCACAAGACGATACGCCCGACATCACGCTCGCGCCCAAGAGTGAGCTGCGCCACGTTGCGGAAAAGCGTGCGGGCATGAAGATGCCCGTCGGCCTGTACGCGATCATGGAGAGTGCCTTCAGGGCGAGCCAGGGATGGTCCATATCGGATCATCGCGACAGGTTGGCGCAACTTGGCGAGCGTTTCAGCCGTATCGCCGCGGACAACCCGCATGCATGGCAACGCCGTGCGATGGTGGCCGCCGACATTCGTGAGGCCTCGGAGCGCAATCCGATGCAGGCGTTTCCTTACGCGCGGGCGCATTGCTCCACCTGGAATGTGGACCAGGCTGCGGCGCTTCTGTTCTGCTCCGCGGCACGCGCGAGTGCGCTTGGCATTCCCCGTTCGCGCTGGATTTATCCGGTAGCGAGCACCGAATCGAATCACATGGTGCCGGTATCGGCGCGCGAGCCGCTGCACGACTGTCCCGGTGCACGCATCGCCGGCCAGGCTGCGCTGGATGCGCTTGGCCTCACGGCACGCGAGATCGATCTCATCGATCTCTACAGTTGCTTTCCGGTGGCGGTCGAGGTCTACGCCGAAGCGCTCGGCCTCTCGCTCGATCGCGATCTCACCGTCACAGGCGGCATGCCCTTCGCGGGCGGGCCCTACAACAACTATGTGCTGCAGGCGACCTGTCGCGCCGCTGAACTGATGCGCACCGGACGTGGCCGCACCGCGCTCGTGTCGTCCGTTTCGGGTGTGCTGACCAAACAAGGGTTCGGTGCATGGTCGATGGACGCGGGACGCGCCTTCGCGCATATCGACGTAACCAATGAAGTTGGGCGCGCGACACGCACGCTCGACGTGCTCGATGAATATCGCGGTGCGGGCGCGATCGCAGGATTCACCGTGCTGCACGAACGCGGGCAGGAGCCGCGCGGCGTGACCGTGGTCACGACCAGCACCGGGCAGCGCACAGTCGCCGTAACGACCGACCCGGCCTTGATCGCGCGTATGCAGGTGGAGGAGCTCGTCGGGCGCGCGGTACACGTCAACAACAACGAGGTGACGCTATGACCGGCTCGGCGTTTGTCC
>JANMUI010000979.1:0-6104 GCA_031391405.1 Betaproteobacteria bacterium
AAGTCCCGCGCCTCCATCGAGCCCGAGCGGTCGACGACGACCGCGATCGCGATGCCGGACACCCTGAAGCAAGAGGTCTTCGTCCGACAACCTGCGGGCAATCACTTCCCTGCGGCCTCGTTGCTTTGTAGGAGCGGCCTGTACGACCGCCTGCTCGAAGCGGGCGGGCATGTAGTGATTGTGAAAGTCGATGATGTTGAAGTCCGCCGAATCGCGTAACATTTTTCATGCTCCAGGTTTTCTGCCGGGACGCCACAACGGCACCCGGAGGTCGCAAAGATAGGTGAGAATCGCACTGGCCGGCAAAGCATGGTTATTCTTGCTTGGCTTAGTTTTTCTCATGCTAAAGGGGTCTGAAAGTTGCCGCGTCGCCTGCCGCCACTCAATGCCCTCAAGACGTTCGAGGCCGCTGCACGCCACGCGAGCTTTACGCAGGCGGCCGAGGAACTATGCGTTACACAGGGCGCCGTCAGCCATCAGGTCAAAGCCCTGGAGGCGGAGCTTGGGTTGAAGCTCTTCAATCGGGAGCATCAGCGGCTCGTCATCACCGAGGCCGGGCGCACCTATCTTGAAGTCGTGCGCGATGCCCTGGATCGCATTGCGGCCGGGACAGAGCGACTGCTGCAGCGTCAGAGTGCGGGCGCGCTTACAGTCAGCACGTCGCCCAACTTCGCCTCGAAATGGCTGGTGCATCGGCTCGCGCGATTCGCGACGGCGCACCCTGGCATCGATTTGCGGATCAGTGCCTCGCTGCACCACGTCGATTTCGCTCGCGAGGATGTCGATCTCGCGATTCGCCACGGCGACGGTCAGGCGAATGGGCTCCACGTCACGCGTCTGTGCACCGAAGAACTGGTCGTCGTTTGCAGCCCCAAGCTGCTTGCGGGCAAGAACGCGCTTCGCAAGCCCGCCGACCTCGCGCGACATACGCTCCTCCATATCAACGACCGCAAAGATTGGATGAGGTGGCTCGAAGCCGCGGATGTTAAGAACATCGATGTATCGCGCGGGCCGATTCTAAATCAGGCCAGCATGGCCATCGATGCCGCCGTCGATGCGCAGGGCGTCACGCTCGCAAGGAGCGCGCTCGCCGCCTGGGACCTCATCGGCGGACGATTGGTGCGACCGTTCGCGCTCGCGTTGCCGGTGCCATACGCCTATTGGATCGTCTGTCCCAGGGCGACCGCGAACCTGCCGAAGATCGTCACGTTTCGTGACTGGCTGTTGGCAGAAGCGGCGGATGACGTGCGACGTAGCTCAGCGCGTTCAAGATCGCGCTCTACCGCCCGCGCGACTCGTGCATCGCCGTGATGCGCCCGCAATGCTCTCGGCAACCCAGCTTGTCCGGCAATAACATGTCCGGCCCGCATTCCTGCGAGAATCAGACACGGGTCGATTGATCATGCATTCATTGAGGAACGAAACGATGCAAACGCGCCAGAAGGCATGGGTACTCTTGATGACGCTCACCGCATGGTGCGGCGTAGCCATCGCGCAGGACTATCCATCGCGCCCGATCGCGGTGGTCGTACCGTCCGGACCGGGTGGTGGCACGGACATCCTCGGCAGGCACGTCGCACTGCGGCTGGGCGAGCTTTGGAAGACCGGCGTCGTCGTCGAGAATCGCGCGGGCGCGGGATCCCTCACCGGAACAGACTACGTCGCGAAAGCGCGCCCCGACGGCCACACTCTACTGGTCGGCGGTATTTTCAACATGGTCATGAACCAGGCGCTGATCAAGAATCTTTCCTACGATGCGGTGCGCGATTTCGTGCCAATCGGCTACACCTCCGCCTACCCGTTCCTGCTCCTGATGCGGAACGATCTGCCGGTCTCCGATCTGCGCGGCCTTGTAGCGTATGCGAAGGAGCGACCCGGCAAACTCACCTTCGCTTCCGCAGGCATCGGGACGTTGCACCATGTATGGGGCACCATCCTCGTGAAGAGCCTCGGGATGGACATGTTGCATGTGCCCTTCAAGTCCGGGCTGCTCGCCGTGCAGGACGTGTTGGCCGGCCGGATCGACATTGTGTTCGACAACATTTCCGCCTCGAAGCAATACGTCCAGAGTGCACGATTAAAGGGGTTGGGCGTGTCCGGGGTCGAGCGGTCTTCGCATCTGCCGGCAGTGCCCACGATCAACGAGGCGGGACTCGCGAAATTTCAAGGCGAGAGCTGGTTCGGGATTTTCGCGCCGGCGGCAACCCCCGCGCCGGTAGTGGCGAAGTTGCGCGATGCGCTCGGCAGCATTATTCGGGAACCGGACTTTGTCGCTCGCATCGAGAAGGACGGCGGGCGCGTACTCGATATCCCAGCGCGTGATCAGGTGCAGTTCCTGCGCGACGAGATCGAGCGTTGGACCAAGATGGTCCAACAGTTCGGCGTGACGATCGACTAGGACTCTGCTTGCTCTGTCGCGCAAAGTCCTTAGTGCTCATCGTGGAGACATCAAGATGAAGACGAAGTTGTTGGCGTTTGCGGCAATGGCAGCAAGCACGATGCTTCCGGTCGGCGCGCAAGACTACCCATCCAAGCCGATCCGAATGATCGCCGAAACCGCGGCGGGTGGTCCGCCGGATGCCGTGATCCGCGGCCTTGCGGATCGCCTGACGCGAGTGCTCGGGCAGGCCGTCGTCGTCGAGAACCGCTCCGGCGGACAAGGCGTGGTGTCGGCGCTTGCCTTGATGCAGACCCCGGCCGACGGTTACACCATGCTCCAGATGGGTTCTCCCGCGGCGATGCTGACACCAATCCTGTCGACCAAACCGGCGTTCGATACCCTCAAGGACTTCGCCCCGCTCGCGCATATCGGCGTGTCGAAGGCGGCGCTCGCGGTGCATCCGTCCATTGCCGCGAATACGGTGAAAGAGTTGCTCGAGCTGGGGCACGCGCAGCCGGGCAAGATTAATTTCGGTACGGCCGGTCCCGCCAGCACCGCCTACCTCCTGATGGAATGGGTGCGCCATGCACGCGGCATCAATTTCTACGACGTGCCGTACAAGAGCCCGCCGGCAGCGATGCAAGGTCTGCTGAGTGGAGACGTGCATGTGGTCGCGTTCGCCGTCGGGACGGCGATGTCGCATGCCAAGGCCGGAAGGCTCAAGGTGATCGGCGTGAACGCCGATGAGCCCTCGCAACTTTTTCCCGAGTTGCCGATGCTGAAAGCGGGCGGCATCGAGATCGTCCCGCCGTCGTGGTTCGGCTTGTTCATGCGCGCCGGGACGCCCCCCGAGATGGTCAACACACTCAATCGCGCGATCGCGAAAGTGTTCAGCGAACCGGATTTCGTGCCGAATGTGCTGCACCGTGTCGGGTACGAGCCGACCGCAATCACCGCCGCACCGCCCGAGGTGTTCGCGAAATTTCTGCAAGAGGATTACGAAGTGCATCTGCGCCTGAAGCGCGAAGCGAAGCTGAAGAATGTCGACTGAGCCGTTGGCGCCCGCTTCGCTCAGGCACGCCCTTTATCAAGGGGGCACGCCCGGCACATTCGCCTTCTGCAATATTGGAATCACGCGTCGCCACAGCTCGATGCTGTGCTCCATCTCCGCCTCTTCCATGCTCCCGAGCGAATATGCGAGGAAGTGACCGGCACCAGTGGTTCGACATTGGTGGATGATTTTGGCGGCGACGGTTTCCGGTGATCCCACCACCCATTCGTCCGGTTCCGCCGCGAATTTCGATGCCGGTGCGTCGATCGCGTCGGTGTGCTTCATCGCGAGGATCTGCTCGTCGATATGCGCGACCCCGGTGAGCGGGGTGATGCCGCGATCAGTCATGTGCTTCAACAGCCGCCCCGTCCGCTCCAAGCCGATCCGCAGCACTTCCGCGCCAAAGGTCTCGGCGCTGCTATCGGTGTCCCACACCAGACAACGGCGGCGCAACGCCATTTGATCGGGCCCGGTTCGTCCACCCACCTGTGCTGCCTCCTCACGATAGGCGTCGAACATGGTGGCGGCATCCTTCGCGGACATGAACGCAGTGCAAACCTTGTAGCCGCGTCGTGCCGCGATCCGCGATGATTTCTCGCTCACCACCGTCATCCACTTCGGCGGGCTTGGTTGCAGCGTACGCGGCGTGACGCACAGCCCATCGAAATTCCAGAAGCGCCCATGATGAGTGACCTTCAACTCGGCAATCGCACGATCGATGATATCAAGGGACTCATCGAAGCGCGGACGCAACTCGTCCTCAGGGATACCCACAACCAACGGCTCCATCGGCCCGGTGCCGCTCGAATAGCCGATCTCGAGGCGCCCGCCACTCAAGTGATCGAGGATGCCGATCTCTTCGGCGACGCGCCATGGATTGTGCAGCGGCAACACGCTGCCCATGACACCGAGGCGCACGCGTTTCGTACGCATCGCGGTCGCGGCGATGTATAAATGCGGCGAGGCGCTCAGATTGCCGTGGAAATGATGCTCGCTGAAGAAGATGCCGTCGAACCCCACATCCTCGACCTTCGGAAAGAGCGTATCGAGATGCCAGCTGATCGCACGCTGCGTCACGGCGGTATCGAAAGGAACGGGGTGCTGCCGCATGAACGGCTGCATGAATGTGAAGAGCCACGAGCGAATCATCTGGGGCTACGCCTTGGCCGAGACGCGCTCGCCGTCCAAATGCGGAAAGAGCCTGAGTGCGTTGTCGCGTTCGATTGCGCGGATGTCTTCGGCTGTGAGCTGAAGCTTGTCAAAATTCGTCCCGGCCAATTCGATCGGCATATACGGATAGTCGGTGCCGAACAAGAGGCGCGAGATATCGACCAGCGATCGCACCGCCTCGAATACGGGCCGCTGCGCGATGTTCACGACATCGAAGTGCAATTTCGCGATCGCGGCGAACACACCCTCGGGAACGCGTTCGTTCAGCTCGGGTTGAAAGCGCGCCATGCCGGCAATGCGCTGCGCCACGGTAGCGAGTGCGCCGCCCCCGTGGGAGAAGATCCAGCGGATGTTCGTGCACCGACTGAATGTACCGCTGTGAAGAAGACTCAGGATCGCCCGCGTGGTGTCGAACGGAAATTCGAGCGTCGCAGGTTGAATGCCAGGCAGCAGGTTCGCGCATCCGTGCGCGGCCGTTGGATGAAAGTAGACGGTGGCGCCACGCCGGTTGAGCTCCTCGAAGACCGGTTTGAACGCCGGATCTCCCGGATACTGCCCGCCAATGTTGGTGACGAGGCCCACCCCTTCGGCTTGCAGCGTGCCAAGGGCGTATTCGATTTCGCGCAGGCTCGCGTCGACATCGGGCAGCGGCAAGGTCGCGAACTGGCCAAAGCGCCCCGGATGGTCCTGCTTCAGGCGCGCCCCAAAATCATTGCACTCACGCGACAGTGCGCGGGTCGTGTCACGGTTGCCAAACCAGATGCCGGGCGAAGAAATCGAGGTGATCGCGGTGGCAATGCCGGCGCGATCGAGCGCTTCAACGGCCTGCGATGAATTCCATTCAAGCACCGGCTTCGCCAGCGCGGGCGCATCGCCAATGACATGATCGCGCGCCCGCGTGAGATAGGCCGGCGGAATGATGTGGTGGTGCGTATCGATGCGATGAGCGCATCCGCAGGCAGTTGTCATGGCGGGTACCCGTAAGCAGTCGAAAGGGAGCAAGACCGCGATGATAAGCGCAAGCCGCAGCGTCATCCCTGCGCAGGCCGGTACCCAGAATGCGTCGGTCGGGTTCGCAAGGCGTAACCCGACATCTACCTACTACCGCCTTAGATGGCTGCCATCAACATCCGGCATCGCGATTTTCTCGTTCCAAGGCGCCTCGAGTGCGATGGAGGCGCTCCATGTCCTCGACGCGGCCGCCACCGCGCTGCTCTGAGCGATTGGACGCCAGTTCCCGATTAAGGCGCTCACACCTTCTCTTCAATTCTCGGGCCTCCGCGCGCCGCTCGGCGTCCTCGGCCTGCCGCGCTGCCGCCGTTCTTTGCGCCGCGATTTCCGCTTCACTTGGGCCTGCGGGAGCAGCGGACCCGGGAGACAACACGCCAGCCCTGACCATCGAGTCGTGCAGAGCGATCGCCGTGGCGGGCTCTTACATCGCGGCCGTGCAATAGGCTTCGATGCGCGCCCCCCCCTAGGGTGCCGCACCTCTTAAGCGAAATA
>JANMUI010000983.1:0-1258 GCA_031391405.1 Betaproteobacteria bacterium
AAATGTTCTCATACAGTAGACATTATCGGAAATACCGATTTGACACTGAAAACGTTGGAAAATTTCCACCAAAACCCTTATCCCCGATAAAGTCTAGTGAAGCGAAACCTGCTCATCACCCAGGCTCACTTCCCTCATACAAAAAACAACTCGTCGAATGAGACTCCGAGAGCGCAACCGTCGGCGGATACTGCTCCCGACACCGCGGCAACACGTGCGCACAGCGTGGATGGAAATGGCACCCCGTCGGCGGGTTGCTCGGTGAGGGAATGTCACCGGCAAGGCGAATCTTTTCACCACCGGTGCGAGGGTCGATCTTGGGAATCGCTGAGAGTAGCGCTTGCGTGTAGGGATGACGGGGATTCGCGAAGACCTCTTCGGTTTTTCCACGCTCGACGATCCGCCCCAGATACATGACGGCGACCTCGTCGGCGAGATATTCCACCACGCCCAGGTTGTGGGTGATGAAGAGATACGTCAGCCCCAGGTCGGTTTGTAGCTTCTCCAGTAGATTGAGAATCTGCGCTTGTACCGACACATCAAGCGCGCTGGTGGCTTCATCACAGACAATGAACTCCGGGTTCACCGCCAGACAGCGCGCGATGCTGATGCGCTGCCGCTGCCCGCCGGAGAATTCGTGCGGATAGCGATACCTCACGTCGGGGTCGAGCCCGACCTGCCCCAGAATCTCCTTGACGCGCTCCTCCCGGTCTTGGCGGTCGTATCCGATTCCATGCACTGTCATGCCTTCCCTCACGATCTCGCCGACCATCATGCGGGGGTTCAGGGAAGAGTATGGGTCCTGAAAAATAATTTGCAGTCGCCGTCGGTAGGCGTGCAATGCCTGCCGGTCCAGCGTGGTGAGGTCCTGCCCATTGACCAGCACGCGTCCCGCCGTTGGGCGAATCAATTGCAGCAGTGCCTTGCCTAACGTCGTCTTGCCACAGCCTGACTCACCCACGAGCGCCAACGTCTTGCCCTTGGCAATGGTAAGATCAACGCCATCGACTGCTTTGACATGGCCAACGACACGCTTGAGAATCCCGCGACGAATCGGGAAATGGACTTTGAGCCCTTCGACTTGGAGCAGCGTCGCTCCGGTCGCGCGGTTATCAACTCGTGGACGGGGCGGGAGCGGCGTGCGCACTTCAACCGGAGCAATCCGCCGGCCTTGTTGCTGCTCGTCATAGAGAATGCACGCGGCGGTATGCGCGTCGGCGATCGGCAGCAGCACTGGATCAATCGTGCGACAGGCGGG
>JANMUI010001027.1:0-10115 GCA_031391405.1 Betaproteobacteria bacterium
TTCGGCGCATCGTTGGCGCCATTCAACGCGTGGATGCTGCTGCAAGGGCTCGAAACCTTGCATGTGCGCATGGACCGGCATTGCGCCAACGCGATGGCGGTCGCGAAGCATCTCGCAGCACATCCGCAGGTCAAGTATGTCTGCTATCCCGGACTTGCGTCCGATCCGTTCCATGCCCTTGCGAAGAAGTATCTCGGCAAAGGTGCAAGCTCATTGCTTGCGTTCGGCGTGCAAGGCGGGGCCAAGGGCGGCGAGAAGTTCATCGAGGCGGCTCAATTCATGAGTCACCTGGCCAATATCGGCGATGCGAAGACGCTGGTGATTCATCCGGCGTCGACCACGCACCGGCAGATGTCCGAAGAAGAGCAGATCAAGGCAGGTGTTGCGCCCGACATGGTACGCATGTCGGTAGGCATCGAATCAGTCGACGATATCCTCTGGGATATCGATCAGGCGCTTGCTGCGACGGCGAACTAATTCAGCTCGGGGAGGCACTCGCGGCAAATTCCCCGTTCACGCGGCGATCAGCTCGGACAGGCCAGTCAGATCGATTCTGGCCTCGTTCACCTTTTCCCGTAGATCGAGCAGTTGATCGAGCACGTTGAGGAAGGCGTCGACCAGAAACGGATCGAAGTGGGTTCCCGATTCAGCGCGAACGATTCTCACTGCCTCCTCGACCGGCATCGCTTCGCGGAACGGCCGCTTCATTGTGAGTGCATCGAAGACGTCGACCAGCGCAACGAGCCGTCCGGAAAGCGGTATCGACTCGCCCGCGAGGTTGCTCGGATAGCCCGTTCCGTCGAACTTTTCATGATGCGTGAAGGCGACTTCCGCGGCGAGCTCAAGCAGCGGAACGCCGGATCCAGCAAGAATTCGTCGACCGATCTCGCAATGCTTTTTCATGGTTTGCCGCTCATCATCGGTGAGGGCTCCAGGCTTCCTGAGGATGCTGTCAGGAACGCCGATCTTGCCGACATCATGCATGGGCGCAGCGAACGCGATCTTGCGGCAGTACTCCCGGTCCATTCCGCACTCGCGGGCAAGGAGCGCTGAATAAGCACCGATCCGGACGATGTGCGTGCCCGTATCGCCATCCTTGAATTCCGCCGCGAGCGCAAGGCGCATCAGCGCTTCCTGCTGCACTCTCGCGAGAAGAGAAATGGTTGCATCACGCTCGCGAACGTCAGCCTGCAGACCGGCGATCATTCTGTAGAGGTCGCCGCCGATCAGATCGTCGTCGGGGCCCAAAGCTGGTCCGCTCGCCGCCGGCGTGGCATCCACGTCAGCGTCGGGCATCAGCCCAATGAAATCCAGCACGTCCGATTCGACGGTCATTCTCTCTTCCTAAGTTGCCCGGTGCGGGCTGCAACGGATCAAGATCGGCGTACCGAAGCGTTCCTTGAACGAGAGTGTGTTCAAAGCGCGACATCGCCGACACCCCCGCTGAATCGTCCCGGCGCCAAGATTCGCGACCCAACCTTGAACCGCGATCGCTCGCAGCGCCCGGTGCGCGCATCGAGCTAAACTGGACGATATTTCGTGAGGAAAACCACACAATGTCATCGTTATCCTGGGACCTGCCCTACACCGTGCGTCGCAACCCAACGCCAGCCCGAAACGTCGTTTCGACATCGCAGATGCTCGGTGCCCAGGCGGGGCTGCGCATGATGCTCCAAGGCGGCAACGCGATCGACGCGGCCCTTGCGACCGCCATCTGCCTCACCATTACCGAGCCGATTTCAAATGGGATCGGCAGCGATGCGTTCGCAATCATTTGGGACGGCAAGCAGCTGCACGGTCTCAATGCATCCGGACGCGCGCCGTCCAAGTGGACGCCTGAATTTTTTGCGGGCCGCTCGTCGATGCCGATGCGCGGATGGAATAGCGTCACCGTGCCCGGCTGCGTTGCAGGCTGGCTCGACATGTCGCAGAAGTTCGGGAAGCTGTCATTCGAGTCGCTGTTCGAGCCCGCCATCGAGTACGCCGAGGCCGGTTATATCGTCTCCCCGTTCGTTGCGCGCCGCTGGGCGATGCAGGTCGAGGAACTCAAGGTGCAGCCCGGCTTTAGTCAGTATTTCATGCCAAGCGGCAGGGCCCCGGAACCGGGAGAGATGTTTCGCATTCCGGACGCGGCCAAGACGCTCCGTCGCATCGCGCATTCACGGGGTGAAGCGTTTTATCAGGGGGAACTGGCCGCGAAAATCGCCGCCCATTCGGAGGCTAATGGTGGCGTCATGACCGTCTTGGATCTGGCGGGCCACACGAACGAGTGGGTGAAGCCGCTCGAGATGACCTACCGCGATCTCACCATTCATGAGATTCCGCCGAACGGTCAGGGCATCGTCTGCCTCATTGCGTTGGGCATCCTCAAGAATCTCGACATCGATCGGTATCCGGTCGATTCCCCCGACAGCACCCATGCGCAAATCGAAGCGGTCAAACTCGCATTCGCCGATGCGTATCGCTATGTCAGCGAACCGAGCACGCTGGAATTCGATTCAAACCTCCTGCTTGATCCCGATTACCTGAAGCAGCGGGCCAAGCTGATCGATATGAAGCGGGCACAGATTTTTAGTCACGGCAAGCCGCCCAAGACGGGTGGCACCGTCTACCTCACTGCCGCCGATGCGAGCGGCATGATGGTCTCGATGATTCAATCGAATTTCGCGGGCTTCGGGTCCGGTTGCGTCGTTCCAGACACCGGGATCAGCATGCAGAATCGGGGCAACGGGTTCGTGCTCACGCCAGGGCACCCTAACCGGGTAGGACCGGGCAAGCGGCCGTTCCAGACGATCATCCCCGGCTTCATCACGAAGAACGGGCAACCCCTGATGAGCTTCGGGCTCATGGGTGGCAACATGCAACCGCAAGGCCATACACAACTGGTGGTGCGCATGGCCGACTACCATCAAGGACCGCAGGCCGCGATCGACGCGCCGCGCTTCCGATTTGTTGGAGGACTCGAAATAAACTGCGAGCAGACCTACCCGGAGGCGACGTTGCAGGAGCTCGCCCGGCGCGGTCATGACATCAAAGCAATGCCCGACGGGTACTTCGATTACGGCTGTTCACAGATCATCCGCAAGCTCGACGTTGGTTATGTTGCCTGCTCCGATGCGCGGCGCGACAGTCTGGCCGTGGGGTTCTGACTGACGCACACTCCAGTGACGTTCGCGGCAGCCGCGCCCGATCGCGGCGCAAGAAATTTACATTCACGCTTGCCGGTTTGCGTGCACACCGCTAGGCGATTCCAACGCCGAACCCGAGGGACAATCCGATGACACGTCAACTGCGTGATATCGATCACGTTTCATTCGGCCGCGAATCCGCTTGCACTCGGGCGGGCGCCGCCCATCCGAACTTACAGACGGCATATTGACGCTTAATCCGCGCATCCTCACCATCGCATATATGGAGGTCGTTGATAGGAATTCGACCGACACGTTTGCGACGAACATCGGGGAACGAGAGGGTCAGTCATGGTTTTCTCAGACACAGCTAAGGTTCGGCCGTGGCGGGTGATTGCATCGGCGATCATCATCTTCGTATTGTTGTGGATTGCCGCGCGGATCGGCAATGCGGCGGAAGCCGCTCCGGTCGGCACGGTTGACCAAAATCGCTTCACGCCTGAACGCATTCAACACGACGACACACGAGCCCGCTGAACGCGCGAGCGTTGAGCATTGTCGTGTTCGTCGAGCCGTTGCTCTAGCGGCCTGCGGTGCGATCGCGGCGCGTGCGCGGCAACTTCGGATCGCGCGTCGGCATGATGTGAATACCGCCGACATCCAGATGCACCCAGACGGACATGCCCACCGCGAGTCCGTGATCGGCGAGAAACCGCGTCGGGACATTCATGATCACCAGATCGCCGGGTGCAGCCTCCACCCTCACCTTGCATTGGGTCATCTCCCCAAGCGGCAGCACATCTTCGAGCCGGCAGGCAAAAGTATCGGCGCGGCTGTCCGCTACGGCTTGAAGCATCAGGTACTCGCCCGCGATAACCCAGGTGACGCGTTGTCCATCGGATATGCGCCGCTTGTCGAGTGTACGCAGGCGAACGCCTTCCCCCTCCTCGCCCCATTGCAATGTCCCCCAGGATTCGCCGTCGGGCGCCGAACGAAACACACCGGCAAAATGATTCTGGATGCCAAGCAGCTTGGCAACCCGCGCATTGCGCGGTCGCGAAAGGACGTGCCCGGGGGTACCGCTTTGCATCGTCTCACCGTGATCGAGGATCACCATTCGATCCGCAAGCATGCGCGCCTCGAACAGATCGTGCGTGACGAGAACGATTGGCAAGGATAGCGATCGACGCAGTTCCGCCAATTCACGATAGAGCGTTTGACGCGTTGCTTGATCGACGGCGGAAAACGGCTCGTCCAACAGCAACACCGCCGGGTCCCTGGCAAGCGCGCGCGCCAGTGCTACGCGTTGCTGCTGACCGCCTGATAGCGCACCCGGCCGGCGCGCCTCCAGTCCGGCGAGATTGACTCTTGCGAGCAAATCGCGTGCTCGCTCGCGCGCATGCTCGCCGCTTACCGCGATCGCGACATTGTCGAGCGCGCTCAAGTGCGGAAACAAGGCATAGCTTTGAAAGACCAAGCCGACGCGACGCGCCTGGGGAGGAAGAAAGAGACCATGATCCGTATCGAGCCACGCCACGCCGCCAGCCTGGATCCGCCCGCTCCGCGTATGGACCAAGCCGGCTATCGTCTTCAGGATCGTCGTCTTGCCGCTTCCCGAAGGCCCGACCAGCGCAAGCAACTCTCCGGCATCGCAAGTGAACTCGACGGCCAATCGAATCGGGTGCGCTTGCGCGAGCCGTACGGTGAGACCGCTCATCGCGAGTCTTCACGCGCCGGATCGGCGGATCGAACCTTGGACCCACCAGTAGCCAGGACCACCGCAATCGCGATCAGCGAGAAGACCACCAAGGTCACCGACATCACGGCAGCCGCCGCATTATCGAATCCCTGCACACGGTCGTAAATGGCGATCGAAAGCGTTTTCGTTTCGCCTGCGATGCTGCCACCGACCATCAGGACGACACCGAATTCGCCAAGGGTATGCGCGATCGTGAGAGCGAAGCCCGCCAACAGACCGGGCCAGGCGAGCGGCAGCTCGATGCGCCGCCACGTCTCCCAGTGCGAAAGTCCTGACACCCAGGCGGCTTCCCGCACATCGCGCGGGATCGCGGCGAACGCGCGTTGTAGCGGCTGCACCATGAACGGGATGTTGATGAGGACGCTTGCAAATACCAAGCCTTCGAATGTGAAGACGAGTTTGAGGCCAAGCGTCTCGGCGAGCCAAGCTCCAAGCGGCGAGCCCGCGCCGAACGTGGTCAGCAGATAGAAGCCGACCACGGTGGGAGGCAGTAACAACGGCAGCATCGTCAGGGCTTCGGCGAAGGGCTTCCAACGCCATTCGGTAAAGGCGAGCCAACGCGCGAGGATCATGCCGATTGGCGTGAGCGCGATTGCGGTGGCAGCGGACAACGCGATCGACAGGCGTGCAGCCTCCCAATCCATAATCAATCCGCAGGCATCGAGAATCCGGCTTGACGAAAGGATTCACGCGTATCGGCGCGCTGCAAGAACCGGAAAAATTCTACGGCCGTCGGTCCGGCGTTCTTCATCAGCGCCGCCCGTTGCCACAATGGTTGATGCAAGGATGTCGGCAAAGGGACGTGCCGGCCGGAACGCGCGAGCTCGGGCGCGACGGCGAGCGATAGCGGGACGAGCCCGGCCTGCGCGGCGCCGGTGCTCACAAACTGTGCCGCTTGGGCCGCGTTCTCACCGAACACTAACTTAGGTTTCACCATACCCCACAGGCCAAGGCTTTCCAGTGCTTCCCGCGCCGCGCGTCCGTAGGGGGCATGCTCAGGATTCGCGATCGCGAACTTTTGCACGAGCTCCCATTCGCGCTTCAATCCGGCAAGCGTTGCATCGGGTGTGAGCTTCGAGCTATTCGACACGTAGAGCGCCAGATGGCCGACCGCATAAATGAATCCCGCGTCGCGAGCATGCCCTGTCCCGACCAGCCTATGAACCAGCGCTTCGTCCGCCGAGAGGAACAATTCAAACGGTGCGCCTTGCTGGATTTGACGTGCAAGATTACCCGAAGACCCGAGCGTCACCGTTACCGTCCGCGCGGATTCGCGCTCGAAGCGGGCAACCAGAGGCGGTAGCACGAACTTCAGATCGGTTGCGGCAGCGACCAGTGCCGCCTTTTCGCCACCGTATGCAGAGCCGACCCATTGAAGGGCGATCGCGATCGTTGCGAGCCATGGCAAAAGAGGCACGTTGGATTTCTCCAGTGGATCGATATAGCCAATAGACTACATCGATTGACGATTTGGACGGCAACCTCGCCGCCTTCCCGGGAAATCGTTCGGACCCGACGGCGACACGCCTCAATGCCCAAGAAACGCTTGGCGGACACGTTCGTCCCCACGCAACATCGACGCAGATCCGGATGCAACAATCCGCCCAAGTTCCAGCACATAACCACGATCGGCCACCGCCAGGGCCCGCGCGACATTCTGTTCGGCCATGAGCACCGCAACGCCCAATCCCCGCAAAGAATCGATTTTCCCCATCACCTCGGTCGCAAGCATCGGCGAGAGGCCAAGCGAGGGCTCATCGAGCAGCAACAATCGCGGCGCTGTCATCAACGCGCGACCGATCGCGAGCATTTGCTGCTGACCTCCGGAAAGCTGCCAGCCAAGAGCGTGGCGCTTTAAGGCGAGATCGGGAAACAATGCGTAGATGTCGTCCAGGCGCGCGAGCGTCACGGCGCGATTTGCGCGACTTGCGACGAGCAGATTTTCCAGGACGGTCATCGCCGGAAACACCCGCCGGCCTTCGGGTGCAAGTCCGAGCCCGGTTCGTGCGCGATCGGCCGTCGACACACCTGTCAATGGTACGGATGCAAACCGCAAGGTGCCGGTTACCACCGGCCCGATGCCGATGATCGCGTTCATCAACGTGGTCTTGCCGGCGCCGTTGGCCCCGAGGATCGCGACGATTTCACCGACGCGCACTTCAATGGAAATGCTGTGCAGCACCACCCGGTCACCATAGCGGGCAGAGAGGCTGCTCGTCTCGAGCAGGTTGCTCACCCGGTCGAGCCCTCGATGCCGAGATATGCTTCGATCACCTGGGGATTCGCGCGGAGGACCGCAGGAGTTCCCTCGGCGATCACCTGCCCGTGATCAAGGCATGCCATCCGCGACGCGATAGGCATCAGGAACGCCATATTGTGCTCGATCACGATGAACGTGATGCCATCGCCACGCATGGCGATCAGCCACTCGGCGAGCTCCAGTTGCTCCGCGATGTTCAATCCTGCAGCCGGCTCATCGAGCAGCATGACGCGCGGCGCCAATGCGAGCGCCCGCGCGATTTCGACGCGCCGCTTTGTCCCGTACGGCAAACCCGCGCAAAGCGTCCCGGCATGCCCCGCGATGCCGCACCGTTCGAGCGCGCTCATCGCATGTTGGCGCGCGGACGCGAGGCGCGTGCCGCGAAGATCGCAAAGATCGCGAAGAAAGGGAACTTTGGTCGAGGCGAAGCGCGCGATAGCTACATTGTCGAGCACGCTCAAATGATCGATGAGGTTCAGGTTCTGAAACGTCCGGGCGATCCCCATGCGGGCGATGTCGTGTGGGCGTTCGTGCAGCACATCGACTTCATCGAAGACCACCCGGCCGCCTTGCGGTTTGTAAAGTCCCGAAATGCAATTGATGAGCGTTGATTTTCCCGAACCGTTCGGACCGATCAGTCCAAATATCTCACCGGCTGCTGGAATGACGAGACTCACTCGATCGAGGGCCTGCACGCCACCGAACGACATGGAGATCCCCTCTATGTGCAGCGGCTGAGGCGCACGGCGCACCGTTCGATGAATCGACATCGTGCGAGTTGTGACGCTGAGCGCTTCACCCGCAGGCGACCGTCTGGCCCGTGCCATGAAGTCTTGCGCCATTCCGATCAGC
Organism: Betaproteobacteria bacterium; assembly: GCA_031391405.1. Classification (GTDB taxonomy): domain Bacteria; phylum Pseudomonadota; class Gammaproteobacteria; order Burkholderiales; family SG8-39; genus SHXR01. The sequence goes on from JANMUI010001027.1 coordinate 8,000, forward strand.
CCGTTCGGCGCAACGATGATCGCAACCAGGAGTACCAATCCGTACGCGATCAGGTAGTAACGATCGAGACCGCGAAACCACTCCGGCAAATGCACGAGAAGGAAAGCGCCGATCAGCGCCCCGGCAACATGCGTCCGCCCCCCAACGACCGCCATGGTGAGCACCGCGACCATGACGTGGAATTCGAGGACTTCCGGCGAAATCACCTTCACCGTATGCACATACAACGCACCAGCCAGGCCCGCGTAGGCGGCCGACCAGAGCAACGCGATCCAGCGCAAGCGCCAGATATCGATACCGATCGAGAGGGCCGCGAAATCGTTCTCGCGCGCCACTGCATAGGCGCGTCCGCTGAGTCCGCGCATCGCCTGCCAGGAAAGCAGGGCGCAAATCGTCACGATGCCCCAGACAAACGCCAAGAGCGGCACGCCGCGTGACACGGCCAGGCCGAACATTTCGATGCCCGGCACGCCCGGACGCCCGTTCGCCCCACCCGTCAACGACTCCCATTGGATGGCGATGAGCAGCACGACTTGTCCGATCCCAAGCGTCGCGAGCGCGAAATAGTGCGATTGCAGTCGGAGTACCGGCGCTGCGATCACCATGGCGAGTGCGATAGGCCCCGCAATGGCCAACGATACCGACTGTGCAAATGTCCAACCGAGATCGAGCGCTGACAGCCCCGCGATGTACGCACCCAGGCCAAAGAACGTGCCCTGCGTCAGCGCGAGCGCGCCGGCGTGACCGAAAACAAACTGGTAGCCCAGCGTGTTGATCGCGAATATGCCGGCGAGCGTGAAAATGCGCAGGTCATAGGGCGACGCGAAGATGAACGGCCAGGCGATCAGTCCAAGAATGCCCGCGACGCCAACCAGAGGCATGCCGAGCGCGCGCTGCATCATCGAATCTGCGCTCGCGAATATGCGTGCGCCATCAGGCGTCTGCCTGGTGCGCCGCGCAGACTTCTAGGCGCGGCGTTGCGCGAGCTCACCGAATATCCCCTGCGGGCGCACGAACAGGATGGCCAGGACAGCGACATACAGAACGATCGTTCCGGTGGTTTGCGAGAACACCGCTTGCGTCCAGGGGCTCGATGCGCCGGCGGATGAAACCAGCAATGGAATCTGCGGATAGATGACTTCGAACAACGCAATCAACAGTGCGCCCAGAACCGCGCCGGTGAGACTGCCCCATCCACCGATGGTCACCGCGATGTACGCTTTGATAATGTAGTTCGTGCCATCGGTCGGGCTCACGAAAAAAGTGTTCGCGAGCAACAGACCCGCCGCGCCGGCCAACGCCGCGGCCAAACCGAAGGTGAGCGCGATCATCCGATTCACCCGAATCCCCAACGCCTCGGCCATCACGCGGTCCTGCGCGGTGGCGCGCAGCTCACGTCCGATCGCGGTGCGCGCGAACAGCCACCATTGACCAGCGATCAGGAGCGCCGCAACCGCGATCACCGCAACCGACTGCTCGGAAATGCTCGCGCCCGCGAACGCGAATTGCCTTCCGCTGAAAAGCGGCGGAGCGATGCGGGGTGCTGCGCCGGCAAGCACGTTCGCGGTGTTCTGCAAGACGATTCCCAATGCGATCGTCGAGACGAACACGGCGACCGGCGGTCGATCCTTGAGCGGGAAATACGCGAGAAGTGAAAACGCCAGCCCGAGGATAATCATCGCAACCAGCACGAATGGCAGCAGCGCGATCCCGGGCATCGGGACCACTGTCGCCACGGCAATGGCGACATAGCCGCCTGCCATCACCATATCGCCTTGCGCGAAATTCACCGCGCTGGTGGCATTGACGATCAGCACGAAGCCAAGCGCGAGGAGCGCGTAGGCAGCACCCAACGCCAACGCGTTCAAGAGGATCTGGAACATCATCTCGACGCAGACTGACGGGCGCGCCCCGTCGTCCTTCTGTAGCGGCGGAGCAGTTCCTTCCCGATCAACCGACTTTCCTGATCGCAGTCGACAGCGTTTCGACCATCTGATCGATGTGTTTCTGCTCGGCGATGAACGGCGGGGCGAACACCATGATGTCGCCACTCGCCCGGACCAGAACGCCGTGCTTGAAGCACTCGATGAAGGCGTCGTAGCCGCGCTTGCCAGGC
>JANMUI010001028.1:0-3146 GCA_031391405.1 Betaproteobacteria bacterium
GGGGCGATCCGGAGCGCTACAAGAAAAGTTACTACCCCGAGGACTTTCAGGGCCAGTTCTATCTGGCGGGGGACGGCGCGAATCGCGACCTGCAAGGCAACATCACCATTATGGGGCGCATCGACGATGTCCTGAACGTGTCCGGCCATCGGCTCGGCACGATGGAAATCGAATCGGCCCTGGTCGCGAATACCGAGCTCGTGGCCGAGGCCGCGGTGGTGGGTCGGTCGGACGACTTGACGGGTGAAGCCGTGGTCGCGTTCGTCGTGACCAAGGGCCCGCGCCCGACCGGCGACGAGGCGAAACGGATCGCGACGGTGCTGCGGGATTGGGTCGCCAAGGAGATCGGGCCGATCGCCAAACCGAAAGAGATCCGGTTCGGCGACAACCTGCCAAAGACGCGGTCGGGCAAGATCATGCGCCGGCTCTTGCGATCGATCGCCAAGGGTGAAGATATCACGCAGGACGTTTCGACCCTGGAAAATCCGGCGATTCTCGATCAGCTCAAGAACCCGACGTGAGCGCGATCGGTCGAGGGCGATGTCCGGGGACACTTCGGGATACGACGGGCTGAGTGAGGCCCGGGCAGCTCTCGCGTGTGCTCTGACGATCGACGCGGTCAGACAGGCGGTCGACGACGAGCGCGAGCGAATCGCCACCGCGGCGAGCGAGGGGGCGCAGGCCCAAGCGCTGACGCGAATGATTACGGGCCTCAACGATGCGGCGTTCCGGCGATTGATTGAATTGCTGGATCACGAGCAGAAGACGGCTGGTGCCTGCTGCTGGATCGTCATGGGCAGTCAGGGCCGGGCCGAGCAGACGCTTGCCACCGACCAGGACAACGGCATCATCCTCGCCGACGACGCCGATCGTGCCGGATTCCGATCGACCGTTCTCGAGCTCGCCGCTCGCGTCAACCACGCACTGGACGTATGCGGCTATCCGCTCTGCCGCGGCAACGTGATGGCGGGCAATCCGGAATGCTGCCTGACCGCGTCCGAGTGGCGATCGCGTTTCGCCCGCTGGATCGAGCGGGGCGATCCGCAGGCGCTCCTGAACGCGGCGATCTTCTTCGACTTTCGCTACGTTCATGGAACGTGCGAGCCGGCTCAGAATCTGCGGGAATGGCTGGCCAAGGCGGCATTGGACAATTCGCGCTTTCTGTTGCAGTTGGCGCAGAACGCACTCGAGAACCGGCCTCCGCTCGGGTTCCTGCGCGACTTCGAGCTCAGCGCGCGCGGCCAGCATCCGCATACACTCGATCTCAAGGTGAACGGCGTGCAACTCTTCGTCGAAGCGGCCAGGATCTATGCGCTCGCGACCGGTGTCACCGGAACCGGCACGATCGAACGCCTCGATATCGGTGGAGCACTCCGGCGGATCCCGGCAGCACAGATCGGGGAATGGACCGACTCTTTTCGATTCATTCAGACGAGGCGCCTGGCGTTGAATGTCGCGCAAGCGCGTCGCGGCGAGGCGCTGCATAACCATCTCGATCCGGACTCGCTGTCCCGGCCGGAACGGCATGCACTCAAGAAGGCATTCAGGCAGGCGCGTCGCCTGCAAGCGCAGCTCGCCCGCGACTTCGGCGCAGCTGCGGGGGGCTTCGGCGCCTGATCGCACGCTAAGGTTCGCAAAGACTGCGCAAATAACCAATAATAGATTTGGAGTACCGTGTCGTCACCGGGGCGCCCGCAATCCGCGAGCGATGCTTATGATCTTAAAATGAGGAGGCATTCAATGGCTACGTCGGCGGTCAATTGGAGCGCCATCAATTCGGACCCGCGTTTTCGCGAGCTGCACGCGAAGAAAACCGGCTTTCTGTGGGGCTTGATGGCATTTTCGGTGGTCTTCTACTTCGCGCTGCCTATCGGTGCGGCCTACTTCACCGATCTCTACAAAATCAAGGTTTGGGGGGCCATCAACGTCGGGCTTCTGTTCGCCCTCTCGCAGTTCGCGGTGGCGTGGGGCATCGCATACATCTATGCTCGCCGCGCTGCCGTGTTCGATGCCATGGCGGAAGAGATCGTCAACGCCTATCGCCCGGGAGGTAAGAAATGAGTCAGTCCCGATCGCGAATGGGCGCCATCTCCGCTTCGACCGGAGCGTTGTTCGCCACGCCTGCGTTCGCGCAAGCGGTGCCCAAGGAATACACCTATCTCACGTTCATCGTCTTCGCGGCGATCATCGGCGTCACGATGTGGGTAACCTATCTGGCCGCCAAGCGCACCAAGACGGCCGCGGATTTCTATACGGCGGGCGGTGGCGTATCCGGACTGCAGAACGGCTGGGCGATTGCGGGAGATTATCTGTCCGCTGCTTCGTTCCTCGGGATTGCCGGCCTCATCTCGCTCTATGGCTACGATGGTTTCATGTACTCGGTGGGTTGGCTCGTCGCGTACATTACCGTGTTGCTCGTGATCGCCGAGCCATGTCGCAACATCGGCAAGTACACGATGGGCGATATCCTCGCCTTCCGTAACAATCCGAAGGTCGTGAAGACCTTCATGGCGATTTCGACCATCACGGTGTCGACCTTCTATCTCACGGCGCAGATGGTGGGCGGCGGCGTGCTCGTGAAAACGCTGATCGGCATCGACTACGAGATTTCCGTGGCCGCGGTCGGCGTTCTCATGATGGCGTACGTGCTGTTCGGTGGCATGGTGGCGACCACCTATGTGCAGATCATCAAGGCGATCCTGTTGGTCATCGCATCGCTCGTGATGGTTGTGCTCGTATGGGGACAGTACGGATTCAGCCTGCCCGGTTATCTCGATGCGGTAGTGGCGGATCCGAAAATCCAGGCGCAAGTAGCGCGGCTGCTCGGCGATCCGTCCCGCAACATGTCGGGGGCCGAGCTCGGGCAACGCTTCCTCGAGCCCGGGTTGCTGTTCAAAAGCCCGATCGATCAGATCTCGCTTGGCATGGCACTCGTGCTGGGCACGGCCGGACTCCCGCATATCCTCATGCGCTTCTTCACGGTGCCTACCGCGCAGCAGGCGCGCAAGTCGGTGATCTGGGCGATGGCGATCATCGGCGGCTTCTATGTGTTGACCTTGTTTCTTGGCACCGGTGCCGCGATGTTCGTCGGCGCGCCGTCGATTACCGAGACCGACCGTGGGGGCAAGATGGCTGCACCGATGCTC
>JANMUI010000043.1:0-4364 GCA_031391405.1 Betaproteobacteria bacterium
GCGATTTGCGCCTTCTCTTCAGCGGTGTATCCGGGCAACTGAATGATCTCCATGCGATCGCGCAACGGTCCATGGATCGTATCGAGCATGTTCGCGGTGCCGATGAACATCACGCGCGACAGATCGAACGGTACGCCAAGGTAGTTGTCACGGAACGTCGCGTTCTGCTCCGGATCAAGCACCTCCAGCAGCGCCGACGACGGATCACCATGAATGCCGCGGCCGAGTTTGTCCAATTCATCGAGCATCAGGACGCAATTCCGTGCGCCGGCCTTGCGGATCGCCTGAATGATGTTGCCCGGCAGTGCTCCCACATAAGTGCGCCGATGACCCCGAATCTCCGCCTCATCGTGTACCCCGCCAAGGCTCACCCGCGCGAACTTGCGGTCGGTCGCACGCGCGATGCTCTGCCCGAGTGAAGTCTTGCCGACGCCGGGCGGTCCGATGAAACAGAGGATCGGGCTTTTGCCCTGCGGATTGAGCTTGCGCACCGACAGGTACTCAAGGATGCGTCGCTTGATCTTCTCCAGGCCGAAGTGATCCTCATCCAGAATGCGGCGAGCCTCGTGAATATCGATCCGGTCGTCCGGCGGCACAATCCACGGGAGCTCGGTAAGCCACTCCAAGTAGGTACGCAGCATCGAGTGCTCGCCCGATTGCTCCGACATGCGCTCCAGTCGCTTCAGCTCCTTCTTCGCGTGATTGTCGACTTCGGCCGGCATCTGCGCTTTGGTGATCGCTGCGGCGAGCTCGCCGGCCTCGGCTTCGGCACCTTCGATTTCCCCCAGTTCCTTCCGGATCGTCTTCATTTGTTCGCGCAGCAGGTGCTCACGCTGGCGGCCTTCGAGACGCTCCTTCGTCTGCGCACCGATCTCCTGCGACAGTCGCAGCACCTCGATGCGTCGGGCAAGAAAACCGAGCACTTTGTCCAGCCGGCTTTGCAACGCCAGCGTCTCGAGCACATCCTGCTTCTCAGTTGGCTTCAAGTCCATCAGCCCGGTCACGAAATCGGCTAGCGCCGACGCCGAAGAGATGGTCTGTATCGCGACGGAGAGCTCGGCCGGCGTCTGTGGCAGAAGCTCGAGAATCTCCACGGCGCGTAGGCGCAGTTGGATGAAGCGCGCTTCGACTTCGCTCGAATCGGCCTCGGTTTTCGCTTCGCGCAACCACTCCACGCGCGCCGCGTAATAGGGAAAGCCCTCGATCAACGATACGACGCGAAAGCGCTTATCGCCCTGGCAGATGAGGTGTTGTGCGCCATCGGCACCGGTCAAATAGCGGACGATGTTCGCGGCGGTACCGATATCGAACAGCTCCGCGGCGGTGGGCACGTCGGCCAGTGGATTGCGCTGCAGAATGATGCCGACCTGGCGCTCACTCTCCGTCGCGGCCTTGGCGGCAGCAATCGACCGCGCGCGGCCGATCCCGATCGGGACCGCCATGCCCGGAAAAAGCACCACGTTTCGTACCGGGATGATGATGAGCGCGTCGTCGGGAAGTGCCGAAGGGCGACCCACAACTTCGCCCGGCGCTTCGTGCGCTCCGGCGATGCCGCGTTCCGGTGATACCTGTTCCGCCTTGCGATCGTGTTCCATTGCGCAAGGCTAGCGGTGTGGGATTGCGTGAGCTTGACGTTGATCAAGTCCGGATCAACGCTGGCCCCTTGAGATTTTCTGCAACCGCAGCACGCGGTTTGATATTGATCAGACCCGCGCCGGAGGCGGCCCGTTAGTCTTGAGCCTCATTACTTACGGCAGTTGCACCGGCGTTTGATTGGGGAGATTGGTCATGAATCGATTGACAGATGTCGTTCGTGTCTTTGCAGTAGTGCTTGGTTTGCTCGCCCTGACGCGCAGACGGGAAAACGGTCCTCGACGTGCGATCGGAGGGCCCGTTTCTGCTGGTAAATCTCCCTGACGGTACCTGCACCGTGCATGCTCAAAAGGAAGGTCAGCCGATGCAGCGGACCGTTCGCATCAAGCGCGACGCGCATCAGCGCCTCGTCTTCGAGTGGAAGTAGAAGCGCGTTCGGTGCCACGGTCGATGACGATGCGACCGACGTTACGGTGCCTTGCCAACGGCGTCGCGTGCGATGCGGTCGAGCAACGTTTCGACTTCTTTGAGCGAAGCCTTGGACGCAGGTGAACCGTCCGGACGCCAGGGGCGGCGATACGATACGACCACTTGATCCGGTGCCTTCGCGGTCGCGTACACGACAACGCTATACGGGCACTGCGACATGTTGGACGGATCCGCCTCCATCGTCTTGCGCGAGAGCGCTGCGCTGCAAAATGAAAAGGACTCCGCGTTCGTGTAGAGCGGGCGCGTCGAGCCGACGTCTTTACCCGTGCGCTCGAGCATCCGGTTGACGAAGGCGTGGTTATCGATCACCAAGCCGCGACTCTCGATCGCCATCTTGAGATCGTCGCGTACATTCTCGAACTTCCCCTGCTTCGTGTAGCGCACCACTGGATGCGGATCAGCGGCGATGGCCGGAAAGCTTAGGTGAACAAGAACTGCCGCGAGCAAGAGACATCGTGTCTTCATCATTCCAGAACCTCCATCAGTGATCTGATAAATTCGACTACCCCGAATCAGCGCACCCGCTCCGCCATGACCCGGGGCTCGCTATGGATGCGACGGACCATTGTCGGCTCGCCGGTGCGTACGCCCTCCAGGAAACTTCGCTGCATCGCGCGCTGCGTGTGTTCGGAAGGGGCCTCGATCGTGACTTTCAGCCCTTCGACACCGGCGAATCGTCCGAGCCGTTGGAGGACGACCGTGGCCTCGGCGATGCCGTCCTGCGCTCCCCTCTCGCGGATTCTTCCTGGCGTTGTATGTGTTCATGCTTTGAATGTTATCGGCCACGGTTGAGCGCAGCTTGATCGCCCTCAAACAAGTCGGCGTTACCGGCATCGAGGATGCATCAATGCAGAGGTCCTCCGAAATGAGAATGGGTTAAGGGCGGGGTTACAAACAAGCGCGTCCCTCCACTGGGCGACCCGATTTTGATAATGCTCAATCCGGCTACGCGTGGTCGGACTAGCCTTGCAGCTTGCACCGTCAACTGTGAGGGAGCCTACGATGAAGATGATCCACACCATGACAGCCTGTGCCGCATTCGCTCTCGCGCTAGCGTCGAGCGGCCCGGCAATCGCGGCCGAAGGCAAGACCATTCAGGGCGAGCCATTCGTGAGTGGCGGGGTGAGCGCGGACGAACGGGAATCCCTGCAGAAAGCACGTACCAAGTACGCTCTCTTCGTCCAGACCGCGGCAAAGGGTGGCCCGTTTCTCGCCGACGTCGAGGTTCGAATTACCGACAAGGCCGGAAAGCCGGTATTGGAAACCAAATTGGACGGACCATGGCTCCTGGTGAATCTGAAGCTTGGCGAATACAAGGTGACCGCGAACTACGCCGGCAAGACCCAGGAAAAGTGGACCAACATCCACCGCGGCAACAATCACGAAATGGTCTTCTACTTCGACGAGAAAGTCGACACGTTGAAGAAAGGCGAGAAGCCGTAAGCGACTCGATCAACAGCCCGCCCGGTCGCGCCGAGCATGTCGAAGGGCTCTATGAGCGGGTGGGCTTCGGCGAGCCCGCCCTGAGCCCGTCGACAATTCCAGGGCCGGCTTGTCGAAGGCTTGAGTTGGAACGGGCTCTTGCTATTTTGCGCTCATCAGGGCCACCGCAGTGTCGAGCATCCGGTTGCTGAATCCCACGGTGATCATGCGTCCCCATAGGATCCCGATCCGGTCATTCGGCACTTTGGCGAGCGGCGCGAGACAGTTCGTCGTGCACGACGCGTTCGAGATGATCGTGTGGTTCGCTTTGAGGATCTTATGGTTGACGCCGAAGACGACCGTTGCGTCGACATCCTTACCGGGCGATCAACGTGCGATTCGCCATGGTCTTGCCACCGGATCAAACCATGTGCTTCGTGTTGATCTGACTGGATTGATTTTCGACAAACGATCCGGCCTGCCCGAAGCGTAGAAAGGCGTCATGGGAACACTCGGAAGAATCATCGTTGCGACGGACCTGACGAATTTCTCGGTGCGGGTGGTCGAGCGGGCAGCCATGATCGCGGCGGAAGTCCGTTCACCGCTATCGGTCGTGCACGTTATGGATGCCGGATCAATCAGCGCGATGGAGGCGCTGACCGGCGCATGGACGACAGCGCGAAAGAGCATCGCGCTCCAGCGGGCGGAATCGCGGCTTGCCGAAAGCCTGGAGCGGCTGCGAGGCCGGTATCAGCTCGACATGGATTCCGAAGTTATCGTCGGACGCCCCCACACGGTGGTCGCCGACATGGCGGAAGCCCGCAGCGTCGCGCTCGTCGTGATCGGCGCACATAGCAACG
>JANMUI010000068.1:0-2061 GCA_031391405.1 Betaproteobacteria bacterium
GGAATTTCCTTTTCGCTTCTGAACGCAGTTCTTCGCGGAATCACGCTTGAGCTCGATCCGCTGCAAACGCAGTTTCTTCGCTACTTTCTCGGCTTCACCTTCTTCATACCTTGGTTGCTCGTGCGTGGGTTCGCATCGTACCGGCCGAAGGATGTTCCCGGTCAGCTCTGGCGTGGGACAGTACATACAGCAGGACTGTTTCTGTGGTTCTCGGCGCTGCCCAATATCCCGCTCGCGGACGGAACGGCAATTGGCTTTACCGTTCCGATGTTCGTGATGCTGGGCGCGGCGATCTTTCTACGGGAGCGGATGGTGCCGGCACGTTGGATGGCTGCCATTGTCGCACTGGGCGGTGTCATCATCGTGCTTACGCCAAAGCTTGACGGCAGCGGTGGCATCTACAACATCGTGATGCTGGCCGCGCAGCCGTTGTTCGCCGCATCGGTCCTCATCACCAAGTCGCTTACCCGTACGGACCGGGCAGAGGTCATCGTGTTCTGGCAGGCATTGATGGTGAGCCTGCTGACACTGCCGTTGGCGTTGTTGCACTGGACTTGGCCAAGTCCCCTGCAATGGCTGTGGTTCGTGGTTTGCGCGGTGCTCGGTACGACCGGTCAGTATTGCAATGCGCGTGCGCTTGGCGTGGCGGATGCCTCGGCGACACAATCGGCGAAGTTCCTTGATCTGATCTGGGCATCGCTGCTTGGGCTTGCGGTGTTCGGCGATTTACCGACTGAGTCCACCGTTCTGGGCGGCCTCGTGATTGTGGGTGCAACGGTGTGGATCTCGCACCGCGAATCACGGCGGCGGTAGACCCGCGCGGGCGCGAACGCCTCGCCTGACCGTCGCGCTATACTGAATCGAACAGTGTCCATCAAGCATTGGCGATCAAAAGGAGAGATGCACCATGCGCACCAAATCCGTACTGACACTCGATGATGCAAAAAAGATGATGGCCGCGGCCGAAGCCGAAGCGACCCGCAACAAATGGGACATCGTCGTCGCCATTTTGGACGACGGCGCGCATCTCGTTGGGCTGCATCGTATGGATCGCGCGCGCCCCGGTAATCCGGAGGTCGCGATAGGGAAAGCGAATACCGCTGCGCTCACATTGCGTTCGAGCAAAGTATGGGAAGACCGCGTCCTTGGTGGGCGCACGTCATTGCTTGGCATGCCATTCATGCCGGTGCAAGGTGGACTACCGATCATCGTGAACGGTGATTGCCTTGGCGCGATCGGCGTATCAGGTGTCACCTCCGAACAAGATGAGCAGGTCGCACGAGCGGCGATCCATGCAGTGTTTCCGACCGCCGAGTTCGTCCGGCCGGAAGATAGGCACGAATGAGTCCCATCGCCCGCGCTGGCATCGCCCTGACGGTCTACCTGATCGCCAGCGTCAACGTGTTTGCCCAGGGGTATCCGTCCAAACCTGTTCGCCTTGTCGTGCCGACCGGCCCAGGCAGTATCAGCGACACCGTCACACGACAGGTTGCACAGTCCCTCACCACGCTGCTTGGCCAGACGTTTCTGGTCGAGAATCGCGTCGGAGCCAACGGCATCATCGGCGCTGAGACCGTGGCGAAGGCACCCGGTGACGGCTATACCATTCTTATGGGGAACTTCTCCACGCATGCGGCCAACCCCGCGCTCTATACGAAGCTGCCCTACGATCCGGTGCGTGACTTCACGCCGATCGCGCAGACCGGACGCATTCCCTACGTACTGATCGTCAACCCGAATGTGAAGGCCACCGACTTCGCTGGACTCGTCGCACTTGCCAAGGCGCAGCCCGGCAAGCTCACCTATGCGACCGGTTCGGCGCCCAGCATCGTCGGCATGGAGTCGATCAAGCGCGCCGCGGGCATCGATATTCTCCAGGTGCCGTACAAGACTGTGCCGCAGGCCGTGCCCGATGTCATCGCGGGGCAGGTCGACATGATCGTAGCGGACCTCGGTACGACTGGTGCCCATCTCAAATCGGGCAAGCTGCGCGCCATCGCAACGGTCACCAGTGCAAGAACCCCGTTGCTACCCGACATTCCGGCGATCGGCGAGCTTGGC
>JANMUI010000354.1:0-3328 GCA_031391405.1 Betaproteobacteria bacterium
CGGCTAGCGTATCCAGGCCGGTGCGAACGTCCTTGGCCGCCCGCTTGATCCAGGTGAAGGCGTATTCGGCGGCGATCAGTTCCTGGTATCGCGCCATCAGGCGCTCTGCGATGGTGGGGTTGTGGGCTCGCGTCACGAAAGCGCGATCGATGTCAGTCCGCTTGCGTCCATGCGCAGGCAGCTTCCCGCTTCATACCAGTCGGCCAGGACCCAGCGCTCACACGCCTGTCCGTCAATGACGTGTGCGTGCCGCGCCGGGCGGTGAGTATGCCCATGGATCATCAATTCGCATCGGGCACCCCGCATCGCATCGTCGATCGCGGTGCGATTGACATCCATGATCGCGGCCGGCTTGATCGTCTTGTCGCGTTCGCTCTTTCGCCGGACCGATCGCGCAATGGCGCCTCGGACAGTACGGGGCAGCACGGCGAATCCGATGCGAAACCATGTTGAGCGCACTCGCGTCCGATACGCCTGGTAGGGCGCATCGTCGATGCAGTACGCGTCGCCGTGTGCGAGCAGCATCGGGCGCTCGAAGAGCGTTACCACGGTCGGGTCCGGGAGAACGGTCATCCGCGCACGCGCGGCGGCACGCCCGCTGAACAGAAAATCACGATTGCCGGGCATGAAGAAAATCGCCACGCCCGACTCGGCCGTGCGTGCGATCGCGCCGAGAACCTCCTCGTTTGCATCGTCGGCGCGATCATCATCACCGATCCAATACTCGAAGAGATCCCCAAGTATGTAGAGCGCGCTGCCCGAACGCGCCGTGCCGGACAAGAACCGCAGAAAAATACTGATGATCTGCGGGCGCGTCCCCGCCAAGTGCAGATCCGAGACGAAGAAGACCGGGCGTGCGTCCACGCGCGGGCGGTATTTGGCGAAGGCGGGCCGGCGCCGCGCTAGACGATCTCGGCCTTCTCGATCACGACATCTTCGACCGGCACGTCTTGGTGCATGCCGCTGCGATCGGTCTTCACGCCCTTGATCTTGTCGACAACGTCCGTGCCATCGACCACGCGTGCAAACACGCAGTATCCCCAACCCTGCTGGGTCGGCGCGGTGTGATCGAGGAAGGTGTTGTCGGCGACATTGATGAAAAACTGCGCAGTGGCGGAGTGCGGGTCGCCGGTGCGCGCCATCGCCACCGTGTACATCTTGTTCTTGAGTCCGTTGTCGGCTTCGTTCTTGATCGCTGCATTCACGCTCTTCTGTTTCATCCCGGGTTCGAAACCGCCACCCTGGATCATGAATCCCGCGATGACACGATGGAACACCGTATTCGCATAGTGCCCGCTACTGACATAACGAGTGAAATTCTTGGCGGTCTCGGGCGCTTTTGCGTCATCGAGCTCCAGCGAAATAACGCCGTGGTTGGTATGTAGCTTGATCATGGGTCGGGGTCCTGGGCGAAGTGGTTCTAGAGGGTGAAAGTGATTGAGATGGCGGATGTTGTGTTACTTCTGCTGTGTTACTTCGTGAGCACGCGGGCCTTTTCGAGAACAACCGGGTCGCGGGGAACGTTCTGGTGGCCGCCCACGTTGCTGGTCGGGACCTTGGTGATCTTTTCAACCACGTCGAGACCGCCCACGACCTTGCCGAATACTGCGTAGCCGAACCCCTGCTGACTCGCCTCCTTGAAATTGAGGAAGTCGTTGTTCTTCACGTTGATGAAGAACTGCGCGCTCGCCGAGTGGGGATCCGGCGTGCGCGCCATCGCGACGGTACCAAAGTCGTTCTTGAGCCCGTTGGCGGCCTCATTCGGGATTGTTGCGCGCGTTGGTTTCTGCTTCATGTCCTTGTCAAATCCACCACCCTGGACCATGAAGCCGTCGATGACGCGGTGGAAAATGGTGCCGTCGTAGTGACCTGCCTTGACATAGTCAATGAAGTTGGCGACCGACTTCGGCGCCTTCTCGGTGTTGAGCTCCAAAACGATGACGCCCTTGTTGGTGGCAAGCTCGACTTTGACGGGTTGGGCATGCGCTGCCCCGGTCATGACAAGGCCGGACAGAACAAGGCCGAAAACGGCGGAACGAAGATTCATCGGGGTTCTCCTGGCGAGGGTTTGACGACTTGTTTGTGGATGCTGTTGGAGGATTCACCCAACGGCTCTGCCGAAGCAGCGCCCGACCGGGTGCGATCAGGATTGGTTCTATCCGGATTGGTTCTATCCGGATTAGCGGCGAGCTCGCGCAACAGCGTGAGCTTGCCTTTCGCGGTTCGATTCGCAGTGTTCTTCGACAGTGCCTGCTCGTACGATTGAATGGCCAGCCGGATATACACGTCGCCCAGATTCTCTTGAGCGATCTGATCATCCGGATTCGCCTGCAGCGCCGTGAGCAATGCTTCGCGCGCCTTGCCGTACTGCCCGCGCCCCGCGTAGAGCACCCCGAGATTGTTGTACGGCTCAGGCAGCTCCGGATAATCGCGCGTCATGCCGAGGAACACCTGGATCGCGTCTTCTGACTTCGATTGTTCGCTCAGGATCAGGCCCCGAAGGAAACGCGCCTTGGGATCGGCGGGCTCTTTCAGAAGAAATGCCTCGATACCCGCGAGCGCACGGGTAAGCTCGCCGCGGCGGTAGTCGCGGTTAGCCGCGGTGATCTCCGGTGCGATCGGTGCGGCTTGCGGCCCGCGCGGCGCGGGGTCCGGCGCCTGCGCGATAGCGGTGGTCGCGGCGGCGCACATCATGAAGATCGCGCAGGCGTGGTGTCTGGGCCGAATCACGATTGAATTGGCGTTCTGAATCTGGCTATGTGGACCGCCGCTGGCTATGTGGACCGCCTCCGGCTATGCGGACGCGGACCGCCTCTGGCTATGCGGACCGCCCCTGGTCATGCCGACCGCTGCCACGCGAGCGGAGCAGAGGGTGAGGCGAGGATGTTCCTTGGTATACTCGGCCGTCGTTAGCGGCGCGCCACGGATTTTAGAGGTTATCTCGACAAAGGGAAACCTCCCGGCTAATTCCCCGACAATTCCCGCCGACCGCGTCCCATTGAATCCGTAGCGATTCGTCCATGAAAATCTTCAACACGCTCACTCGCGCCAAAGAACCACTCGCACCTTTGGAGGCCGGACACGTTCGCATGTATGTGTGCGGCATGACGGTCTACGACTACTGCCATCTCGGTCATGCGCGGGTGATGGTGGTGTTCGATATGGTGCAGCGCTGGCTGCGCGCCTCCGGGTTGCGCGTCACCTATGTGCGCAACATCACCGATATCGACGACAAGATCATCCAGCGGGCGGTCAAGAACAATGAATCGATCGGGGCATTGACAGAACGATTCATCCGGTTCATGGATGAAGACGCGGCGGCACTCGG
>JANMUI010000102.1:0-2077 GCA_031391405.1 Betaproteobacteria bacterium
AGGGCGAGCACATCACGCGCGGGGGGTGCTTTTTGGATCGCGGGAACGCCCGCCATTGCTTCTCCCTTGCTTCGAGCGTGCCGAACCAATGCCGGCACGCCCGGAGCATAGCCGATGCGCCGGCCCACCCTGTCGTCGACCCGCGCGATCGGGCGATTTGGCGAGGCGCGCGTGTATCATCGAACGGTCTGACCAGCCCCTCGATACCATGACCACGAAGATCCGCGAGCTTCAGCGCACCGACGAGCGATTGCTTTCATCCGACATCTTCGAGGTCGAGCGTGAGGTGCGCGATCGCAAGAGCCTCGGCAGCGTCCGTGAGCCTGCCCGCGATATTCCCATCCATCGCGAATGCGACGTGTTGATCGTGGGCGGCGGGCCGTCCGGAACAGCCGCTGCCGTGGCCGCAGCGCGTGCCGGCGCGGACGTCGTGCTGCTCGAGCGCTACAACCATCTTGGCGGCCTGTCGACCGGCGGGTTGGTGATCTGGATCGATCGCATGACCGATTGGGAAGGGCGTCTGGTCATCCGCGGATTCGCCGAGGAAATTCTCGATCGTCTGCCCCGCGATGCGATCGCCGGCCCGCCGTCCGATCAATGGGGATCGCGCGACCCGGCACGAGCGGCGCATTGGGCACAACGCACCGCCTCGTACCACGGCGTTGTGACGTGGTCACCGACCATCGATCCCGAACGCCTCAAGCTGGCCTCGCAGGAAATCGTCCTCGAAGAAAAGGTCCATCTCGTCTTCCATAGTTGGGCGGCGACGCCGGTCATCGAAGACGGCGCGGTGCGTGGTGTCATCTTCGAGAACAAGGCGGGGCGGCATGCGATTCGAGCGAAAGTCGTCATCGATGCGACGGGCGATGGCGACATCTTCGCGCGGGCCGGTGCCGAATTCGAAGCCGATATCGAGCAGGGCGATATTCATCACTGCATGAACACCGCGTGGCTGTTCGCGGGCGTGGACATGAATCGCTGGATCGAATTCAAGGCCGGGCAGCCCGCGCAATTCACCGACTTCATGGCGCGCGGACGAAATAAAGTGGGCCTCTTCGAGCGCCCATTCGTATCGTGGCGGAACGACATCGCCGTATTCATGGGGCCGCGCCAATCGGGGTTCTCGGCACTGGATATTGATGATCAGACCGAAGTGGAAATCCGCTCGCATCGATTGATGGCAAGTCACCTCGAGTTCTACCGCGCGCATGCGCCGGGCTTCGAGGGCGCATTCCTGATGCTGAGCGCGCCACAGCTTGGTGTGCGCCACAGCCGGCGCCTTTCGGGCGTCTCGCGCATGGCGCGAGCGCAATGGCCGGACGGCATTGCCCTGCGAGACGAAGTCGGCGTGACGCCCTGTCTGTCGCCGAAGTTTCCAAATATTTCGATTCCCTACGGAGCGTTGGTACCTGCGCGCATCGAGGGGCTCCTCGCCTGCGGGCGGCATATCGCCTGCGACCCGAATACGCATGGATTCATGCGCGAGATCCCGCAATGCTGGATCACCGGCCAGGCGGCGGGCGTCGGCGCGGCATTGGCAGTGCAGAGCGGCGTCGAGCCGCGGGCAGTCGATGTTGGTGCACTACAGGCAATGCTCGTCAAGCAGGGGGCGTACTTGCGATCGAATGTGGCTGTGGCTGCTGCGGCGAGTGCGTAGTAACGCGTAACAATTAAAGCCTCAAAAATTCACCACAGAGCAAGATCAAGAATCTCAGAAATTCACCACGGAGGACGCGGAGGACGCGGAGGACGCAGAGGAAAAGCAAGGGGTAATTCTTAAACGGGTTGGTTTCTCGCGTTTCTCGTTTCCCGTTTCCCGTTTCCCGTTTCCCGTTTCCCGTTTCCCGTTTCCCGTTTCCCGTTTCCCGTTTCCGTTATCCCGTTTCCCGGTTCTTACTGCGTCCTCTGCGTCCTCTGTGGTTCAATCACTACGAAGGAGAGAAGTAGATGAGCATCAACCACGTCGGCACTGCCATCCATGAGAAAACTGCTGCCGGAATGCTTGCCGGCATTCGTCAAGCCGAAGCCGCAGGCGTTCCTGCCGTGTGGCTCACAACCGGTGCGGGTCCCGACGCCC
>JANMUI010000162.1:0-3004 GCA_031391405.1 Betaproteobacteria bacterium
GAGCGCCGGGGGAGGACGGGGTTCGGGCGTCCGCGGCGGTGGGGGACACGCGCATCACGGACACCAAGGGCACCACGGGCACCGCGCCGTTGTGGGCCGCGCGGTGGGTCATCCCGGTGCCCATTTCCATGGGGTGCGACCGTGGGTGGGTGGCGTTGCCATCGGCGCGTTGGTCGCTGCGCCGCTCGTCTATCATGGCCATTCCGCCTACTACGGCCCGGGACCCTATTACTACCCGCCGTCCTACTACTACGACAATCCGCCCGTGTATGTGGAGCAGGCTATCGTGCCGGTCGATCAGGCGCCCGCGTCGTGGTGGTACTACTGCCAGGCATCAAACACTTACTATCCTTACGTGAAAGAGTGTCCCGGCGGTTGGCAGCGGGTTGCGCCGGTCCCGCCCCGATAAGGCACCCTGGATCGATTGCCAGGCTTCACGACGAGCGCGTTGCTCGCGCGGCATTGTGCGCCGCGCACCCGGCTGTCGATGACGACTTGGTATTGATCGCTACCGCATCGGGAGGCCTGCGGTAGACTCCCGCCGCGTCCAACAACTCTGCTTTCACCGAGGAGACCTCCGATGACCGATCGCTGTTCATTCCGTGCGTTCTGCGGCGCGCTCCTCTTGTTCGTGGCGCCGAGCGCGGTGCTTGCCGCAACCTTCAACATTCTCTATTCCTCGCCCCACGCGCCGCTTGCGGTGTGGAACAAGGTCGCCAAGGAATTCTATTTTGTCGAGGTGAACAAGCGCATCCAGCCGCTCGGCCATCGCATCAACTGGACCGATTCGTACGGCGGCACCATTGTCAAATTCGGCAGCGAGGTCGACAGCCTGCAGAAGGGTCTCGCCGACATGAGTATGGTTGGTGCGATTTTCAACTAGTCACGCTTGCCGTTGCATCTTGCGAGCTATGCCGCGCCGTTCTCCACCACCAATCTCAAACTCGCCGTCGAAACGATGGATGAGGTCACCGCCAACAACGCCGCGCTCCAAAAAATGTGGGCCGACGCAGGCGTGGTGCATCTGGCGAGCATCGGCATCGAAGCGCTGCATCTCTTTACGAAAAAGCCGATCGCCGGCATGCAGGATCTCAAAGCGATGAAGATCGGCGGCGTCGGTATCAACATGACGTGGCTCCGCAATTCCGGCGTGGTGCCGGTCGTCAACACGCCCGACAAGGTCTACAACGACATCCAGACCGGCGTCATCGACGGCCAGTTCTACCTGCCGACCTTGGCATTCGTCGGCAAGGTGAACGAGGTTGCACCGTATATGCTCAACGTTGGGTTTGGCGTGGCAGTGTGGGGCTCGCTCGCCGTATCGAAGAAGACCTGGGACACGCTGCCCGCCGATGTGCAAAAAGTGATGCGCGAGGTCGCCATCGAGTTCCGGGTACGGACCGCGGACGGGCTCGATGCATTGGCGGCGACCGGCATCGAAACAATGAAGAAGGCGGGGTTGAAAGTCGCGGACGTGAGCGCGGCCGATCGACAAGCCTGGGCCGATGCGTTGCCCGACTTGCCGCAAGAGTGGACGCAACCGCTCGAGGCGAAGGGCATCCCCGCGAAGCAAGTGCTCAACGAATACCTGGCGGGGCTGCGCAAACGGGGCGAGAAACCGCTGCGCAATTGGGAAGCGAAGTAGCGGGGCGTAGGTGAACGTTCGCCACATCCGCGCGGTGCCGTCATGACGCGCCTGCTTGATCGCGTGAGCCTCGCGTTCAATCACTTCGGCACGTTGCTCATCGTCGCGGCGATGCTGCTAGTTGTGAGCGATGTCATCGGCCGCGGGATGGGGAGTCCGGTGCGGGGCGTACCGGAGATGGTCGGGGCGTCGATCGTCGCGATCGTTTTCCTGCAGATCGGCAACGCGTTGCGCGCCGGCCGGATGATCCGGTCCGATTCCCTGTTGCATTGGATCGGGCGCCGTGGTCCCCGCGCTGCGCATGCTGTCGAAGCGCTGTTCGCGTTGGCGGGCGCCGCGCTTTTCGCGGCTATCAGCTACGCCGCGATACCGCTGGTACGAGAGGCCATCAGTGCCGGTACGTTCATCGGCGTCTCCGGGTATTTCACGATGCCGATATGGCCGGTGAAGCTCGTCGTCGTGATCGGCTGCATCCTTGCGATCCTGCAGTATCTGCGCCTCGCATTGGAAAAGCTTGCAGCGGCGCGGCAGGGCGAACCCTGGCAAGGCGATGTACCAAGATAACGACGCGCTGCAATGACACCGAGCGATATCGGCTTGATCTCGATCCTGGCGATCGTGCTCCTCATCTATGCCGGGATGCATGTCGCCGTCGCGCTCGGGCTCGCATCGTTCGTGGGCGTCTGGCTGATCCGCGGCACCCCGGAAATCGCGACTAATCTGCTTGCGATCGCCGCGGCCGACACGCTCGCGACCTACGACTTCGGCGTCATTCCGCTGTTCGTGTTGATGGGCGCGCTGGTGTCGGCCGCCGATCTGGGGCGTGACACGTATGTCGCGGCGAACCAGCTCTTTCGTCGCGTGCGAGGCGGGCTCGGGATCGCCACCGTCGCGGCGAATGCCGTCTTCGCCGCGGTGACCGGCGTCTCGATTGCTTCGGCGACCGTCTTCACCAAGATCGCCGTGCCGGAAATGCTGCGCCTGGGCTACAAGCCGCGCTTTGCCGTCGGCGTCGTTGCGGGCAGCTCCGTGCTCGGCATGCTGATCCCGCCCAGTATTCTCCTGATCGTGTACGGCATCGTCAGCGAGCAATCGGTGGGCAAGCTCTTTCTGGGCGGCGTGGTACCCGGTATTGTGCTTGCGCTGATGTTCTCGGTAACGATCTACTTCATGGCGACGCGGATGCCCGGGTTCGTCGGCGAACCGCGACAGCCCGATCAGAGCGAGATGCTCTCGGCCTTTCAGATCACGAAGCTGCTCGGCCCGATCGTTGCGCTGATCGTGCTATCATCTTTGCGCCGGCTGGGGAATTAGTTCCGCCGGCCTTGCGCGCATTGGAACGAGGCGGCACACTTGCCC
>JANMUI010000179.1:0-2473 GCA_031391405.1 Betaproteobacteria bacterium
CCCTGACGGGCTGCTGTTGCAGTTCCATGTCGAACGCGATTGGACACCCGCGACGATTGCGACGCTCGACGCGGTGACGGCGCTCTACGCGTTGTAGGAATCTGCGCGGCGGACCGCACAGATTCCCGAGCGTTCAAACTGGCTTTCTGCAATAGCCCTACAGACCCGCTTCCTTCAGCGCCTGATCTACAAGCGGTGATTTCACGCGCTGCTTGAAGGCCACGATGACGGGTGCGGTCGCCCGGCGAAACGCCTCGATGTCAGGCTCGGTGATCGTGACGCCTGCTTTTTGCATCAACGCGGTGACGCTCGCCGTGCTGGTCGCCGGATTGGTCGTGTAGTACTCCCGGTTCTTGAGCAAGAACGCTTTGCCGCCGTCGTCGAGCGCGGCCTTCTGCTCGGCTGTCAAGGCGGTCCACTTCTTCAGGTTCATCATGATGATCGCCGCCGACTGGCTTTGTTTGGTGTCGGAGTAGTGTTTGGCGACCTCGTGATTCTTCAGCGCCCAGATGAGTTGCGCAGACGTAGCGTTGCCGTCTATTTGTCCTTGCTGGATCGCGGTGTAGACCTCGGTCGTGCCCATCGGCACAGGAATGCCGCCCATCGCCTTCACCACGTCGACTTGCATCGGATCCTGCATGACCCGCAGCTTCAGGCCCTTCATGTCGTCTGGCGTGCGCACCGCGCGCTTGCTGTTCAAGACCCCGACCGGGCTCACGTCGACGATCTTCAAGACCTTCAACCCGTGCGCTTCCATCTTCTTGCCAAGCTCGAGTGCGATCGGACCTTCGATGAATTTGCGGAAGTCCTCTTCCTTCACCCACACGAACGGCAACCCGAATACGCCGTGTTCCGGTACGAATTGCTGGCTCACCTGGGAGGCGACGACGCTGATGTCGATCGAACCGACCTTGGTACCCTCCATCAACGCTTTCTGGTCGCCGAGCACGCCTTCACCGAAAACATTGATCTTGAGGGCCTTGTTCTTTGCCTCGACCGCGTCCTTGAACGCAAACATCGCGTTGTAGTAGCTGAAGGTCTTGGGCAGCGCATCGGCAAACTTCAATTCTGTTTGCGCCACCGCCGTTCCCTGCGCGAGGAGACAGGCGGCAATTCCGGCTGCGAGCGCCCTGCCCAGCGTGCGCGAATGCGATTGCCAGCCGATGGTTCTATCCAAGATTGTTCGATCCAACATTGCCGTCTCTCCTCGGTAAATTGCAATCCATGTCTGCGGATTATGCCCGCTGAATCATCGCCCTGCCATCCGCCGACGAGAGGGGTGCGGCGGGGTCGTACCCGTCCGCCTCGGCGTATATCAGGCCGCACGGAGCTTCGGCGTCACATCGTTGATCAATCGTTGCTGTCGGCGCTGGCCGTTCGTACACGGCGCTGCCTGCTTGGTACGGCATGCATGGCAAGTTTTCCGCTCCGACACCCGGTCGTGCTGGCGGCACAATGGGGTGCGCTCGATTGCCTCTCCGAAGGCAGGACAATTCTCGGCGCTTGTATCGGCGGCGGCGGTTCGGGCGGACATATCGCGGGCGCGTTCGATGCGGAATATGCGGCGATGGGGATCGATCCGCGCGAGCGCGTCGCCCGCCTCGAAGAAGGCATCCAGGTTCTGCGCGTGCTCTGGACGCAGGATCCGGCCTCGTTCAAGGGACGGTTCTTCTCGTTCGAAGGTATTGCGGTGAGGCCGCGACCCGTTCAGTCCTGCCCCCCGATATGGATTGCCAACAACCCATGGGTATTCGGCGAAGTGAAGCCCGGCACCGCGAACAAGCAGGCGGACCGGGTCGCCCAGCTCGGCGATGGCTGGATGACGGTCGGCGCGACGCCGGCGCAGTTTCGCGACACCTGGACAGACATCAAGGCGCGTGCAACGAAGCATGGTCGCGATGCCACAACGATGGGAAACGCCATCTACTTCAATCTCAACATCAACCAGGATCGCGCCGCCGCCTACGCCGAATCCAAGCGCTTTCTCGACGAGTACTACAGCTCGGACTGGCCCGAGTCGAAAGTAAATCTTTGGACCGGCTACGGCGCGCCGGAGGAATGCGCCGCGCGGCTTCAGGAATTCGCAGCGGCCGGTGTGCAGACGGTGATCGTGCGCTTCACTTCGTACGATCAGAAAGCGCAACTGCAACGATTGATCAACGATTTAGCGCCGAAGCTCGGTGCGGCCTGACATAAACCGAGGCGAACGGACAGGACCCGCCGCACCCCTCTCGTCGGCGGATGGCAGGGCGACGATTCAGCAGGCATAATCCGCAGGCATGGATTGCAATTTACCGAGGAGAGACGGCAATGTTGGATCGAACAATCTTGGATCGAACCATCTTGGATCGAACCATCGGCTGGGAATCGCATTCGCGCACGCTGGGCACGGCGCTAGCAGCCGGACTTGCCGCCTGGCTCCTCGCGCAGGGAACGGCGGTGGCGCAGACAGAATTGAAATTCGCCGATGCGC
>JANMUI010000228.1:0-24892 GCA_031391405.1 Betaproteobacteria bacterium
TGAAACGGCGCCGCGCCGATGATAGTGCGGATTACCCGTGTGAAAGTAGGTCACCGCCAGGCTTAGCTACAACACCAACGCCCAGGACTCAACATCCTGGGCGTTCGTGTTTGTGCGCTTGCGAAGACCGTTTGTAGGAGCGTGTGAAGTAACAACTTTGTCACCTTTCGGGGGCGGAATACTTCACATTCCGTCGAGTCTGCTGGACTAACGACCGACCTCTGCATACGCTCGCGTCGTTTTCTCGATTTCCTCCTTTTGATGTCTGCCGCCCCGCCTTCGCCGCACTCGACCACTCCGACCAGGACAACGGTTCTGATCGTCGACGATCAGTCGACCAGTCGTGCAATCCTGGGGCAGGTGGTCTCCAGCATCGACCGCGAAGTGCACGTCGTGTCGTTCGCGCAGCCATTGGAGGCGATTGCCTGGTCGGTGTCGAATACCGCGGATCATGTTTTCGTCGACTATCGAATGCCCGACCTAGATGGCCTTGAATTCGTGCATCGATTGCGAAGATTGAGTGCCTTCGCGCATGTACCGATCGTCATGTTGACGGTGTTCGATGATCGCAAGCTGCGTTACCTCGCGCTCGACGCCGGTGTTACCGATTTCTTGACCAAGCCTTTCGACACCAGGGAGTGCATGGCCCGCTGTCGGAACCTCCTGATTCTCAGGCGCCAGCAGTTAGCGCTAGAAGATCGAGGCAGACAATGGAGGGGCTGGTCCGCGACGCCACGCGAGACATCAGGGAGCGCGAAAAGGAAACATTGCTCCGCCTTGCAAAGGCCGGCGAGTTTCGTGACGCGGAAACCGGTAACCACGTTCTCAGGATGTCCCACTACTCAAGATTGATCGCCGAGACGCTCGGCATGTCTGGGGACGACGCGGAATCCATCGAAGTTGCTGCGCCGTTGCACGACATCGGCAAGATTGGCGTTCCGGACCATATCCTTCGGAAGTCGGGCGGCCTCAATCTCGAAGAAACCAAGATCATGCAGCAGCACCCCGTCATCGGCTACGAGATTCTCAAGAACAGTGCTTCCAAATATGTTCGGATGGGAGCGCTCATCGCCCTCGGCCATCATGAGAAATTCGACGGAACCGGCTATCCGCATCGCCTGATCGGTGACCATATCCCGCTGCCGGCCCGAATCGTCGCGATAGCCGATGTGTATGACGCACTGACGACCGGGCGCCCGTACAAGAAGGCATGGGACTCCGATGCCGCTTTTGCGTACATTCTCGATCAACGCTCGACGCACTTTGATCCGGGACTCGTCGAAAAATTTGTCGGCGTGCGCAGGCAAATCATCGAGATACAACACGAGCTTCAGGATTCGAAACCCGAATCCTTGCAATCGCAGGAAGCCGATACGTTGTAATTGATCAACCCGGATCGAACGTCGTTCGGGGGTCGCGCGTCACTTTGGTCGATCAATGCGAAAATCACTCATTGACCGATTATCAAGGAGACCTTCAACCATGACCCGCCTGCACATCCATGAAGTCGTCACGCGCGACGGCTTGCAGATGGAGCCCCGTTTTGTACCGACGGAAAAAAAGATCGAGCTGATCGACCGACTCTCGCTTACCGGCTTGGCGAAGATCGAGGTCACGTCCTTTGTCTCGGCGAAAGCAATCCCGATGCTCGCGGACGCCGAAGCCGTCATGGCCGGCATCACGCGAAGCCCAGGGGTCCGGTATGTGGCACTCATTGCCAATGTCCGGGGCGTCGAGCGCGCCATCGCGGCGAAGGTCGATGAAGTCGTACTCGTCGTGTCGATTTCGGAAAGCCACAATCGCGCAAACGTGAGGCGCTCAGTCGACGCTTCGTTCGATGGATTCGCCGAAATCAAGCGGGCCCTGGAGGGAACTGGAATCGGCATTGCCGCCGGGATGGCGACGACGTTCGGTTGTCCCTTCGAGGGCTTCCAACCGCTCGATCGGATACTCGGTGCGATTCAGCGTTTCGTGGATCTCGGCATCACCAACCTTGGACTCGCCGATACGACCGGCATGGGCAATCCCAAGCAGGTTCTCGAAATCAGCCAGGCCGCGCGCGCGAAGTTTCCGCAGGTCGAATTCGCTCTGCACTTTCACAACACGCGGGGAATGGGCCTGGCAAATGTCGTGTCCGGGCTCCAGGCGGGTATTCGGCGCTACGAGAGCTCGCTCGGCGGGTTGGGCGGATGCCCCTATGCGCCGGGCGCCACGGGAAACATCTGCACCGAAGATCTGGTGCACATGCTCGAATCGATGGGCCACGATACCGGTGTCGATCTCGCGAGACTCCTCGATGCATCACGCCTCTTGCGAAAGACCGTCGAGCACGAGCTCCCCGGCCAAGTCGTCAAGGCGGGTCGAAGTCTCGATCTTCATCCGATGCCGCAGTTGAGCTGAGACATGCGGTGGCAGGGATTGGAAGAAAGAGTGATTGGCGATCGCACGATCAGCCATTTCGGCGCCCGTTCGACATTTCGCTGCCTTCTCAGAGCGGGCAACGAGGAATGGATCATCGCGATGACGGAGGGAAAGTTGGCGCCGCCCGATCATGGGCCGTTCGTCATGCCGCAATGCGAGTTTGCTTTGAGCGCGTCAGCCGCTACATGGGATCGCTTTTTTCGCGGGATGCAGGCGCCCGGTGATCAAGACATCTTTGCATTCTTTCGCCGAGGGGAAATCGCGTTGACGGGCGACACGCGAAAATTCTATGCGCATTTGTTTGTGCTGAAGCTGATCCTCGCGCAATTACGCAACCCGGATTAATACGATGAAGCCATTCATCGAAGTCGTAACCGGACGCTATGTCCACATCGAGTATGAGGGGCTCGACCACCGCGTCTATTTCGAGGAGGCCGGCAGCGGCATTCCACTGGTTTGTCTGCATACTGCCGGGTCCGATACGCGGCAGTTCCGTGGGCTACTCAATGACAAGCGAATCACGTCGCGCTATCGGGTTATCGCGTTCGATCTGCCGTGGCATGGCAAGAGCTCGCCCCCGATCGGCTGGCAAACAGAGGATTATCGACTCACCAGCGAGCGTTACGTCGGTTTGATCATGGCCTTCATCGGCGCGCTCGCGCTGGATCGCCCGGCGGTGATGGGCTGCTCGATCGGTGGGCGCATCTGCCTGCACCTCGCGCTCCATCATGCGAGCGCTTTTCGAGCGATTATCGGGCTGCAATCCGCAGCCAACACGCCTCGCTACTACGACCCGAGCTGGCTGGTGCATCCCGAAGTCAATGGTCAGATCGCCAGCGCCGCCACGGTAATGGGGCTGATGTGTCCGTGCAGTCCATCGGCCGATCGTTGGGAGACACTATGGCATTACATGCAAGGCGGGCCCGGCGTATTCCGCGGTGATCTCTTCTTCTATCAAATCGACGGGGATTATCGCGAGCGCGTGAAAGACATCGATACGGGTCGCACGCCGCTTTATATGCTCACCGGCGATTACGACTATTCATGCAGCCCGGCCGATACCACGGAGACGGCTGCGAACATCAAAGGCGCGCGGGTGAAGATCATGCCTGATCTCGGTCATTTTCCGATGAGCGAGAACCCGGAAGCATTCATTGCCCAGTTGCTGCCCGTATTGGATGAAGTCGCGGCGAGGGTGTAGCGCGCTACGAATCGCCTGCTTCGATGGCAACAGGACGTTGGTGCCTCGATTGCCGGATCGCGCCGGCCGGTTGGGCATCCGCGCGGTGCCCTGGCCGATGTGGCCGATGTGCCTCATGGCCGCGCAGAAACATGGGCGCGCCCCTCGCACCTGAAGCACGGTAATCCGCGGCAAGGAACTCACGCGCACTTTCATCGGTGACCTTGAACAGTTCGGTTAGCGCCCGGTAGACGAGATCGAAGAGTCGATCCAAGGCGAAGGCATGGGTCTGTCCCGTTTGTGCATGGAGCCAATCGGCGAAACGAAGGAATCGCTCAAAGGGCCGCGATCCGAGCATGTGCGGCAGGGTGTGGACGAAGCGGCCTGAGTTGCCGATCAGATCCCAATATCGGGCGAACCGTTGCAGGCGCTGCATCGTCGGGAAGTCGAGGAGCGCATTCGCGAGAATGTTGTACGGGGGAAGCGGGTTGTATTGCATGGAATACGGTTGCGTATGCCGTGCGATCGGTGTGCCGCGCAGGCGCTTCAGAATGCCGACCTGAATCTCATGCGGTCTTAGCGCGACCAATCGATCGAATCCTGCGGCGAACCCCGCGAGTGTTTCTCCAGGCAAACCAACGATAAGATCGGTGTGAAGATGGGCGCCGGTGTGCTCGCGCAGCCAGCGGATGTTCGCCTCTGATTGCCCGTTGTCTTGGCGCCGACTGATGAGCGCCTGCACGGACGGGTCCCATGACTGGATGCCGATCTCGAATTGCAATTGCCCAGCCGGGAATCGCGCGATGATCGCCTTGAGCGGATCCGGCAGATGGTCCGGAATCAGCTCGAAATGGAGGAACAGTCGATCGTCGAGGCGCTCGAGGAAAAACTCCAGGATCCGCTGGCTCGACTTGATATTGAGGTTGAATGTGCGATCGACGAATTTGAAGTGCCGGGCGCCGCGTTCGTGGAGTGAACGAATCTCCGCGAGAAACCGCTCGAGATCAAATGGCCATGCTGTCTTATCGAGCGACGAGAGACAGAACTCGCACTTGAAGGGGCAACCGCGGGAGGCTTCCACATAGACGATGCGTCGCGCGATGTCTTCGTCCGTGTAGTGGCGATAAGGGAGCGCAAGATCGTTCAAGCGGGGCTGTACGCCTGCGATGATTTTTTGTTCAGGCCGTACTCCGGCACTGAGCTCGGCGCACAGCGTGGCAAAGGCAACATCACCCCAACCGGTTATGACGTAATCGGCAAGCGCGACGATCGATTGCTCGGCGCACTCGTAGCTCACTTCCGGACCACCCAGGATGATCAGAAGGTCCGGGCGAACCGTCTTCAGCAACGCGACAACTTTGGCCGTCTCCTCGACATTCCAGATATAGACGCCGAAACCGACGATGCGGGGCGAGCGGGCGAGGATGGCCTCGGCAATATCGATCGGACGCTGCGTGATGACGAATTCGATAATCTCGGCAGCGGACTGATGTGCACCAAGATTGGCGAATAGATAGCGCAACCCAAGCGACGCGTGGATGTAGCGTGCGTTAAGCGTTGCAAGCAGAATGTCCGGCATGTTGGGCGTTTCCTCGACGGCGCAGTGTACCCAATCGGCGTTGCGCATGATGCGCTACGCGATGCGAGAATGCGAATCGGCGGGATCGATCGAAAGGAAATGACGTGACTGAACCTGGCGAGTCGACGGTGGCAAGGGTAACGGCGCCGGTACTGCTGGCTATGTTGAACGATGGCAGCGAGATGGCGTTGATCGACGTGCGCGAGGAAGGCGTGTTTTCCCGTGGCCATCTGTTTGCCGCCGCGTGCATTGCCTTGTCCATCCTCGAGTTGGAGATCGGGCGCCTGGTCCCACGAAAGGGCGTACCCGTGGTGTTGTGCGACGACGACGAATCGCTCGCTATGCGTGCCGCCGGTATATTGAGGCGGTTTGGCTACAGCGACGTGAGGATTCTCGCGGGCGGCGTGCCGCAATGGAAGGGCGCAGGCTTAGAAGTGTTTTCTGGCGTGAACGTCCCAAGCAAGGCATTCGGGGAATTCATCGAGCATCATTGCGCCACGCCATCGCTCGCGCCGGAAGAGCTCAAGCAGCGCATTGATGCGGGCGAGAATCTGGTGATTCTCGACAGCCGTCCGATGGTCGAGTTTACCGGCACGAACATTCCCGGTGCGCTTGATTGCCCAGGGGCCGAGCTCGCGTATCGTGTTCGCGAGATCGCGCCCGACCCGCGAACGACGGTCGTCGTCAACTGCGCGGGGCGTACCCGCTCCATCATCGGCGCGCAATCGCTGATCAACGCGCGGATTCCGAATCCGGTGATCGCGTTGCGCAACGGAACGATGGGCTGGCATCTGGCCGGCCTTCCACTGGAACATGGAAACACGCGCATGGCGCCGGCCCCAGGGGCTGCTGCGCTTAGGGGAGCGCGCGAATCGGCCGCACTGGTTGCCCGGCGTTTTGCCATCACGAAGATCGACTGGGCCGCGCTCACACGGATGCGGGCCGAAACCGAGGCGAGAACGTTGTACTGTCTGGACGTGCGCGATCCGAGCGAATTCGCGACCGGAACGCTGCCCGGATTTGCGAATGCGCCAGGCGGGCAGCTCGTGCAAGCGACAGATCAATATGTAGCGACGCGCAACGCGCGCGTGGTCCTGGCTGACTCCGATGGCGTTCGCGCCGTCATGACTGCCTCCTGGCTGGTACAGATGGGGCTCGTCGATGTTGCTGTTCTCGATGGGGTCGTGCCGGAGCAGTTCACGGAGCGATCCGCATCTGAACCGGTTTGCAATGATCGAGCAGCACGGACGATCACGGCGATGGCACTCCGGGAGCGCATCGCTGCGGGAAACATTACAGTGATCGATCTGGCGACGAGCTTGCAGTTTCGCAAAGGGCATATTCCGGGAGCATGGTGGGCAATTCGTGCGCGGCTGAGGGAGAGCCTGCCGCGGATCGATGGGACGGGCGCAATTGCGTTCACGTCGCCCGATGCGCGCCTTGCCGAATTGGCCGCGATCGATGCGAAGGAATGGACCAACCGCGAAGTTTTCGTGCTGGCGGGCGGTACCAACAGTTGGCGCGATGCGGGCCTCGCGATGGAGGCCGGCGATGCACGCATGATCGATCCACCCGAAGACGTTTGGTATCGACCGTATGAGCAAAAGGGCGGCGCCGAGCAGGCCATGCGCGACTATCTGGCGTGGGAGCTCGAGCTGGTCGAGCAGATCAAGCGGGAAGGGGTTACCTATCCCACGTTTCCGCCGGCATGACGCAGATGCGTTTCGTGGGGTCCCACTCAGCGTTCGGTGATCGGATCGTCAAGATCAAACGGGGCATCGTGGCACTCGAACAACCGCGTGGCAATCCGCATTTCGCGCGAACGAATCGTATCCAGAAAATCCGCCGCCCCGTGCATTGCCCGAAATGCCGTGAGACCGCGATCGAGGAACGTTTGCAACGCATCGAAACCGGCTTTCTTCGCAGGTGCCCGCATCATCGCGACGGCAGCGACGACCAGGGGCGAGTGTGCAATGCGGTCCAGTGCAAGGCCGACATCGACTAGGAGATCGATCTGATGGACCCGCTCGGCTCGGTTGGCGCTCGTTCGATACGCCGTGGCGTACGAGGGCGTATCGATGGCCGTCGATGTGGACGATTTCGGGAAGAGCTCGGCCGCAAGCGCCGCATCGAGGCGCTCCGACAACGCGTCCACTTCCAGTGCGAGAGCGAGCGGCTCCAATGTCTTGGCAGGCATGAGCTTGATCATGGTGGGCAACGCGCGGGAAAGCTGGGCGTCGCGTACGCCTGAGTCTCCGGCGCCGTAGAGTTCCGAGAAGAAGAAAACCGTCGCCTTCTGGAAGCGCGGTTGCTTGATGAGATCAGCATACGTCTGCATGAGTCTGGCGGCTTGCCAACGTCTCAAGCTGATTCGACGCTCTAGCCGGAGCGGGTCGGCGCCCGGTGTGTGCCGATACGCAAGCGCTTGTTGAAAGTGCGCCTGCATGCGTGCAAGAAAAGCGGAATGATCCATCCGGGGAGGGTAATGTATCGCGGACAAAAATGGTAACCCGCGTTCGCCGCCATTTTGCATCGCGAACGGCTAACATGATTCAGTTTCCAAGGATTCGAAACGGGTGGCTCGGGGACGCTATTGCCTGACGAGCATCACGGCGCCGGTTGGAAAGGGGGGGAAATAATTCGTGCTCGCGCGAATCGCCTGGGTCTGGCACTTGACCGAATGGTTGCTCCTCGGCGTCTTTGCCGGATGGCTCATCTTGGGCCGCGGCTGGACAGCGGTAGCGGCGTTGGCGTGCGCGGTCGGGATCTTCTGCGGATGGCGAATCGCCGGCAACGCAGCCACCCTTGTGGTCGCGTCGCGTGTGAATCGCAAACATTCGCAGTCAACCCGACGCAGCATCCCGGAATTTCTTCGCCTTGCGGTCCGTGAAACCTGGACGTTTACGCGCGCCTATGCCTGCCATCAACTTCTGCCTGGCGTGTTTGGTCGCGAGGGTCCGGCCGACCGACGAATCGGTGAGCGCCCAATCGTATTGCTCCTACATGGATACTTCTGCAACGGCGGCGTCTGGCGCTTCTTCATTCGTTGGCTCGAAGAGCGCGGATTCGCCGTGTTCACCTTATCGATGGAACCGGTGTACGGATCGATCGAAGAGAGCTCGCGGGGACTGGAGGCCCGCATCGACTCGATCCTGGAAGCGACCGGTGCGCAGCGCCTCGCGCTGGTCTGCCACAGTATGGGTGGATTGGTTGCACGTGCTTATCTGCGACGGTGCGGCGCGGAGAGGGTCGATCGCATCGTGACACTTGGTTCGCCGCATCAAGGCACCGCGCTCGCCGGCATTGCACATGGTGAGAACGGGCGTGCGATGCGCATCGGCAGCGCATGGCTCGCCGATCCCTTGAACGTCGAGGGACTCGCGCAGGTGCAAAACGGGGTTACTACGATCATCAGCCGCGACGACAACCTTGTGGCGCCCTATCGCAATGGGATGCTGCCGCGGGCACGTTCAATCGAAATTGCCGGGATTGGGCATCTCAGCATGACCGCATCGCGCACCGTCTTCGAGATCGTGGCGACCGTGCTGTCGGATGGCCGGCCTCCTATAAGTGGATTCCGCGCATGATCTGGCCGAGCGCAATCTGATCGGCGGTCGCGGCCGGCGCGGCACCATCCTTTTTGTTCTGTGCCGCCGTCGAATCCGGAAACATCCTGAAAGAAGTGTTCATGATGATCTGCGCGACACGCGGCAACAAGGCATGGAGCACCTCCCCAAAAACGCCCAGCCGCGTGGCGATCCGGTTAGGTTTGTAGACGATCGCCTGCACGATCAGATCGGCAGCCTCTTCGGGCGCCAAGGTCGGCACGTTGCTATAGATTTTCGTCGGCGCGATCATGGGTGTTCGTACGAGTGGCATGTTGATCGTCGTGAACGAAACGCCCACATCCGCGAATTCGGATGCCGCGCAGCGCGTGAACGCATCGAGCGCGGCCTTCGAGGCGACGTACGCCGAAAAGCGGGGCGCATTGGTGAGCACGCCGATCGATGAGATGTTGATTACATGGCCGCTTTTCTGCTGTGCCATCGTGGGGAGCAGGCCAAGCGTCAATCGCAGCGAGCCAAAATAATTGAGCGCCATCGTGCGTTCGAAATCATGGAGGCGATCGTATGAATTCTCGATGGCCCGGCGAATCGAACGCCCGGCATTGTTGATAAGAATGTCGATGCGCCCGTGATCGGCGAGGATCTTCTTGACCAACGCCGCGCACTGCGCCTCGTCGGCGATATCTGCCGTATAGGTGAACACCGACCGGCTCACCGCGCCGATCGCCTTGGCCGCTTCGGCGAGTTTCTCAGGGTCGCGTGCAACAATGATTGTCTTGGCGCCGGCGGCGGCAATCTTGTGGGCGGCAGCCAAGCCGATTCCCGATGATCCACCGGTGATCACGACGACCTTGTTGCGAACCTGTCCGCGCAGAGTCCGATCGATGCGTAGATCCGGATCCAGGTGTCGCTCCCAGTAATCCCAGAGCCGCCATGCGTAGTTGTCAAGCCGTGGCACTTCGATGCCGGTACCCTTCAGCAATCGCAAGGTCTCGCGGTTGTCGAAGCGCGTCGGGTAATTCACGAAGGTGAGGATGTCCTCCGGGAGCCCGAGGTCGCGCATCACCGCATTGCGGATGCGGCGAACCGGCGTGAGGGAGAGCAGTCCTTTCTTGATGTTCTTGGGCACGAACCCAAGGAGGGCGGCGTTGACTCGAATGGCCATCGCGGGCGCGTGGGCGGCGCGGGAAAAGATATTGAGGACATCGCCGACGCGATACGGCTCGGGATCGACCAGATGAAAGCATCTGCGGTCTTCTCCACGTACATGCGCGATGTGATCAAGTGCTGCGACCACATAGTCGACCGGAACGATATTGATTCGCCCACCTTCCAGCCCGACGGTTGGCATCCAGGGCGGGAGCATCTGGCGCATGCGCTGGATCAGCTTAAAAAAGTAGTACGGACCGTCGACCTTGTCCATCTCGCCTGTCCGCGAGTCACCGACCACCAAGCCGGGTCGATAGACGCGCCATGGCGACTTGCACTGGGCGCGAACAATTTTCTCCGCGTCGTGCTTGGTCTGAAAGTACGGATGATCGAGGTTCTCGGCCTCATCGAACATGTCTTCGCGGAAGATCCCCTCGAAGAGCCCTGCCGCGGCGATCGAGCTCACATGGTGGAAGCAGCCCACCTTGATTTCGTTTGCCATGGCGATGGCCCGCTCGGTACCTTGGACATTGGCGGCAATCTGGTCTTCGGCGGATGCTTGCAGATCGTAGACCGCAGCGAGGTGGAAGAAATGCTTCACCTTGCTGTCCAGCTTCCTCAAATCGGTTGGGCTGATGCCAAGGTCCGGCTGGGTAAGATCCCCCGGGACGAACACGATCTGTTCTTTGCCGCCACCCCAATAGGTGCGCAATGCATCGAGCCGCTTCGGATTGCGATCGCGGACCAACGCGTAGATGACGGATCCTTTGCGAGCGACGAGGGTCTTGACAAGCCGTTTGCCGATGAACCCGGTCGCGCCGGTAACAAAGTAGATCATCTCTTCTCCTTTGGTTGGTCGACGATGCGTTCCCTTGGCCTGCACGGGCGTTGCCAGCGAGCGCGTTACTTCGTATATGTTGCCACCGGAGCGCCAATGTCCGCCAGCATGAGAAAGACATGGCCGACCCTTGCCTGGCTCGCCCGTTGATATTTAGAGGCTTCGCACTACAGAATTAGGCACCACGCTCTAGGCGGCGTCCCTACACTTGGTTGGTGGCCGGGCTGCCTGGAAGACGGTAGTCCCGGAAGGTGCCGGCGATCGCCGGCTCGACTAACATAAAACAAGGAGTACAGATATGGTAAAGAAACTGCAAGAGCTCGCTGGTGATGTTTCCGACTCCAACCTGTCGAAGACTGTTCGGGATTCCGCGCAGCAGATTTGGCTGGCGGGGCTCGGCGCATTCGCAAAAGCCCAGGATGAGGGTGGCAAGGTGTTCGAAGCACTCGTCAAGGAAGGGAAGACCCTCGAGGCCCGTACCCGCGAGCTGGCACAGGCCAAGGTGGCGGAGCTCACGAAAAACGTGGGCAAGGCAGGCGAACAAGCGAGCAATCGCGCCACACAGACGTGGGATAAGCTTGAAAGCGTGTTCGAGGATCGGGTTGCGCGCGCGCTCTCGCGGCTCGGCGTTCCGACCAACAAGGACCTGCAAGGCATGACCAAGAAGCTGGAGGCTTTGACAGCGGCGGTGCAAAAGCTCTCCCGCGGCGTTGCTCCCGCGAAATCCGGCGCCAAGCCCGCGCCGAAGCGCGCAGCGAAGGCATGACGGAGCGCACGCGCAAACGGCGAACGCGCGAGCGCGTGCTTGAAACGGGGCTTGTGCTGTTCAACCAGCTCGGGGAGCCGAACGTCACGACGACGGCGATCGCCGAGGCCATGAACATCAGCCCCGGAAATCTTTACTACCACTTTCGCAACAAAGACGAAATCGTCAATGACATCTTCGCCGATTTTCGTCGCGAGATCGGGCCGATCCTTGTCGCGCCCGACCAACGCGACGCGACGGTCGAGGATGTCTGGCTGTTTCTGCATCTCCTGTTCGAAACGATCTGGAAGTACCGGTTTATCTATCGAGATCTCAATGATCTTCTGACGCGCAACCGGACCCTCGAGCTTCAATTCAAGTCGATCCTTGCCGATAAGGTTCGAACCCTCGAGGCGCTGTGTCAAGGCATGGCGCGCGCCGGGGAGCTTTCACCGTCGCACGGCGATATCCGCGTGCTCGCAACCAACGTTACGGTCGTGGTGACCTATTGGTTGTCCTTCGCGTATGCAAAGAACCCGCGCAAATTCGATGCTGTGGCCGTACTCGCCGAGGGCGCCTATCAGGCGCTGGCGATGTTCGCGCCGTATTTGGAGCCCGCGGGTCGGCAGCTCTTCGTACGCTTGGCATCCGAGTACAAGGCAGCACCCCAAAGCTGAATCAGGTGCGCATGGGGCGCATGGGGCTTTTCAATCGGGCCACTTTCCCCTATGGTTGGGCAACATGGAACCGCCACAAGGAGGAAAACATGGCGAAGGCCGGCTGGACAAAGTTTCCATACGCGGATAAGGCGTATGCGTACAACGCCGCCAATTTGAAGAAGCAATGGGAGCGCCTGCACTGCGGCGATCGCGAGCCATTTCCAACGGATGAATCCGCCCAGGAGGCGTGGCGGCTCTACCACCAAGGCGATTTCGATAAGGCTGTCGCGGCGGGCCTGAAGGGAGGGCTATCCGGCGTGAATGCGGCGAACAAGGCCACCATCGTCTATGCGAGTTACCTCGAGAAAGACGAGTCCCGCAAGCTCGCGATGTTCGAGGACGCGGCTGCCCGCTGCGAGGAATCCATCAAGGCCCACCCGAAGAACATCAACGGCCACTACCTGCTCGCTTTTGCGCTCGGCCGCTATGGGCAGGGGATCTCGATCACGAAGGCGCTCGCGCAAGGGTTGGGAGGCAAAATCAAGAACGCGCTGGCCAAAGTTATCGAGCTCGACGCCAAGCACGCTGATGCGCATATCGCCCTCGGCGCCTATCACGCTGAAGTAATCGACAAAGTCGGGTCCACGATCGCCGGGCTGACCTACGGCGCCAAGAAGGAATCGGCGGTCGAGCATTTCGAGAAGGCACTCAAACTCAATCCTGACTCCGCGATCGCGCGAATCGAATATGCGAACGGACTCGTCATGCTGTTTGGAAAGTCGAAGATGGCGCAAGCAGAAGGGCTCTATAAAGAGGCGGCTGCGTGCAAGGCGATGGACGCCCTGGAGCGACTCGATGTGGAGCTTGCAAGGGAGAATCTGGACGATTGAAACCAGACCAGGACGGATCGGAATTGGTGCCGACCGCTGATGCACGCGGCAAACGAAGCGCGAACCGATCTATCCCACCAATATCGTAGGCGAGGACTTTATCCGGGCGCGTTTGGGCTTGGCAGCAACGCGTGATTTGATCGGTTGCGCCGATGCAGCCGCGACCAGTTCCGATTCGATCAGTGCGGGGTCCCGTTTCTGGTCCCATGGCTCCATCAGGACCGTCAACAGAAGGGATTCGAGCTCGGGCGCGAAGCGCGCCACGATGTCCTCAGGATTCGGGGTGAGCTTGGCATCGGTAATGAGCCCGAACTGGACCTTGTTGTTGTAGGAAAGAATCGACACGCCCATGCCGATGTCGCCCGACTGCGGGACCCAGAACATCAGGCTCGCGAGGCGAGCACCCGCGACATAGAGAGGCTTCTGCGGCCCAGGCACGTTGGTCATGACCGCGGTGGCCTTGCTTGCAAGCAGATCAAGTATCTGGGTTTGAATCGACTGTGGACACATGCCGAGGAGCCCGAGCACACCCAAGGTCAACGCTGCCTGATAGCTGCCCTTCAGCGCCTCCATCCGGGCATGCAACTCATGGACCCGCGCAACCGGATTGGTCATACCCAGAGGAAGCGTCAATGCGACCAGGCCGAAGCGGTTTCCGAGAGCGTGTTCCTTGCCGGGCGAGCGAAGATTGACCGGGACCAGCGCCCGGATCTCCGTCTTCGAGGTGTCGTCGCCATTGGACCGAAGATAACTGCCTAGCGCCCCGGCGACCGAAGCGAGCAGCACATCGTTCACGGAGCATCCGAGTACGCGACCGACCGCCTTCACTTCATCGAGTGGGATTGGGGTCGTCCACGCGACTCGCTTGCCCACTCCAGGCTTGCCCTTGAAGCGGGTAATCGAATCGTCGGGCATGGTGGCCAGTTGCGCAATCTCCGTGCCGATCGCTGCACCTACCTTGGCAAATTGAACGAGCTGGGACGGATTGCGGACCAACTCGATGTACTTTTCGAGGGCGTTGCCGGAATTCTTGACGGCGTACATCACCGCATCGGTCATCGGCTCGAACAACCGGCCAAGCAAGCCGACCTCCGCTTCCGGGTTCGATCGACCCGTCGGTGGGATGTCGATCTTTCGGGGAGCCTCCCGAGTCTCATCGGCGAGTGAAAGCATCACGCCGATCAGTGCAATGCCATCCGCGTAGCAATGGTGGATGCGTGCGATCAGCGCGGCGCCCGTTCCGTAATGGTCGACCAGCGTAAATTGCCAGAGCGGGTGCGCCGGATCCATCGGTGCGGAAGCGAGGCATGCGACCATCTCCTTCAATGCGCTCGCGGTCTTGACACCAGGAAGGCGGGCTCGAACCAGATGCCGATCAAGGTCAAAGCCGGCCGCGTCTTCCCAATACGCGCCGGACGAATCGGTGACGGGCCGCTGCCGAAAGCGGGCGTAAGCAAGAAACCGCTCCGCTATGACGCGTCGCAATTTCGTGAAGCTCACGCGCTCGTCGAAGATAAGAACGCCGGTGATCGTCATCAGGTTTTGCGGCCGATCCATCCGCAGCCAGGCGGTGTCGACACTCGACATGCGTTCGCGAACGGGCATGGGCAACCCAATTGATCAGACCATGAATATAATAGCGGAGCCTCTTCGTCCAGGCCGTCTGGGAGACTGGGTCGAAGTCGACATAGCAATATGACACAGGGGGACAACCCGTGGCGACACTAAAAAAGCAGTTTGACGATGCGGGCGTTGCGGTCAAGAGTCTTCGGGAAGATCCGGGCAACGACGTGAAGCTGCAGCTGTACGCGCTCTTCAAGCAAGGAACCGAGGGCGACGTCGCGGGGAAGCGACCTGGGTTTACCGACATGATCGGACGCGCGAAATACGATGCGTGGGCGGCGGTGAAGGGCACCAGCCAGACCGATTCGATGCAACGCTACATCGATCTGGTCAAATCGCTTGCGAAGTGATGTGCTCCCGAAGCGCTTTGCTGACGACACCCATGGCTCCTAAAGGCGAGCATCTGCGTACCCGGTCATTTCGCCGACTTGCGCGGTGCGGGCTTGCGTGGCGTGGCCGCCTTGCGTTGGCTGGATGCAGCCGTCGTCTTCGGGCTCGCGCCGGCAGGGGCGCTGAAAATCCGCTCGAGCTCTCCATGGATATGGCCTTCGATCTGGGGCTTCATGAACGACAGCAGCAGTCCAAGGGTCGCAACCAGGTGGATATCGCCTTTCGAGACGGTCAGCGCCCCGCTCACGCCAGGGCGCGTGAACCGCAGTTGATCCCCTTGCCACGACGAATCGAGATCGAATTTTTGCTTCAGCGCAAGGGCCATCTCCTCGGCATGTTTGCGTGCCTGCGAAAGGGAGAGGGCGTGGGAACGGCGAATATCAATGTCGCTCATGAGTGGCCTCCAGGTTGCATCCATTCTAAGGGCGATCACGTACCGAAGAAACCAAAGCAAAGGAGAGGCCATGTTTCTACTTGAAAACAGGATGGACCGGCTCGCCGCTTCCCTACGGGCTGCCCACAACATTCCGATCAATATCCGCCTTTGGAATGGCAAGACGTACACATTGGGCGAAACCCCCAAGGTCACCATCACCGTGCCCAAGGCGCGCTCCCTCAGTTACCTGGTTTCCCCCGACTTCATGAAGCTTGGCGAAGCCTATGTGGAGGGGCACATCGAGGTCGAGGGCCGCCTCTCCGATATTTTCAGCGTGGGTGAGCGGCTGGCGCGCTCTGCGGCGCGCACCAGCCGCATGGCAGGGCTGAAGTGGATGGTCACGCATACGCGCCAGCGCGATCGCAAGGCAATCCAGTATCACTATGACGTATCGAACGAGTTTTATTCGCTCTTTCTCGACCAGAGCATGGTGTATTCGTGCGCGTACTTCGGGACGGATACCGATTCACTGGAGCGCGCGCAGGAGCGCAAGCTCGATCACATCCTCACCAAGCTGCAGGTGAAGCCCGGAGACCGGTTTCTCGACATTGGATGTGGTTGGGGCGCGCTGATCATTCGAGCCGCGAAGAAGTTCGGTGCCAGGGCGACCGGCGTTACGCTGAGCGAAAACCAGTATGCGCTGGCCAAGGAGCGCATCAAGGCCGAGGGACTGGAAGATCGCTGCACCGTTCGAATTCAGGACTATCGCGATTTGGAAGGCGACGGCATCTTCGACAAGATCGCGAGCGTTGGGATGTTCGAGCATGTAGGGCTCAAGAATCTACCGATCTATTTCAAAAAGATGCGATCGCTATTGGCAAATGGAGGCCTTGCGCTCAACCACGGCATCACATCGGTCGATCCCGAAAGCGGGGCGGTCGGGATGGGTGTGGGGGAATTCATTGATCGATACGTCTTTCCGGACGGCGAAGTTCCACACATCTCGCTCGTCGTCAAAGAGATGGCTGCCGCGGGATTTGAGGTTGCCGACGTGGAGTCGCTACGCCGCCACTATGCCCGAACCTGCGCGATCTGGGCCGACGGCCTCGAACGCAATAAGGCGCGGGCAATCGAGATTGCAGGCGATCGCCGCTATCGGATCTGGTCGCTGTATCTGATCGGATGCGCGCATGGGTTTGCGAATAACTGGATCAACATCTACCAGGTTCTGGCATCCAAGGATGGCGGTGCCGGCGCGGATCCGCTGCCGATGACGCGGGACTACATGTATCGTCCGGCATGAGGCAGACGCGAGCAGGCGCAATGTGATGCCGGAGCGTTTAGACGCCTTGCGCGAAAAACTGCGCGCGTTCGTCATGGTGCGCGAATGGGACCAATTCCATAACCCGAAGAATCTCGTCATGGCGATGGCCGGAGAGGCCGCGGAACTGATGGAGCACTTCCAATGGCTCACGCATGAAGAGAGCGCCAATCTGCCACCGACCACCAAGGCGGAAGTGGAGTTGGAGATCGCCGACGTGCTGCTCCTATTGTTGCGGCTCTGCGATAAATTGGATGTGGATCCGATCAGTGCGGCGGAGCGAAAGCTGGTCCAAAATGAGATCAAATATCCCGCGGAGAAATCCCGAGGACGCGCCGTCAAATACACCAAACTCTGATGCTGGCCTATCGCCATCTGTTCCATGCCGGCGGTTTCTCGGACGTTTTCAAGCATGCGCTGCTCGCGCGCCTCATGCTGCATTTGAACAAGAAGGACAAACCGTATCTCTATCTCGACACGCATGCCGGGATCGGTCAATACGATTTACAGCACGACTGGCCGCAGAAGACCAAGGAATTCGAGAACGGCATCACCAAGATCTTGGGCGCCCAACATGCGCCCGAAGAACTGGCGCCCTACCTTCAATGCGTCAGTGCACTGAATGCCAATGGGGCGTTGCGTTACTACCCGGGCTCGCCGGTGCTTGCGCGGCACTTTCTTCGCGAAGACGATCGGATGGTGCTGAACGAGCTGGGCCGCGACGATTGCGGTCTCCTCGCGCGGCATTTCGACGGCGACCGGCAGGTTCACGTCCACAACATGGACGGCTATCAGGCGCTGAAGGCGTTTCTTCCGCCGTCCGAGCGGCGCGGCTTGGTCTTGATCGACTCCGCATTCGATCGCGCACAGGAATTCAAGCGGCTGGCCGAAGGGTTGACCGAAGCACATGATCGCTGGGCAACCGGGATCTTCGCGCTGTGGTATCCGCTGATGTTGGCGCAGGACATGCAACGCTTCGAGCGACGTGTCGCCGCCGCAGGTATCCAAAAAATTCTGCGACTGGAGCTGTCTTTGTTTCCAGATTGGTGGTCGGAGAGTTTGCGCGGGTGCGCCATGCTCGTCGTCAATCCACCGTGGGGATTCGAGGCCGAAGCGAAAAATATCCTGCCCTGGATGTGGACCGCGCTCGCCACGGATAAACAGGGCGGATGGGATGTGCGCTGGTTGGTCCCCGAGTAGCGCCGGCTCGATTCGGTGCCGATGCGGTGTCGATGCGGTCGACTAGGCGCGCCGTCTTCAGTTATCGTTCGGACATGTTCGCTCTGCGCCTCGCACCCTCTTTCATCGACAACGACCGTCGTCGCGCACGCCGTCGTGGAGGGATCGCGCGCGCCTGAGTCGAATATCCAGATACCTGAGCGTCACCGACCAAGGCCGCAGCGATCCTGCGGCCTTGGTCATTTTCAGGCCGACCCAAGAGAGGCAAATAATGAATGCACGACACCAGCACACCGACGCGTTGATGTGGATCACTGACCGCCCAGCCACCGCATTCGTGCGTGGCGAGGGCTCGTGGCTGTTCGATGCGAACGGGCGCCGGTATCTCGATTTCATCCAGGGATGGGCCGTCAATACGCTTGGACACTGTCCTCCCGTCGTGCAGAAAGCGCTGGCCGAGCAAGCAGCCACGCTGATCAATTGCAGTCCCGCATTCTTCAATTTGCCGGCCGCAGCGCTCGCAGCGAGATTGTGTGCGTTGAGCGGTCTCGATCGCGTGTTCTTCGCGAACAGCGGGGCCGAAGCGAACGAGGGTGCGATCAAACTGGCCCGCAAGTGGGGATCAATACACCGCGACGGTGCGTTCGAAATCATTACGTTTGACGGCGCCTTTCACGGACGTACGCTCGCGACGATGTCGGCCTCGGGCAAGCCCCAATGGGCGGAGCTTTTCGCGCCGAAGGTGTCCGGCTTTCCGAAAGCGACTTTGAATGACATCGATTCGGTCGAACAGCTCGTCAATCCGCGAACCGTCGCGGTCATGGTCGAACCGATCCAGGGCGAATCGGGTGTCATCGTCGCGAGCGATGCGTTCCTGCGGGCATTGCGAAAGCTAACGCAGGATCGCGGACTGCTGCTGATTTTCGATGAAATCCAGACGGGGATCGGGCGCACGGGTCGCATGTTCGGTTTCGAGCATGCCGGCGTTTCCCCAGACATCATGACCTTGGCGAAGGGTCTCGGCGGCGGTGTTCCTTTAGCGGCATTGCTTGCAACTGAAGCGGTCAGTTGTTTCAGCGCCGGCGATCAAGGTGGAACCTTCAACGGCAACCCGCTCATGACGCACGTCGGCAGCGCCGTAGTCGCATGTGTCGCCGAACCTGCGTTTCTTGCCAATGTCGAGGCGCGCGGTGAACAGTTGAGGCAGGGATTGCACCGCTTAGCCGAGCGTTATTCCCTTGGCGATATACGCGGTCGCGGACTCTTGATCGCGCTCGACCTGCGGCAGGAGATCGGCGCGACCGTCGTCGATTTCGCCCTTGAGAACGGACTCTTGATCAACGCGCCGCGACCACACCTGCTGCGCTTCATGCCTGCGCTGAATGTCAGCGAGAGCGAGATCGAGACGGCGCTGTCGATTCTCGATGCGACGCTTGGCGAGGTGATCAGTCCTTAATGCACGCCCTTGCTGGGTTCCTCCAGCAAGGCGTCGTAGGCTTCTTTCACTGAGGGCAGATGAGGATGGATTCGCAATGCCTCGGCGAGGGCAAAGAGCGCAGCTTCGCGGTCACCGCGCCGCAGGCAAATCTGCGCGAATCCACACAATGCGCCGAAGTGGCGCGGCTCGAGTGTGAGGGTGCGCTCGATGTCGGCAAGACTCAGTCCATCCCGCTTTTGCAGAAATCGCAGCGTTGCGCGCTTGTTCCAGGCTTCGGCGAAGTCGGGGTGGTACTCGATGACCTTGTCCAGCATGCGTTCGGCATCGCCGTAGTCTTTCGAGGCAAGCGCCTGCGTGGCTTCATCGAGCGCGGCGGCAGCGGCAGGGTCCTGGTGTTCCATCCACGCCGCCCAGATTTCGTTTTCGGTGAGGCTCGCTTCCACCACGCCGTTGGCGGTACGAAGCTTTGTGAACAAGCCTTCGAGCCGCGGGGACAAGGTGCCTGCCGGGTCGGCGCGCTGCAGGGTTGTGATGCGACGAAGCGTTTCGTTCATCATGTTGGGCTCACTTGTTATTCAATGGATTCAGGCGTCCAGCGCCGCCGCACGTTCGAGGCCATCACGTGCCGCATCAAGGCGCGGGTGTATTCGCAATGCCGTGTGAAAAGCAAGCTCGGCGCCTTCCCGCTCCCGGTTGGATAGGCAGATCTCCCCGAAACTGAGCAGGGCGGGAAAGTGCCGCGGCTCGAGCTCGAGGGTCCGATGAAGATCGAGCACGCTCTCGGTGTCGTCTTCTCGCATGTAATGAAGCGTCGCACGCTTGTGCCAGGCTTCGGCGAAATCAGGCCGTGCGCGGAGCAGCATCGCAAGGCGGGTTTCGGCGATGTCGTAACGTTGCGCCGCGATATCGCCTACTGCACGATCCAGCGCCTCGGCGGCGCGACTATGCGGATGGTACATCCACACGGTCCAGATGGCGTCTTCGATGGCGGTCGCTTCGCCTTCCCCATGTGCAAGCCTCTCAAATAGCATGTCGAGACGCGTCGGAAGCCGGTCGCTCGGACGACGATCCGAGAGTCTGGCGATGAGGCGAAGCATATCGGGGTACATATATGGACTTTCCGCCAGTTCCGTGTCCCGGGCAAGCCGGGAGGGAGTTTGACCCGTGGCAAGGTACACGGTTCCCTGCCCTGATTTCGAATGGAGCGCTTCACAGGTCATTGTGAAGCCGTGTCTGGTTTGGATGGGTATCGTCCGTGTGGTTTTCGGTTCAATGGAAGTCGCGCGATCGCGTAAGGAGCCGACCGAGCAGGGCGCTGTGGTCGACAACGCGCTTGGCGATCACATGGACGACATCGCCGGCACGATCGATGACCCCATAGACCGCCAGCAACCGCGCACCGAGGATCTCGCGGCGCTGCGCCTCGAGGAGCCTCGGCCAGACGACGACATTCACATAGCCGGTTTCGTCCTCGAGCGTCAGGAAGACGATGCCTGCCGCAGTGTCCGGCCGCTGCCGACCGGTGACCAGCCCGCACGCCCGCGCCAAGCGCCGCTGCGGCATCGCTTGAATGTCGGTCGCACTCGACAATCGCATTGTCTCCAATCGATTGCGCAACAGTGCGAGCGGATGCCGTCCGAGTGAAAACCCGACGCTTGCATAATCGGCAATCAATTCTTCGCCTTCGGTCGGTTGACGCAGCAGGGGCACGGTTTCATCGGTGGAAGCCGCAGCCAGGATCGGGGTGGGATGCCGGTCGATGCCCGCGACCGCCCAATAGGCTTGC
This sequence comes from Betaproteobacteria bacterium, assembly GCA_031391405.1. Taxonomy (GTDB): domain Bacteria; phylum Pseudomonadota; class Gammaproteobacteria; order Burkholderiales; family SG8-39; genus SHXR01. The sequence continues at coordinate 21,141 of JANMUI010000228.1, forward strand.
CGCCGATGCTGAGCGAGGCCGCGCAGCGCCCCGGATGCGGCGAGTGATTTCAGATCGCCTTGATCCAGATGGCAGGCGGTGGCGAGGTCGGGGATGGCGCTGAACGCGGGTGAAGGGTGAAGAGGGAAGGGGGAAACGTTCGGACGGGAAACGGGAAACGGGAAACGGGAAACGCCAGGCTCGCTCAAGCCATCCATCTCGACTCGCCGCTTGCGCTCATGCTCGATGCGCTCACCAGCCGCTTTCGAAAGACCGTGCACCATGCAAAGGCCGAGCCGTACCGCCGCGTTTCCCGTTTCCCGTTTCCCGTTTCCCTCGTGCGAGCCACCCGGCTCCAGCGAACACTCCCAATCACTCTCCAGCACATCGACCGGCCGCACTTCGACGTCGTGCCGGCGCGCGTCCTGGACCAACTGCGCGGGCGCATAGAAGCCCATTGGCTGGCTGTTCAGGAGTCCGGCCAGAAACGCGGCGGGCTCATGGCGTTTGATCCATGCGGAGAGATACACCAGCAGCGAGAAGCTGGCCGAATGCGATTCGGGAAAGCCGTATTCACCAAAGCCCAGGATCTGTCGATAGATTGCTTCGGCGAACTCACGGGAATAGCCGCGATCGAGCATGCCATGAATGAGGCGGCGCTCGAACGGTTCCAGCCCGCCCTTGCGCCGCCATGCTGCCATGGCACGGCGCAACTGATCCGCCTCGCCGGGCGTGAATCCCGCGGCGACCACCGCAAGCTGCATCACCTGCTCTTGAAAGATCGGTACCCCCAAGGTGCGCTTGAGCACTTTTTCCACCGCCGGGCTTGGATAGCTCACCGGTTCCTCGCCGCTGCGCCGGCGCAAATACGGATGGACCATCCCCCCTTGGATCGGACCAGGCCGCACGATCGCAACCTCGATCACCAGATCGAAGAAGCAACGCGGCTTGAGCCGGGGCAGCATCGACATCTGCGCGCGTGATTCGATCTGGAATACACCGATCGTGTCCGCTTGCTGAATCATCTCGTAGACGACCGGGTCTTCGGGCGGCACATCGGTGACGGTGAAGCGCGCCTCTTTGCGTTGTCGATACCAGTCGGGTGCGCATGCCGGGGCGAGGCGCGTATAGAAATCATCGATAAGATCGATTGACCGGCGGATCGCCGAGAGCATGCCCAACGCAAGGACATCGACCTTGAGGAGGCCGAGCGCGTCCAGATCGTCTTTGTCCCACTGGATCACCGAGCGATCGGCCATGGCCGCGTTTTCGATGGGCACCAGCCGCGTGAGGAGGCCGCGCGTCATGACGAATCCGCCGGTGTGCTGCGACAGATGGCGCGGAAAACTGATGATCGTCTCGAGCAGGGTCATCAGTTGCTGCATGACCGGACTCTCGGCGTCAAAGCCCATCTCCTGCATGCGCTCAGGAAGCGCTTGCCGCCCATCCCACCAGGCCATCGATTTCGACAGCCGGTCGACCTGCTCGAGCGCGAGGCCAAGGGCTTTCCCGATGTCACGCACCGCGCTTTTCGCCCGGTAGGTGATGACCGTGGCCGTGAGCGCAGTACGATCGCGGCCGTACTTGTCGTAGATGTACTGGATGACTTCTTCGCGGCGCTGATGTTCGAAATCGACGTCAATATCGGGCGGCTCGTTGCGTTCACGGGACATGAAGCGCTCGAACAGCATCGACATACGCGCCGGATCGACTTCAGTAATACCAAGCGCGTAGCACACCGCCGAATTGGCCGCCGAGCCGCGGCCCTGGCAAAGAATCCCCTGACTCCGCGCAAACCGCACGATGTCATACACGGTGAGAAAGTAGGGCTCGTAACGCAGCTCGGTAATGAGGGCGAGCTCATGCTCGATGAGGTCGCTTAAATGCCGGGAAACGTTCGGATGGGAAACGAGAAACGGGAAAAGGGAAACGTGGTTGGGTGCCGAGGTGTCTGGACTCGCGAATGGCAAAATTTTTGAGTCCGGCGCCTCGTCGCCGAGAATCGGCGACGAGTCGGTGGGATTTGCTTGTACGTGCTTGGCGTTTCCCGTTTCCCGTTTCCCATTTCCCGTCTCACCAGCAACGTTTCCCGCCTCCCATCCGAACGTTTCCCGTTTCCCGTTTCCCGGGTTTTTGGCTCCAAACCGCCATTGCAGTCCTTTCATCACGAGACTGCGCAGATACGAGGCGGGTGTTTCCCCTGCGGGGACCAGCTCATCCGGATATTCGTAACGCAATTCCTCGAGCGAAAAGGTGCAGAGATCCGCAATGCGCAGGGTTTCCTCGAGCAACTCGGTCGGATAGAGGCTCGCCAGCCGCACGCGCAGGCGCAGATGCCGCTCAGCGTTGGGAAAGAGCGCCTGGCCGCATTGCGCGATCGGTTTGGATAATCGGATCGCGGTGAGCGTGTCTTGGAGAGGCCGGCGCGAGCGCACATGCATATGCACGTCGCCTGCGGCCACCAGTGGCAGACCGGCGGTTTTCGAGAGGGTGCGCAGCCGCTGCAAATGCTCGCGATCGCCCGGACTGTGCATAAGCTCGACGACGATCCAGGCCCGGCCCGGGAAGCGAGCAGCCAGCCAGCGGGCAGCATCGATGTCAGAGCTGTGCGCAGAAGCCTCCGTATTGAACGGCGTTTCCCGTCCGAACGTTTCCCGCTTCCCGCTTCCCGTTTCCCGTCCGAACGTTTCCCGGCTCTCGACCAGCAACGCCAGACAATCCTCGAGCCCCGCATCGAGGTCGGCGCAAGTCAGTCGATAGCTGCCCTTGTCGCTGGCGGTACGCCCGCGTGTGATGAGCGCGGAAAGATTGCCGTAGCCATTGCGGTTCGTCGCAAGCAAGACCAATGTGGGGCCATCGGCAAGGCGAATTTCCGTGCCGATGAGCAGCTTGAGAGGCAGCTTCTTGTCGCGCACCGCCAGATGGGCACGGACGACACCAGCGACCGAGCATTCGTCGGTGATGGCCAGGGCGGCGTAGCCAAGCTCCGCGGCACGCTCGACGAGCTCTTCCGGGTGCGAAGCGCCGCGCAGAAACGAGAAGTTGGTGAGGCAATGAAGCTCGGCGTAGCCGGGGAGCATGCGATATCGGGTTCAATGCAAAGGCTTGTCGAAGGGATCAGCCCGCACGGATTCCCGGGTGGCATTGCATCGACCTCATGCAAAGAGCCCCTGCAGGTACCATCCCCGCGCTTCGCTTCGCTCCCGAAACACCCATAGCAGCGACCGATCCTCGTCTTGCGCGATGAAATAGTCGCGCGCCACGTCGTTCCCGTCCCACCATCCCGATTCGATTCGCTCCGGGCCGGCCACCAGGGCCAATGGCCCTCGTAGGAAAGGTTTCGCGTCGATCTCAATCAAGGGTTGCGGTGCGGCGAACAACCACAGCGGCCGCTCATCGAATCGCAGCTTGGGTTCCACGGTGCCCGGCTCGCTTGGTCGCACGACGTATTCCGGGCGGTGCTCGGCAACCATCGTGAGTCCATGCACCGCCGCAACGCCAAGACGCGCGCGCAATCGTTCGACCAGGCGTGTCCAGTCGGCGGAGGTGTCGCTCTGATCACGAAAGAGCGTGAGGTTGACCCCGGCGATCGGCGTGAGCACCGGGGCGTGCAACGCAATGGTGTAGACCGGCGCAGGCAACGCGTGCCGCTCGAAGCGTTCGCGGGCGAGCAAGGTGAAGTGCGCTTCGTCGCGGCCTGCAGCGACGAGGTTGAAGGCCATGACGGTCGCCGGTTGATCGTCATGCTCAAGCAGGAGATCGAAGCGTTGCAC
>JANMUI010000248.1:0-15804 GCA_031391405.1 Betaproteobacteria bacterium
GGCAGCGGAAGGAACCCCGCCGGGAACAGGTTTTTGTCCCGAATCGCCCCCGGGGTCATGGCGGCGAGTTGCTGCCAGGTGACGCCTTGGGCAAGCCTGACGCGCACGCCTTCTTGCACCGGCTTGCCCTTGCTCATCGTCACGCCTGCGGCGGCGCGATCGCTCAAGTCGTAGCGCTCGCCGAGCAACGCCTTCTGCCGCGCCATGGCATCGGCTTTTTCCGCGCTCGTGCGCGCTTTCATGGCGACGAAACTCTCTGCGTCCTTGACGGGCAGATAACTCGAAGGCGGCGCGACCTTGTCGGCGGCTAAGGCAGACGCACAAACAGCAAGGGCGGCACTCGCGATTGCGCGTGCGGCCCATTCAGGCAAGAGGTGCACCGACCGCGGCGATAGGCCCTTGCGAATTTTGTGTTCCATGCGGTTTCCTCGCGAGTCGCTGATGGCGCGATAACGCAGGGTCGATGCCTGCCTAGCAAGGCACCCGTTATGCCGATTGTTGGTGGCGGGACGACCACGTTCGATCCGCGGATAGCTGCAGTGCTACGCGGGCGCGATCGCAGATTGCTGACGCCACCTTCCGCGCGAGGTTTCCGCTTAGCAATGTGTTTAGGGTACCTCTAAATGTTCAAATCTTCCGTCATTCCCGCGAAGCTTATCCACGACAAAGTCATTCGGGGACAAGCTTCGCGGGAATGACGAACTTTTAGAGGCGCCCTTTAGCTGGTACCGCGGCAACACCGTGGCGAACCACCCGCTCGGGTATCGGCGCAGGCGTCTCGCAAAGTAGCAGGCGTCTCGCAAAGTATAATGATCCACGAATAGCTGCCCCTTTGAAGTTGACACGCGCCGTGCACCCGACCTCAGAGCAAGCGATCAATCAAAGGACAACGATGACGACTGCGCGCAAGTTGTGGCTGGGCTTCGGCGCGCTGACGGCGCTGCTGGTGCTGGTCTGCGTGGCTGCCCTGTGGCGGGTGCAGGCCATCGAAGCGGCCGTGCACGAGCAGGCCGATGTGGCCCGGCCCCGCAGCGACGCGGCCAGGCAGTTAGAAATCAACGTCCTCGGCTTCGCTTTGAACGTGCGGGCCTACCTGCAAAGCGGCGACCCCAAGGCCCGCCAGGAGGCGCAGGAAGACGCCCGCGATGTCGACCGTCACCTGGCCGAGTACGAGGCACTTGCATCGACTGTCCGGCAGCGGCAGTTGGCGCAACGCTTCGCCGTCCTGTGGCAAGAGCTGAAGGCGCACGGCCAGGCCCAGCTCGAAATCAAGGACCGCCAGAGCGCCGCGGATGACCTCACGAAGTTGCGAACCCTGAAGATCGGCATCGAGAAGTTCCTGGATGATGAAATGCAGCTCGACGCCGTGCAGGCCTTTGAGGCCAGCCGCGACGCTACGTTCCGCGATTTGCGCGCCGTCGTCGGCTTCATCCTGGGCCTGCTCGTTGCCGGCGCAAGCGTCGCCGTGCTAACGAGCATCGCTTTCGGCCGCGCAGTCGTGCGCGGCGAACGGGTCATTGCAGAGCAGGCCGAGCGGCTGCGCACGACGCTCGCGAGCATCGGGGATGGCGTCATTGCCACCGACCCCGAGGGCCGCATCACCAACCTGAACGCCGTGGCCGAGTTACTGACCGGCTGGACGGCCGTCGAAGCGATGGGCCAGCCGCTCGACGCCGTATTCCGCATCGTCAACGAGGACACCCGCCAGCCGGTCGGGAACCCAGTGACGAGGGCGTTGCAGGAAGGCATCGTCGTCGCGCTGGCGAATCACACGATTCTCATCGCCAAGGACGGCACAGAGCGGTTCATTGACGACAGCGCCGCCCCGATCCGCTGCAAGGATGGCGAGATCGTCGGCTGCGTGCTGGTGTTCAGGGACATTACGCTACGCAAACAGGCCGAGGAGGCGCATGGGCTGCGTCACGACCGCACGCACCTGCTGGCGCAAATTGCCGCCCGGCTGGTCCTGCGCGGTGCAAATGGAAAGCGGCTGGGCGTGGATGAAATGCTGCAAGCGACCTTCGCCGATGTCGCCCAGCATCTTGGCGTGGAGTATTACTTCAACTATGCCGTCGCCGACGACGAACCCCACGCCTTGCGCCTGGTGTCGTGCAGTGGCGTGGACGCTGCACAGCGCGTGGCGCTGCGGCGCATCCGCTTCGGCGAACATCTGTGCGGGCTCGTGGCCAAGACGCGTCAACCGTTGGTTGTCGAACACCTGCAAACCAGCGGCCTGGAGAACGCCCGTGCGCTATGCGCCATGGGAGCAAACGCGTACGCGGGCTTCCCGCTGCTCGCTGATGGGCGCTTGATCGGCACCATTTCCTTCGCCTCGACCCAGCGCTCGCAGTTCACCGAAGACGAGCAGGAGTTCATTCAGGTCGTCGCTGATCTCGTCGCCGCCGCGGTCGATCGTGACCGGTTGTCGCTGGTCGTGCGCGACTCGGAAGAGCGATTCCGCACGATGGCCGACAACATTCCACAACTGGCGTGGATGGCCCAACCCGGCACACAGGGGCAAGCCACCTGGTTCAACAAAGCGTGGCGGGACTACACCGGCACGACGCTGGAGCAGAACCATGGCTCGGGCTGGCACGCGGTGCACCATCCGGACTACGCCGAGGCCGTCATCCGCAAGTTCGAGGATCATGTCGCCGCGGGCAAGGATTGGGAAGACACGTTCCCCTTGCGCGCCAAGGACGGCTCGTTCCGTTGGTTCCTCTCGCGCATGAAAGTGATCCGCGACGAATCCGGCGCACCGGTGAGGATCTTCGGCACGAACACGGACATCACCGAGCAGCGGGAAACGGCGGAAGCGTTGCAGACGCTGACCGCCGAGTTGTCCGAAGCCGACCGCCGCAAGGACGAGTTTCTGGCGACCCTGGCCCACGAACTGCGCAACCCGCTGGCCCCGGTGCGCAATGCCGTGCAAGTCCTGCACATGAAGGGCCCGGACGTGCCGGAATTGCAATTGGCCAGGGATATCATCGACCGGCAGACCCGCGCGATGGCCCGCCTGATCGACGATCTGATGGACGTGAGCCGCATCAACCAGGGCAAGGTGGAACTCAAGCGGGAGAAAGTCGAGCTGGCGAAGATCGTGCAGGGGGCGATCGAGACGAGCCGCCCGCTCATCGAGAGCATGGGCCACGAACTGACGGTGACGCTGCCGCCGGGCCCCGTGATCGTGGACGCCGATCCGACTCGTCTGGCGCAAGTCTTTCTGAATCTGCTCAACAACGCCGCCAAGTACTCGGAGCGGGGCGGCCGGATCGACCTGCGTGCCACGGTGCAAGGCAGCGACGTGGTGGTGTCGGTGACCGACACCGGCATCGGCATTGCGGCCGACAAGCTGCCAGCCTTGTTCGAGATGTTCTCGCAGGTAGAGGGGGCGTTGTCCCGGTCGCAGGGCGGGCTGGGCGTCGGCTTGAGCCTGGTCAAGCGCCTGGTCGAGATGCATGGCGGCCGGGTCGAGGCGCAGAGCGGCGGGCTGGGCCAGGGCAGCGAGTTCGTGGTCCGCCTGCCGACGATCGTGGAGCGCACCTTCCCTCGCCAGACGAGCGACGCGGGTGATCAGGCCCAGCCAACCGCCGACCTGCGCATCCTGGTGGTGGACGACAACTTGGACGCCGCGGAAAGCCTGGCGATGCTGCTCAAGATGATGGGCAACAAGGTGCACACGGCCCACGACGGCGAAGCGGCCGTGGCCGCGGCGGAGGCGTTCCGGCCCCAGGTGGTGTTGTGCGACATCGGCCTGCCCAAGCTGAGCGGCTACGAGGTGTGCCGCCGGATCAGGGAACAGGCGTGGGCCGGGAAGACCATCCTCGTTGCCGTGACCGGTTGGGGGCAGGACGGCGACAAGCGGCAGGCGCAGGAGGCCGGGTTCGATCACCACATGATCAAGCCGGTGGATCCGCAAGCGCTGATGAAGCTGCTGGCCGGGCTGGATGCGGTGAAGGCGTGACCGGCCGGCCGCCGAACCCGGCGGAGGGTCGGCTTCGAGGCGGCTAGATTCGAGATTCCGTGATCGTCGCCGCCGTGGATGTAAATTGGTGCATAGTCTGCAAAATTTACATGAACGCGCGGCGCGAAGTGGTGAAGGCCGGGCGTGCGGCTCGGCGGACCGTCGATCGAGCCGATCACACGACACCTCGAGGTACCGACGATGCCCTTGGCGCTTCGCACGCTCGTCCGCGCTTTCTTTCTCGATGTCCCGTCCCTCATCGACAGTGCATGGCGGCGGGTCGATGTTCGTGTGAACGGCGAATTTCACTACCGGGCGGCCGGCGAGAACCAAACAGCGAGCCTCGAGCGCCGGCCTGCCTGGCAGCGGCCGCATTTCTGGCTCTTTGCGCTGACCATGATGTTCATCGGATACGGGCCCGTCTGGGACGGGTTGTGCTCCGTGTTCGCACCACCTGTGTCGAAATGGGCGCTCGCCGCGGTGGCTGTCCTGCTTGCCCTGGTGGCACTGCGGCTGCTCGTTGCGATGTTGGCAGGCGCCAAACGGCGCATCGACGGCCGCTTCGAGCAACTCGCGAAAAAGGACGACGACCTCAAGTCGCTCGCGTGGCGCGGGCGAATTACGTGGATCGTGTCGCTCGGACTGATGTTGGTCTTTCTCGTGGCGCCGTTCGGCTTCGCCACCTATTGGCTTGCGTCCACCGCGTTCGCGGACCCAGGCCCCTGCATCGGGATTCAGTTCTCATGGTTGTCGCTCGGTCGCATGGCGCTGTGCGGCTTGGCCATCTTCGCATTCGGCATTGCGGTCCATCGCGTCGAGACTACGCGCCGGCTGCTCCAGATCCAATTCGTGCTGCTGATCGGTGTCGCGGCCGTCATCTGGTTCGCACTTGTTCCGGCGGATGCCATTCCGCCGGGCGGGAGTGAAGCCTCGGCCCTCCCATACCGGCACACGTTCGCGCTCCTCGCACCGGCGCTCTGCTTCACGCTGTGGTTGGCGCCACTCTTCGCTTCGTTCGTGTTACGGCGCGCGGCCGGACGCGATGGCATCGCGCGGTTCGCCGCCCTGCTGCCCAAAACCGAGCTGTTCGAGACGCGCGGCGCGGATCCGGATTTGCGCATCGGCCGGATTGTCTATGCGCTGGTCCACGGCGTGCTGTATCGCCCGTTGCATTTCCTGCTACCGCCGGCGCTGCTCGCATTGGTGGCGCGGCCGAGCTGGCTGGTCACGCTGGTCCTCGCCGGCTCGCTCTTCTCGACATTGATGCTCGCCTGGGGCTGCATCGCCAATCGGTGGCAGCAGATGGTGGTCTTTGTCGAGCGCTGGTTCCTGCGCGGCACTGCGTTGCCGGTTTCGATATTCGTCATCGTGATCGCCACCCTGCGCGTAGCGCGGATCGACTATGTCACGACGATCATCGATGCCGCACCGTTCGGACTGCTGTTCGGTATCGTGATGATGGGCTATGGACTGTCGTGGCTGATCGAGTACTGGCTCAATCGCGCGTTGAGTATCGAGCTGTTGAAACTGCTCGGCAGCACGAACGATAAGCCGGGCATGGCGTATGGAATCGCGGTGCGGCAGGACCCGCACGACCCCGTCGCAGTCGAGCTGCCGGGCCGCTTTCTGATGTCGCATGCGATCGGGCGCTTCCTGGTCATGGGCCGGATGACACCCGATAGCATCGTTGCAGGGTTGCCGGATCTCGCCTTCAACACCTACGATCTCCACGGGTTTTTCGTCAAGCTCGCCGGCGGCGAAGACAAGTCTGTCGACGCAATGAAGTGGCACATGAGCCTTTATTTCTATGTCACCAACGCCGCCCTGCTGGCCGTCATCGCGGTGTTTGGATGGTTCCACATCGCGCATAGCGGCCCTGACGCGGTCCAAGCGGTGGTCGAGTCCACGGTCACTCTGCCCGCAAGCGGGCTGCATGAGCTCGCCGATCGGCTGGTCGCCGCACCGGGTGTCAAGCCGCGGCCCGCCTTCGTGGTCGTGGCCTCCGGAGGCGGGACGCGCGCGGCACTGTACGCCGCCCATGTGCTCGAAGGCCTGCACCGCCTGGGCGTCGACGGCGACATCGTGCTGATGAGCGGCGTATCCGGCGGCGGCCTGGCGCTAACATTCTTCGCGGCGAATTTCAGCGCGCTCACCCGATCGGACAATGCCGGCGCGGCATGGCAAAAATTCAAACATGATGTCTCCGATAATTTCATTCAGGACGTGCTCGAAGGGGCGACCGAGTGGCGCGTGTTCGGCGCGACCCCATTGACGATGCTGCTCGCGGAGAGCTTCGATCGGCGTCTGCCCAAGCCTGGAATGCGATTCGCAGAACTGTCAGCCGCACCGGCGCTGATCCTGAACACGACGATCGTTGGCCATCCGCTCGAAGATTCGGATGTGCTCGCCAGGACGATCGACCCTGTCGCGGCCGGCGACCCGTACCGCTGCCGGCACGAAGAGCAGCCCTTCACGATCATGAACGGCGGACGCTTGATCTTCACGAATGTGAGCAGCACGTCCGCATTCCCGCAGCGCGCCTCGCAGCTGCCCGACACCCGGCTCCCGTACCACATCGTGCAGGATGCGGCGATAGAGCTCGCGAAGGCGGCGGCGCTGCATGCAAACTTTCCGCCCGTGTTCCCGAACGCTCGCGTAAGGTTTCCCGCGTTTCTCGACCCGAAGAAAGCGTCCTGCCCGGAGCGTTCGTATTTCGTGACCGATGGCGGGGCCGAAGAAAACCTCGGACTCTTATCCGCGCTCTATGCAGTACAAAGCGCTCTGACGCAAATCGAGAAGACGTGCGCTCCACACGGACCGGGCGAGCGTTCCGATCCCGGCGACGATGCATTGAACAAGGCACCGGGCGCCGGCAAGGATGCCACCGGAAGCGCAACGACCGGTGGTTCGGCCCGCCGGCCCGCGTTGACACGACCGTGCCGCGCGAACCTGCGTCCGATTCATTTCGTCATCGCCGAAGCCTCGGCCACCGCCTACGACTTCACTCAGGACCGAGGCGTGTCGGCCGCGCTCTCGGGTGCCAAACAGCGCATGACGGGCGGCTTGACCGATACGCTGATCACGTCGTTGCGCGATCGGTATGCGGGCGTCACCGGCCGGCAGGATGGCGTGGCCGATGTGCTGTTCCACTACCTCTCCCTGCCGCTGGTGTTTCGCGCCCGCGGCGGCTTCGGCACCCATTGGATGCACGCCGAACACATCGCGGTCGCCGACCCACGCCCGCGCGCGCCGCCCGGTTGGTGGCGCAGCGTCGCCGGTCTCGGCATGGGGACGGTCACCCTGAACAAGGACGACGTCGCCCGCCTGTGGACCGCGCTCCATCAGCCCGACCCGTCCTTCTGCAACGCGAGTACGGCCGCAACATGGCCGGCGGCGCGCATGGGCAATGGCACACGCACGGTCTGGCAATGGATCTGCACGGATTCGCAAGGCGCGCCTGGCGCGCGCGACCTGCATATCGAACAATGGGAGAACCTGGTCAACGCGCTTAAATAGCTTGCGTCTAGGGGTGAGCCTCGATCTCAGTTGGTCGCGCGCGCCGGCGCGCGGGTCGCCTGAGCGACTGCAAAGCGTCGCTCCGGTTTGGGCGCCTTCGCGTAGATCGACTGCACTTCCGGCAGCGCCTGCTCGATATCGCTGATGCGTGTCGGCCCCGACGGGTGCGTCGACAACATTTCCGGCGGCGCGCCGCGCGCCCCGGCGGCGGCACCCATCTTGCGCCACAAAGTGATCCCCGCCGCGGGGTCGTAGCCGGCGCGGGCCGCCAGCTCCATGCCGATCAGGTCGGCCTCGGATTCATCTTCGCGGCCGAAGCGCATCGACAGCAACTGCCCGCCGAGGCCGGCCACCATCCGGCTGCCGTCACCCAGGCCGAGCAGCGCCGCACCGAGCGCGATCGCACCCTGCGTGGCCGTGTTCTTGCCCATCTGCTCACGCGCATGCTCGCGTAGCGCATGGGCCATTTCGTGACCCATGATCATCGCCACCTCGTCGTCAGTCAGCTTCAGCTGCGACAGGATGCCGGAAAAGAACGCGATCTTGCCGCCCGGCATGCAGAAGGCATTGAGCTGTTCGCTGAGGAGCAGTGACACTTCCCACTTCCACTGCTTGGCACGCGGATTCCACTCGCCGGTGAACGGAATCAGCCGGTCTGCGATGTAGCGCAGGCGCAGCGCCTGTGGATGATCGGCCGGCGCCAGCGCGCCCTTGGCCATTGCCTGCTGCTTCAGTTGCGCATACTGCTGCACAGCCGCCTGCTCGACCTGCTCTGCCGAAACAAGCTGGGTGAATTGCGACTGCTTGCCGACTTCGACGCCGTCACGCTCCGCCCGCGTGGCTCCGCTGAAAGCGAAGGCGAGCGGCGCAAAGCAGAGGCAAGTGATGAGATGACGGCGATGGCGATTCATGTCCGGTCCAATCCACGTTATGAATTGAACCTTGACTAGCAAGATGCGCTCCCGCTCGCCGTGGTCTTAAATTGGGCTTCGCGAGAATGACAGGAAGCGATGGATCGGCGCGGATCTCCTCGGAGTACTCCTCCACCAGCGCCGATGGTCAGCTCGATCGTGCGCGGCGATAGCTCGATCCAAGCCATTGCCGCGCCGGCATGGTCCACCGATCCGCAGATCTACGTTTGCTGCATCGTGCGGCGGCCTCGCCTCCAAGCAGGCATCCGCCTTGCGCAGCGGCGCAAGTTGGTCAATAGGGTGTGTAAGTTTTTCCATTTTTCTGACGCCGGCGCACGCGGTGGCTTCGGTACCCACTGGATGCACGCGAACACATCGCGCAATCGGAGAACTTGGTCGGGCGCTTACTCAGGAGGCAGCCAATATCGCGACACACTGCCGGATGCTTTGATAAGCAGCCGCGCCGGGAACGGTCGTCCAAGCTCGCGACGTCTCGCAAATAGGTTGCGCGTGGAGCAGCGCAGAGGAAGGAATAGCATCGCCAATCCGGGACGGCGAAGCGAAGGGCTCTCGCGAACGCGCGGCTCGCGAGCGATCGCGCTATGCAACTAGAGGATGCCGAATAAGAACAGCGCGATGATGGCGATGACCGGCACGCCTAACATCCAAAGACCGATAGCTTTCATGTGAGTCTCCTAAAGGTTGACCAAAACTCTGGCGGCCGCCTCGCGCCGCTTCCAGGAGGTCACGCAACTGTCATACCCGAGACCATGGCGGCAAGACCGTCGTCGGCACACGGATTCCCGTGCAAGGTACGCGTGTCGCCCGCGATGCCCGCGATGCCGCCTCCAATTGGTCGTGCCTTCGGTCCATCGTGTTTCGGCTCGTTGGTCGGTGCGCCCGATGATCCTTCGGGCGGGCACTCGCCTTGCGTACACACTCTTGAATGTACGGAGGCAAGTTGCATGATGCGCAAAGCGTTGACCATTGGAAGCCTGGGCATCGGCGTGCTGGTCATCCTCTACGCGCTCGCCGGCTTCCTCCTGGTGCCCTATGGCATCGAACGCCGGCTTCCAGGCTATGTTGCCGATCACTTGAACGGGCGGCTGGCACTCGGGCCCGTTGAATTCAATCCATTTCTCCTTCGGCTTACCGCGCGGGAAGTGCGGCTGACCGATGCCAAGGACGCGCCGATCCTTTCGATTCCGCGCCTGGTTGCCGATCTGGATTGGTCGAGTCTCCTCCGCCGCGCGTGGGTCTTCTCGATGGTCCGGTTGGAGCAACCGGGTCTGCAGATTGAGCGGAACGCCGACGGCAGGACGCCACTCGACGGGCTGATCAAGACGCGCGGGCCGGGCGATCAGCCGGAACCCCGCGACGGACCGCCTGCCATGACGGTTCACCAAGTGGACCTGATCGGCGGCTCGATTCTATTGAGCGATGACATCGACGGTAAGGCCGAGACGCTCTCGATCGAATCGATCGATTTCTCGCTCGCCAATCTCTCGACCACTTCGGCAGAGGGCGGCTCGTACACGCTCCAAGGGTCCTTGCCGCATGGCGGTACGCTGTCTTGGGCGGGCCGGTTCACGCTGAGCCCGCTCGGTTCGGAGGGCGTGCTGCGCATCAAGCAGTTGCCGATCGTCGAGCTTTGGCGAGCCGTGCAGGAGAGCGTCGTGCTCGCAGCGCCCGCGGGGGTCGCCGATCTGGAAGCGACTTATCGATTCGCGTGGCACGAGAAACGGGCGCTCACCCTCGAGAAAGCGCGGATCCACCTGACCGGCGTCACCCTCGCCAAACCCGAGGCGCCGGAGACGCCGCTGCTGCGACTCGCGAGTGCCACCGCCGAGGGGGGACAATTCGATCTGCAATCCCGCGAGATCTCTTTCGCTACGATTGCACTCGCGGGCGGCGAAACGCACATCGCCGTCGGACCCGACGGTGCAATCAATTGGCAGGGGTTGTTGCAGCAGGGTCCGGCGCGCGCCGCGGTCCCATCCGCAGTGACGGCCAAGCAGCCGTGGCGTTATGCGCTTGGTGCGGTCACCTTGGAGCGATTCGCGCTCGCGCTCGTTGATCGAAGCCTCGCGTCTGCACCGATCAGCTACGACGTGGAGGTGCTCGCCGCGCGCGTGATGAACCTCGGCGCCGATCGGGACAAGCCGATCGCGTTCGAAGCCGGACTGCGCGTTGGTGAGCAGGGTCGGGTCAATGCAAGCGGAACACTCATGCAGGATTGGCAGCAAGCGACTGCGAAGGTAAGCGTAGTGGAGGTACCGCTCGCGCCGCTCGCCCCGCTGCTCGCAGCGCACGCGGCACTCGAATTGAAGAAGAGCAGTGTGTCGGCCGAGGGGTCGCTCGACTACCGTGGCGGCGATGCCTCCCCCTCGTGGACCGGCACCGGCAGTGTGAGCTTTGGCGATACGCTCCTGACGGAGGCGGGCACCAACGAGCGGTTCCTCTCATGGCGGTTGCTCAAGGCTGATGCAGTGCGCTACGCGAGCGCACCGGCACAGTTGGTGATCGGCACCATCGTCGTGGACGAGCCTGGCGCCAAACTCGTGATTGCCCGCGATCGCAAAGTCAATATCGGGCAAGTCTTGCGCGGTGGAAGTACGGCCAAGGCCGCCGCGCAGCCGCCTCACACCGCGGTGGCGAATGCGGCGAATGCGGCGAATGCGGCGAATGCGGCGAATGCGGCGAATGCGGCGAACGGCGGGCGCCCCGCGGAGGGCGTTGCGGCGGGGACGGGATGGGTGTTTCGCGTCGATCAGATCCGCTTGGCGAAGGGTGTGCTCGATTTCGCCGATGACAGTCTCGTGCTGCCGTTCAAGACGCGCATCCAGTCGCTCAACGGCGCACTGACCGGCGTGTCCAACGATCCTCGCGCACGGGCGCGCCTGCGTGCAGAGGGCCGCATCGAACCCTACGGAATAGCGCGCGCACGCGGCACGATTGCCATTACCGCACCCGGGCGGCACACCGATATACGGACGGAGTTCCAGAATGTCCTGATGCCACCGCTGTCGCCGTACTCGGCCACCTTCGCGGGACGCCGGATCGAGGCAGGCAAGCTTTGGCTCGCGCTGCACTACCGCGTCGAGGATCGCCAACTCTCGGGATCGAATGACGTGCGGGTGGACGACCTGCGCCTCGGCGAACGCGTCGATGCGCCGAATGCGCTCGATCTCCCGCTCGATCTGGCCATCGCATTGCTCACCGATGAGCGGGGCAGCATCAAAGTTGCGGTGCCGGTCGCAGGCAATCTCGACCATCCGCAATTCAACTATGGGACGGTGATTCGTGAGGCGCTGGCCAATGTCGTGCAGCGCGTGATCAGCGCGCCGTTCCGGCTGCTTGGACGACTAGTCGGACTCGGTGGCGAGGCGCAACTCGCGACCATCGAATTCGAGCCCGGCCGCGCGCGCCTGCAGCCACCCGAAGAGGACAAGCTGAACAAGGTCGCCATTGCCCTTGGCGAGCGAACACAACTCAAGCTGATCGTTCCGGCGCCGTTCAATGCAGAGCGCGATGCGAGCGCACTTGCGCGCCAACGAGTCCGCAACGCGCTCCGCGAGCGGCTGGGCGAGAAGGCGGAGAAGGGCGAGAAGGCAGAGAAGGGCGAGAAGGGCGTGAAGGGCGAAGCGGCCGCAGCGATCGCGTTCGGCTCGGCGCACACGCAGCGCGCGCTCGAGGACATGCTCGCCGCGAGCGCGGATACCAAGGCGATCGAATCGTTGGTCCGGGAGCACGAGCAGCAATCCGGACACAAGGTCGAGCGCCTCGGACGGGTGGCCGGGTTCTTCGGACGCGCCAGCGAGGACACCGGATTTTATCGCGCGGTGCTGCGCCGACTGGCCGAGCTGGAACCGGTTTCGACCGAGGCGCTGCACGCGCTCGCGCGGGAGCGCGCCGAGGTCATCGTGGATTACATGGTGCGAAGCACCGGCGTGGACCGCACGCGGATCGCGATCGGCGCGGTGCAGGCGGCAGCGGATGATCAGGCGCCGACCGTAAGCGCGCGACTCTCCCTTGACGTGATGCGGGCCGGCACCGCGCGAGCCGAGGGTCCGTCATGACTGCCGCGCCGAAAGAGGCGATGTGCTGGATCGAACGGGAAGACGGCCAGAGCGTGCTGCACTTGGCCGGCACTTGGCGCCTTCCTTCACTCGCCGCAATCGATGCGGATCTGGCGCGTTCGGTGTTCGGCCCGGATGCCGTGCTCGTCGATGGCGCGCGCCTCGCCGCGCTCGATACCGCGGGGGCACTGGCGCTGATGCAACGGCTGCACGGTGCCGGGGGCGCGCCGGCAATGGTCGCTACACGCGGCTTCGCGCCGCCGCACGAGCGCGTGCTCGAGCTCGTGCGCAGTCACCTGCACACGCCGCCCGCAGACGTTCCCCGCGCCCGACCGGGCATCCTCGCAACGATCGGATGGCGCGCAATCAAAGTGGGGCGCATGATCATCGGGCATCTGAGTTTCCTCGGCATGGTCTTCCTTGAACTGGTCGCGCTGGCAAGGCGGCCCCGGACGTTTCGTGTCAAAGAGCTCACCGCACAGCTCGAACGCGTGTGCCTCGATGCCATCCCAGTAACGTGTCTGGTCACTTTGCTGATCGGGGTGGTCATCGCCTATCTCCTCGGCCTTCAAGCCGAGCGATATGGCGCGGGCATTTTCGTGGTTGACGGCGTGGCGATCGGCGCAACACGCGAGCTCTCGCCGATCATGGTCGCAATCATCGTGGCCGGGCGTACCGGTTCCGCCTTCACGGCGCAGCTCGGCTCGATGCGGCTTACCCAGGAGATCGACGCGATCCGCACCCTCGGGCTCTCGACCATCGCCGTACTGGTGTTGCCGCGCGTGTTGGCATTGATGATCGCGCTGCCGCTGCTCGTATTCGTCGGCGATGTGATGAGCATGATCGGTGCGATGCTGGTGGCCGGGCCGGTTCTCGGCATTGCGCCGGAGGTATTTCTCGAGCGTCTCCGCTCTTCCCTCAAAGTCTCGCATGTGCTGGTCGGATTGGCCAAGGCGCCGCTCTTCGCCATCGCGATCGCGGTGATCGGCTGTCGCATGGGGATGACGGTCGCCCGGGATACCCGGTCGGTCGGCGCGGCGACCACGTCGACCGTGGTGCAAAGCATCGTCGCGGTCATCCTGCTCGATGCAGCGATTGCCGTCCTGCTCCAGGTCCTGAGGATCTGACATGAGCACGCCCGCGGACGTCATCGTCGTCGACAAGATTCAAACGCGTTTCGGCGCGCAGGTCGTGCACGATCATGTGAGCTTCGCGGTGCGCCGCGGCTCGCTCACCGCCTTGATCGGGGCAAGCGGCAGCGGCAAGAGCGTGCTCTTGCGCGAGATCATCGGCTTGCTTCGACCGGCGTCGGGCAGCGTGCGTCTGCTCGACACCGACGTGTGGCAGGCATCGCAAGGGGAGCTTGCGGTGTTGCGCCGGCGGTTCGGCATGATGTTCCAGGACGGTGCGCTGTTTTCTTCCTTGTCGGTAGCGGAAAACGTCGCCGTGCCGCTCGTCGAGCATGCGCATGTCCCCGCACACTTGCTCGCCCCGCTCGTGCGCCTGCGACTGGCCTTGGTCGGTCTGCCCGAGGATGCCGCTGCGAAGATGCCTGGCGCGCTCTCCGGCGGCATGCGAAAACGCGCGGCGATCGCGCGCGCGATCGCGCTCGAGCCGGAGATCCTGTTCCTCGACGAGCCCACATCCGGTCTCGATTCGCCCACTGCCCGGGGGATCGACGCCTTGTTGCGCTCGCTCGTCGATGACCTCGGGATCACCGTGTTGCTGGTCACGCACGACCTCGACACGCTCCTTGGCGTCGCCGATACGGTGATCGTGCTGGCCGGCGGCAACGTGATCGCCAACGGCGATCTGCGTACCGTGCTGGCCGCGGATGATCCGTGGTTGCAGTCCTATTTCGCGGTCCGCCGCACGGTGCCTGCCACGCCGCCTGCGCATGGCACTGGAGAGAACGATGGAATCTGATGCGAAATACGCATGGGTGGGCGCTGCGATCGTCGCGCTCGTGGCGGCGCTGGTATTCGCATTCGTCTGGCTCAAGCAGGTCGGCACCGCTGACGGGTACCGCTCCTACACCATCTACTTCGAGCAGCTGCCCCTCAACGGACTCTCCACCAGCTCGGATGTCGAGATGCGCGGCATCAAGGTCGGCAACGTCAAGAACTTCGCGATCTCGGCCGGCAACATCAATCGCGTCCAAGTCACGATCCGCGTCGATCGTCGCATGCCGGTGAGCCAGACCACGGTCGCGAAGATCGATCGCAACTACGTCACGCGCATGGCGCGCATCAACCTCGACACGCCGGGCGACCCCGGTCCACCACTTGTCGCCGTGCCGCCGGGGGAACCTTATCCGGTCATCCCCGAGGCGCGATCCGGCTCGGGCGATGTCGCGGGCACCTTGAAGGGGCTGGGTGAGCAGTCAGCCGAAGTGATGCTGGCGCTCAACGAACTGCTGAGCCAGAAGAACCGGGCCGCGTTCAGCGCGACCCTGGCCAACGCGGAAATGCTCACTGCGGGTTTGATCGCGCGGATCGCGCGGCTCGACAGTACGTTGGCCGCGTTCGATGCATCGATCGGTCAAATCGGGCGTGCCGGCGACGCGCTCGCACGAACGACCGAGGAGCTCGGCACCGCGTTGAAACCGACCGTCGTGCAAGCGCGCATGACCTTGGAGGACGCCTCGCGCGCGATCGCATCGATCGAAGGCGAAAGCGCAAAGTTGGGACGGCGACTGGGCAACGCCGCCGATGTCACGAGCGATCAAATCACCAGTACCGCGATCGAGCTGCGCCGGAACGTTGCGGCGATCGCTCGGGCAGTGGAGGGCCTGGAGAATCCGCGCGCAGCGCTCATCGGGCCGAACGATCGGCAGCTTGGACCGGGAGAGCGCTTGCAATGAGAGCCGCGCACATGGCAATGATCGTGATGGCCGCGCTGTCCGGTGCGGGCTGCATGTCGCTAGGCGGGTCGAATCCGCCGCGAACCTACTACGTGCTGGACGATGCGGGGAATGGGCGCGGCACCAATGTCGCTGGTGCGACCGCAACGATTCCCCGCACGCTCCTCATCACCGCGGCCCGCGCCAATCCCCTCGCCGATTCACGTGCGCTCGTGTACGCGCGCGCGCCGGGCCAGCGTGCGCAGTACCAGTTCGCGTCGTGGGCAGAACGGCCGTCGCAGCGGATCGTCGAGCTGCTCGAGGAGCGCGTAAGTCGGCGCGAGACGTTCGCCGCCACGGCGCTTCTTGGGAGCGGTGTCACCGGGGATCTGTTGTTGGCGGTCGAGCTGGAGCAATTTTTCCATGACGTCACGGTGAAGCCGGGCATCGGGCACGTGACACTCGAAGCAGAGCTGATCGATCGGCGCACGG
>JANMUI010000279.1:0-2413 GCA_031391405.1 Betaproteobacteria bacterium
GGTGGTGTTCGATATGGTGCAGCGCTGGCTGCGTGCCTCCGGGCTGCGTGTCACCTATGTGCGCAACATCACCGATATCGACGACAAGATCATCCAGCGGGCGGTCAAGAACAACGAATCGATCGGGGCATTGACGGAACGGTTCATCCGGTTCATGGACGAGGACGCGGCGGCGCTTGGTATTCAGAAACCCGATCACGAACCGCGCGCGACCCAATACGTCCCGCAAATGCTGACCTTGATCGGCGCGCTGGAGTCGCGTGGCCTTGCCTATCGCGCGCCCGACGGGGACGTCAACTTCGCCGTGCGCAGCTTTCCGGGGTATGGTCGATTGTCCGGAAAATCTTTGGACGAGTTGCGGGCGGGAGAGCGTGTCGAAGTCGACGCCAACAAGCGTGATCCGCTCGATTTCGTGCTCTGGAAGCATGCGAAAGAGGGCGAGCCAAGCTGGCCGTCGCCGTTTGGTGCCGGTCGACCCGGGTGGCACATTGAATGCTCGGCAATGAGCTCGAGCCTGCTTGGCTCCCACTTCGACATCCACGGCGGCGGGGCCGATCTGCAGTTCCCGCATCACGAAAACGAAATCGCGCAGTCCGAGGGCGCGAGCGGCAAGCCGTTCGTGAATATGTGGATGCACAACGGGTTCGTGCGCGTCGATGAAGCAAAGATGTCGAAGTCGCTTGGCAATTTCTTTACGATCCGCGAGGTGCTCCAAAAGTACCAGGCGGAAGTGGTGCGCTTCTTCATCCTGCGCGCCCATTATCGAAGCGCGCTGAATTATTCGGACGCGCATCTGGATGACGCGAGAAACGGACTTGATCGGCTCTATACAGCGTTGAAAGGGATCGCCGACGCGCCTGGGGATATCGATTGGTCGGACGCCTCCGCGGCGGGGTTTCGCGCCGCGATGGAAGATGATTTCAATACGCCGGAAGCGGTTGCGGTGCTGTTCGATCTGGCGGGCGAAGTGAATCGCACGGGGTCCGCGGCGAAGGCGGGATTGCTGCGTCAGTTGGGCGGCGTACTCGGGTTGCTGCAAAGCGACCCGACCGCGTATCTTCAGCGTCCGCCACTAGGCAGGTGGATATATGCAGCGGAACAGCAACTTGAGCAGCAGCCACAAGGTCACGTACAGAGCATGAGTACTTCTCTTTTGCTGCAGGAATCTGGAAGCGCCCGACTTTCGAGATCCGTCGACGATTACATTGCCGAGCGCAACGAGGCCCGCAAATCCAAGAATTTCGCGCGCGCCGATGAAATCAGGAAGCTGCTGTTGGATGCAGGCGTCGTGCTTGAAGACAGTGCGGGTAGTACGACGTGGCGGCGTGCGTGAAATCGTCCGGGGATACGCTCGTCAAGCTATCGTGCGCAATCAGCATAACGATATTTTCGGAAGGCTTCGAGGAAGCGAACCTTACTTAAACCGGCTATGCTCAAGCCTCCGTTCGCCCAGAGCCCGTCGAAGGGTAACGCAGGCGTGTCGACGGCGTGCGATGGTCTGCTCACGGATTCTCGGACATTCACCCGTCGACAGGCCTGTCCTGAGCTTGTCGAAGGGCTCAGGGCGAACGGTCAATCGCCTAGACCTAGCGCGTACGGGTGAACACGGCAGCACCCTGTAGTTCGGGCGCCGATGCGGTTCCAGGGGTCGTAGCACGATAGACCATTGCAGCGCGCGCAGCCGCGTCGCCCGCGAAAAATCCTCGCACGCTTCCCGTGCACCCTCCGGCGCAGAAAGTGGCCGGTGCGTTCCCACTCACCGTCACCGATCCGAAGCTGCCGCCGAACGTCGCATTGGCGCCCGTATAAGAGACACCTGAGGTGGTCGGATTGATCGCGCCGCCAGCGGTGCGCATCTGCACTTGGAATCCGGTGAAGGAGGTCGTCAGATCGATCCCGACCCGTCGCGATGTGAAGTCGACGCCCATCGCGCCCGCCGTAAGCGTGCCGGCAGGAATGCTCGATCCTGTAATCGTCGGCGATGTCGCATGGCTCAACTGAAAGCTCGCGAATCCCTGGGCACCCGGATTGGTTGTCGGCATGTTGCGGGTGATCGAACCCACGACATAGTGAAATCCATGGTTCTGCCCGGAGTCGAGAACCTCTCCCGCACATATGCCTTCAACGTTACCGACCCAGCGACCCCATCCCACGATGCCGTCGCTACCGAAGTCTCGAACGGACCGTGCGCTCGTAGCTGCAGGAATGTTGAACGCGCCGACGCGTACCACTTCGCCCTGCGGACCGAACTCGACCGGGGTCGCATCGAACAATCCGTCGCCCCTGTTAATCCGTCCGGCGTTGCCGATTCGCTCGTCAAAGCTGTAGGCGACGGCAGCAGCGTGGGTGCCGGTGCCAATGGGTTTATCTGGAGCCGGTTTGGCCGGAGTCGCTGGGGTTGCAGGGGTTGCAG
>JANMUI010000295.1:0-1930 GCA_031391405.1 Betaproteobacteria bacterium
CCGTGCGATTGCCCGAACTGCTCGTCGCTGAACTCGATGCGGAGTCGCGCGGACTCGGGTGTTCGAAGTCCGACATCGATAGCGAACGTCTGCAGCACGCGGCTCGACCCGTACAGCGTCAATCCGCGCCCCTCGACGCAATTGCCGATCTCATCGGCTCAGTAGACGGTCTGCCGGCCGACCTGAGTGGACGAAAGAAGCAACACCTGAAAGCGACGGGCTATGGCCGGAAGCGTGCTCGTTGATGCGGGATTTCTTGTTGCATTGCTCAGCCGCCGGGACTCACACCACCGATGGGCGACAACGCAAGCGCTCGGTCATCCCCCACCATGGGTCACCTGCGAAGCGGTTCTGTCCGACGCCTTCCACCTTCTCGGTGCGCGCGGAGCACTCGGGCTCGGCGCGTTACCTCACTGCCGTGCCCTGATTTCTGGTTTCGACCTGGACAACGACGTCGAACCGGTACTCAGGCTCCTGCAGAAGTATACGGACGTGCCAATGAGCCTCGCCGATGCCTGTCTCGTCCGCATGACCGAAACGCTTCGCAATCCGGTGGTTCTCACCACGGATTCCGACTTTCGCATCTATCGTAGGCATAACCGGCAAATGGTTCCCTGCGTGATGCCGTCTTGAATTCTCAAGCCTCTAGCGTGCGCGCGAGGGCGGGTGCAACGCTTCGCAGTGCTGAACTCGGCGCCGCGCCGATCGCGCGCATCACCCGCCATGCACCGCAAATATTCGAGGAGACGATCGGGACCGGGATCCGCTCGCGTACGCTCGCGATCACCCGCACGCTCATCATGCCGGTACCCGATAACACGATCGCCCCGCCCGCGGGTGCGTTCACGCGTGCGAGGCTGTCAGCCACTTCCGCGTCGGTCAATTGATAGGCGCGGAATTCCTCGCCGAACTTGACGACCTGCGCGACACGGATCCCGGCACTCTCCCAATAGGCGATCGCACGATCGGTCAGCCATTGCGGATACGGCGACACGAGCACGATCGTATCGACATGCAGTGCCCGCAATGCCGCGCCGATCGCAAGGCTCGCGGTCCACACCGGCCGCTTCACCGTGGCACCCAGCTCGGCGCAGAGCGCCTCGTCACCCGCCAGACGCAACGCATACGAGGCGCCGGTCATGCCGATGTAGAACGCGTCGGGCGCAAGATTGCCGAAGCTTTGCAGCGCCGCCGGATAGGCGTTGGCATAGCGTTCGGTTCGCGCCATCAGATCGCCCGGGAATGTCGGCAGGCGCGTTGTGTACATCGCGACATCCGGAGGCAGCAACGCGCGGAGCTCCGGCTCAACGGTCGGATTGGCGGGTGGCGTGACGATACCAACACGCTTCGCATCCAGGCCGGCGACGACCAACGGCTCCATGTCTATTCGACCTTGATCCCGATCCGGCGTACCACGTCACCCCAGCGCTTCGATTCGCCCTGCACGAATCGCCCGAAATCTTCCGGCGAAAGATCGAACGACTCGATGCCCATCCGCGGGAGGCGTTCGCGCAACTCGGGCGAGTTCTTCACTGCCTGCAGATCGTTCTGCAGCTTCGCGATGATCTCCTTCGGCGTGCCGGCCGGCACCGCGATGCCCTGCCATGTGTAGATCACCAGATCGGCATAACCGAGCTCCGCGAAGGTCGGCACGCCCGGCAACTGCGGTGAGCGCGCCTGACCGGTCACTGCAATGGCTTTGGCCTTGCCCCCGTTGACATAGGCGGAACCAGTCGAGACCAGATCGAGCGTCAGGTCGGTCTCGCCCGCCACCACTGCCTGACTCGCCGGGGCCGAGCCCTTGTAGGGCACATGCAGGACTTCCATGCCGACCGCCTGCAGGATCATCTCCATGCCAAGATGACCCGAGAGACCGATACCTGGGCCTGCGTAGCTGATCTTGCCTTTGTTCGCGCGGACGTGCTCCACC
>JANMUI010000375.1:0-10970 GCA_031391405.1 Betaproteobacteria bacterium
GTCTTTTGAAAGTCGGTTCCTTCGAGATGGGTGGTCTTGGCGGTCATCGATGGGTTCCTCTGCGGTTCAATCGCGGTTCAATTGGCCTTGATTCCCGCCGCCTTGATGAGCTTCGCGTTGTCTTCGAATTCCTTCGCGATCATGGCCTGAAACTCCACCATGCCCATCGTCAGCGGTTCCACACCGAGCTTTGCGAAACGTTCCTGTACATCCGGCGATTGAACGGCTTTGTTAAGTTCCGAATGCAGTCGCTCGACCAGCGCGCGCGGCGTTTGGCCGGACACCAGTCCGCCAATCCAGAAGTGGTAATCGGAGTTGGCATAGCCGAGCTCGGCCGACGTCGGCACCTCAGGCAGCAGCTTCGAGCGCCTTTGCGAGCCCATCTCCAACGCGACCAGCCTCCCGTCCTTCACATGCGGCATGATCGAAAAGGTCGGGGCGAAGAAATAATCGGCGCGACCGGTCAAGACCTCCGTAAGCGCTTCAGGCGTCCCCTTGAAGTGAACATGAACAACGTCGATGCCGGCCGAAAATCTGAAGCGCTCCGCATTCATATGGGTGGAACTGCCCACACCCGCGGTCGTCGCGTTGAAGCTGCCGGGCTTCGCCTTTGCCGCGGCGACGAGCTCCTGCAAACTCTTGAATCCCTTGGCTGGTGATGTGACGATCGTGGTCGGCATGACCGCTATGGCGGCGACCGGCGTAATGTCCTTATGCGGATCGAACTGCAACGGCGAAATGAGCGTCGATACCGTGTAGGCAGCGGCATGGATCAGGATGGTGTGGCCGTCAGGTTCGCCCTTGGCAATCGATGTTGTCGCAATCAACCCACCTGCACCCAAGCGGTTTTCGACGATGACCGATTGCCCGAGATTCGCCTGCATGCGCTCGGCAATCGCCCGCGCCACGGTGTCGGTCGCGCTGCCTGGTGTCGTGCCGGAGATGAGCCGGACCGTTTTGCTGGGAAACGTCTGCGCCGACGCAGCGCCAGCCAGCGCCGCGAACGCGACGCCGAAACCGATCGCAATTACCCGTTGAATCATCATTGGTCTCCTTTTTGCGTCGTCATCGACGGGCGAGGCCGAGTTGTTGCGCCATCCAATCCGCCGACTGGCTTCGATACCGGTAAGGGCGGTTATTCGCATTGTGGCCACCATCCTCGACCATCAAGAGCGTCACCGGGCCGGACACCGATCGTGCCAGACGCTCGGCATGCTCAGGCGGTATCAGGCGATCCTCGCGTCCTGCCACCAGATAGAGCGGACACTGAATCTCGCGTGCCGCATCGTTCAGGCTCAATGTGGCCGCGTTGCGTTTGGCGTCCGCGTCGGTCTTCGCGTGACTCCGCATTTGGAAAGTGATGCGTGAGAGAGGCCCAAGGTGCTCCCAGATCTCCGCGAGATCGAACGGACCGGAAATACCGATGCACGCCTTGATGCGCTTCTCGTATGCGGCCGCGCGCGGTGCGTAGTACCCGCCCAGGCTCACGCCCCACATCCCGATCCGCGATGGGTCGAGATCGGCGCGTTGCTCGACCCAGTCGATCACGGCTCGCACCGGCGTCTCGTAGTCGCCCTGAATCGGCAGCTCGTATTCGGCTTCGCCTTGACCGGGACCGTCGAACGCGAGGATTGCCATGCCGCGATCGAGAAAGGGGGTCTCGTAGGCGTGGAGCTCTTCCTTGGTGGAATCCATGCCGGGGGCCATCACCACTACGGGCGGCTTCGCGACGCCATCAGGACGACGCAACACACCCCACAGCGCCGTTCCCGCGAAAGGAATGCGAACCCGCTCCCCGGCGGGGCGCAAGAAAGGCAGCGCCTCGCGATAACAGTCGACCGCACGCATGTGCGCCGCGCGCATCTCTTCGGGATATTGGACGAACACGAACTTTGCGAAGTGGTAGTACGCACTGGCGCGGCAAAGATGCTCGCCCGCGGTGAGTTGGTGTCCGCTCGACAAGGCTTCGCGCCCAAGCCGTTCGTGCACGGCGCCACGCGCGCACCAGGCCTTGCACCAGTCGGCCCAGCGATCGACACTCGCCGTGACCTCTTCGAAATCGGTGAGCGAGATGCCGTTCGCGACGAAGCGCGGCGCCCAGTGGGCGATGGCAGAGGCGACAAGGGGGTCTTTGGACATGCCTCAGATCAAAGAAAATTAACCACAGGGGACACAGAGGACGCAGAGGATCTCGGGCGTATCGACTGCATCGCTCGACCGGCGGCGATGTGGCCAAACGTGGGTCGCAATTCGGCCATTGAAGTCCTGCTGTGTCCTCTGCGTCCTCTGCGGTTCATGTCTTTTCCTGCAATCTTCATGTCCGCCCATCGATCAGCGCAACGCCCGTCAGCCGCTGCAATTCCTCGAACGCGAGACCCTCGACGATTTCAGTCACCCTGGGTCCGGCCTCGGTGATGTCGATGACCGCGAGATCGGTGTACACGCGCTTCACGCATCCCACCGCGGTGAGCGGGTACGAGCATTTGGCGACCAGCTTCGATTCGCCCTTTTTCGTGAGGTGCTCCATCATGATGTAGACGGCCTTTGCGCCCACCGCGAGATCCATCGCGCCGCCCACCGCCGGAATGGCGTCGGGTTCGCCGGTCGACCAGTTGGCAAGATCACCGGTCGTCGACACTTGAAAGGCCCCGAGCACGCAGATGTCGAGATGCCCGCCTCGCATCATTCCGAACGAATCGGCGTGATGAAAAAATGCCCCACCCGCCAGCAACGTCACCGGCTCTTTGCCGGCATTGATCAGATCCCAATCGACGTCTTCGGCTTTGGGCTTGGGTCCCATGCCGAGGATGCCGTTCTCGCTGTGCAGCAGCACGTCGCGATCCTTCGGCAGGTAGTCGCCGACCAGAGTTGGGATACCGATACCGAGATTGACATACGAACCCTCGGGGATATCGCGGGCAACGCGGGCGGCAATCTGCGCGCGATTCAGCTTGGGGATGTTCGTCGCGGTCATGCGGCCACCTTGCCTTTCTGACTTTGTCGCTCGACGCGGACCACGCGTTTCACGAAGATTCCTGGTGTCACCACCAGCTCCGGATCGAGCTCGCCCAGGGTCACCAGATCGAACACCTGCGCGATCGTAAGCTTCGCGCCCGTTGCCATGACCGGCCCGAAATTTCGCGCGGCCTTTCGATACGTAAGATTGCCCCACCGGTCCGCGCACTCGGCCTTGACGAGCGCAACATCGCCGTAGATCGGATGCTCGAGCACGTACTGCCGACCGTTGATCAGACGCGTCTCCTTGCCCTTGGCGAGCTCGGTGCCGTAGCCGGTCGGCGTGAAGAACGCGCCGATTCCAGCGCCTGCGGCACGAATGCGTTCGGCCAGATTGCCCTGGGGGACGAGCTCCAGCTCGAGCTTTCCAGAGCGATACAGTCCGTCGAACACGTACGAATCGGCCTGCCGGGGAAACGAACACATGATCTTGCGGACTCGCCCCGATTTGAGGAGCGCCGCAATACCCGTTTCACCGTTGCCAGCGTTGTTGCAGACGATCGTGAGGTCACGCGCCTTCTGGTCGATCAATCCATCAATCAGCTCATGCGGCTGGCCGGCGCCACCAAATCCTCCGATGAGGACGGTCGCTCCGTCTTGAATACCGGCCAATGCCGCTGCGACCGACTCGACTATCTTATTGACCATCTGATCACTCCGTGGCCGGCCAAGGCCGGCGACGAGATGCGGATCCGGAAAAGCCGCCATTTTGCAGGAAACTCGCCTTCTCCGGGGAATGACGCGGATTTCGATATATGATGATATATACGTATATCGATGATGAAGGCACCTCAATGCCAACCATGGAGCTCACGCAGGTCTACCTTGAGCCCGGCCAGAAAAAGGCGTTGCGGCAGCGGGCAAAGACCAACGGCAGCACGCTCGCACAAGAGGCGCGGCGCGCTATCGACGCCTATCTGGCAGGGGTCAGCCCGCACGAGCTGGACGTGCTCGATGGCGCCACGCGAGAAGCCCAAAAAAATCTCGAGGCGATGGCAGCGGACCTCGAAAGAGTCAACTCGAAGCTTGACGCCATATTCGCCGAGATGGGTAAGAACCCAACGCGTCGAGCCTGATTGTGAGCGTGATCACAGAGCTGCTGGATCGGCTTTCGGGAATCACCGTGGTCAAAGAACGGCTTTCGGAGACGGTCCGGCGCGTCGAGCAACTGGGTGAGCGGGTGTTGGAGCATGACCGGCGGCTCACACGTATCGAGACGGTTGCCGAGATCTCAAAGCGGAGCCCAAAGCGCTCGCCGAGGCCGCAGAAAAATAGTCGGTGACGTTGGGCCGCGCAGGCGCGCTTCGGCCCCCGATCGAAGAAGCACGCTACGATCTCGACGATTGAGAACAGCCGCGTGGATATTGCCGTCAATGGCGCGACCCGCTACGGCAGTAACACGCTCGCCCCGATCGTCCGTCGCGCTTCGAGCTCGCGATGCGCACGCGCGGCCTCGGCGAGCGGGTAGCGATTGCCGATCTCGACGCGCAGCACGCCGCGCGTGACCAGCGCGAACACATGGCCCGCCATCTCGCGCAGCAAAGTCGGGTTGGCGGTGTAGTGGAACAATACCGGCCGCGAAAACGTCGTTGACTTCGCAGAGAGTGTCGCGAGCGGCGGCGGCTCGGGGCTGCCCGAGGCTTGCCCATAACTCACCAGATGCCCGGGTGCGGCAAGTGCGTCGAGCGAGCGCGCCAAGGTGTCCTTGCCGATGCCGTAGTACACGATGTTTGCACCGCGGCCATTGGTGATTCGCCGCGTGTGGGCGACGAAATCCTCCTGCGTCGTGATGATCGGATGATCGCAGCCGGCGGCGCGCGCGGCCCGTGCCTTCGCCTCGCTCGATACCGTGCCGATGACCGTGGCGCCAAGATGCTTCGCCCATTGGCAAAGCAGCAAACCGACGCCGCCCGCGGTCGCATGCACGAGCACGACGTCGCCACGCTGCACGCGCACCACCCGTTGCACCAGGAGCTCGGCGCTCATGCCTTTCAGCATCAGCGCGGCCGCGATGTCATCGCCGATGTCCGCGGGTAGGACGACGAGCTGCTCTGCGTTGAGGGTCCGGTATTGCGCATAGGCACCGGCCGGCGTGCAGGCATAGGCAACGCGATCGCCGGGCAGGATGCCGGTGACGCCTTCACCCACATCGATCACTTCGCCGGCCGCCTCCATCCCCGGCACGCCGGGCGGCGTGATGAGCGCATATGAACCGTTGCGTGCGTACACGTCGATGTAGTTCACGCCGATCGCCGTCTGCCTGAGGCGCGCTTCACCCCGGCCGGGTGCGGGGACATCGATCTCGCGCCACTTCAGCTCGTCGGCCCCGCCATGGCGATCGATCAGGATCGCGTGGCAGCGGATCACCCCTCGCGCAGCGCGACGCGGCGCGGGCGCGGCTTCCAATCTAGCTTCTACTACCCCTTGCAATCGCCCCTGCCGAAGATATGCACGCAAGCCCTCGAAGCCCGCCTCGTAGACGCCCTTTCCGACCAGTTCGGCGAATTCAGCTTCGCGGCCGCGCGGCGCATCGAAGGTCGACTCCCAGTGCCAGAACGTGCGATTGCCGTCGGTGATGCGCTTGAGTTGCACGGTCGCAACATAGCGCCGCATAGGAAGCGTTGCATCGAGGATGCAGTACGTCGAGATGTGATCCACATCGGATAACGCAAGCAACTGTTCGCGAACCCGGTTGCCGTCCTTCAACGTGAAGCTGCGCACGCAACCGATCTGATCGGCCGCCTCGCCTGCTTCGATCATCGAATCGGCAATGATCGGATGCCAAGCGGTGTGGCTGTTGTAGTCGCGCAGCACTGCCCACACGCGCTCGATCGGCGCATCGATCACCGCGGAGCGGACGACCTTGATCAACGGACGAGCTGTTTCAGCGAATTGAAGGCCGCCTGGAACACGCCTTGCCCGATTTGTTGGGCAAGCGCGCGCTCCTGTTCCGGCGCACAGTCGAACTCGGCTGACCATTCGGCGAAAGTGCGATTGCCGTCGGTCACCGGCGTAAGCTGCAAGGTCGCGACATAGTTCTCGACGCCCATCGGGCTTTCCAGGATCGTGTAGGTGCACTGGAAATCGTAGTCAGATAGCATTAATAATTGCTCGCGAATCACGCCGCCGTCTTTCAACGTGAAATTGCGGATGCAACCGATCTTGTCCGCGGGTTGCGCACCCTCGATTCGCGACTCGGCCACGAACGGCGTCCATTTCGGCAGGCCGTTGAAGTCGCGGATCTGTGCCCACACCGCATCGGCCGGGGCCTCGATAATGGTCGAGGTGTAGACCTTGATCACAGCCAGCTACTCGTGATCGGCGGATGCAGCGGCCGGCGTGGCGGCAAGCGCGGGCGTGGACATGCCGCCCCCGCTCTGGCGATCGAGCAGCCCGCGCGCAAGCTTGCCGACATCGCCGCCTTCGATGCCGATCTCGCGCAGCAATTGGTCGACCAGCGGCGCCTGCGCGCGATAGCGGAGCGCGGAGTTGACCACGTTGTCGGCAAAGCTGCCACCGCCGTCGTAGCCCTCAGAGCGATTGCCCCCACCGCCGCCCAGCCCGTCGACTTGCATGATCTTGATGCTTTCGATCCGCTCCAAGGGCTTCGCCGACTCGCGGATGATCGC
This sequence comes from Betaproteobacteria bacterium, assembly GCA_031391405.1. Taxonomy (GTDB): domain Bacteria; phylum Pseudomonadota; class Gammaproteobacteria; order Burkholderiales; family SG8-39; genus SHXR01. The sequence continues at coordinate 6,645 of JANMUI010000375.1, forward strand.
CTCCAGGTTATCGATGAGCCGCAGACGCATCGCGGACATGCGCGATTCTGGCGTCAACAGATTCGCTGCCTGGTTCATGAGGCGCGCGCCCTCGGCCTCGACCTCGTGCCGGATGCGTGCCGCCAGCGCGCGGATCTTTTCGGCGTCCGCCGCGGCTTCTGCATCCGCTCGCACCGTCGCGCCACGATCAGCCGACGCAGTCCGTTCCGCCTGCGCGGCCACCGTGAGCCGCAGCCCATCGCGCTCGGCTTCTTGCGAAGCGCCAATCAGATCGATCCGTTTGCGGCGCTCGGCGACCTCGGTCTCCCGCGCCGTGAAGATGCGTTCCTCCTCAGTGGCGGCCAGTGCCCGTGCGCGATCGGCCGCCGCCTGCGCTTCGGACTGTGCCTTCGACTGCTCGGCCACTGCGATGGCCCGATGCTGCTCGGCGAGCTCGACATACTGCCGCCGCTCGATTTCCAGCGCCTCGACGCTGCGCTCGCGCCCGATTCGTTCTTCGTCGACCGCCCGTTCCGAGACGATTCGCGCGCGATCGATCGCTTCGCGCGAAGCAATCTGCGCGCGCTCGGCCTCCTGCTCCTTGTCGGCCCGCTCACGTGCGATTTCCGCGCGTTGCCCGGCCCGCGTCATTTCCAGTTCTCGCTCCTGCCCGAGGCGCGCGTACTCGAGGTCGCGGTCGATGTCGAGCGCCTGGCGCTCGGTCTCCAGATTCTTGTTACGGATCTGGATCATCGTGTCCTGCTCGATGTCGTTGCGCAACTTCTTGCGCCGTTCAATCTGCTCGGTAAGCTGGGTAAGACCCTCGGCGTCGAACGCGGTCGACGGATTGAAGAACACCAACGCGGGCTGGTCGAGCTGGGTCAGGGACACCGTGTCCAATTCCAGGCCGTTTTGCAGCAGATCGGCGGCGGCGACGCTGCGAACGCGCTTCACATATTCACCGCGCTTCTCATGCATCTCTTCCATCGTCATCTCGGCGGCGACGGTGCGCAGCGCATCGACAAACTTGCCACCGACCAGCTCACCGAGGGCGTCCGGCTGCATGGTGCGCTGCCCGAGCGTCTGCGCGGCGGCCGCGATCGAATCGTCCTTCGCCTGCACCCGCACATAGAACTCCGCCACCACGTCGACCCGCATGCGGTTCTTGGTGATGAGCGCACGCTCGCGGCCACGCGCCACTTCCAGGCGCAACGTGTTCATGTTGACCGGGATCACCTCATGCACGATCGGCAGCACGAAGGCACCGCCATTCATCACGACCTTTTGCCCGCCCAGACCGGTGCGTACGAACGCGCGCTCCTTCGAGGAACGCAGATACAACCAGTGCAAGAGCCAGATACCGATCGCGACAACGATCGCGACGACGATGAGCCCGAGAATGAATTGTCCGAACTGGGTGCCGGTCATGAATGGTCTCCTCCTTACTGCAAAGACTCTCCGCAGATTACGCAGATTCGAGCCCGTCGAGTGATACAGCTGTACGCCGTTGAAACAGTGAGTCCTGAGCGCGGCGAATCAAAGCGCCAAAATCTGCGTGAATCTGCGCAATCTGCGGATGGAACTAAAAGGTTTGACATCTAGCGACGGATTGCTTTGAACTTGCGGGTCGTCTCGGTCAACGCCACCTCGGTCGGTAGCCGCTCCATGCTGGAGGCGCCGTAAAAGCCGTGACAGTCTGGGCAACGCTCAAGAATATATGTCACGTCCTCCGGCCGTGCGATGGGTCCGCCGTGACAGAGCACGATGACTTCTGGATTCACCCCGCGGGCCGCCGCCGCCCAACGGTTGATCAGTCCGACGCAGTCCGCGATGGTCACCGCGGTCGCCGCGCCGATCGCGCCACCGGTGGTCAGTCCGAGGTGGCAGACGACGATGTCGGCACCGGCGCGCGCCATGTCGGCCGCATTCTGCTCGGAGAACACATACGGCGTCGTGAGCAGATCGAGCGCATGCGCCGTGCGAATCATGTCGACCTCAAGGCCATATCCCATGCCGGTTTCTTCCAGCTGCGTGCGGATCACGCCATCGAAGAGGCCCACGGTCGGGAAATTCTGGATCCCCGAGAAGCCAAGCGCGGCGATCTCGGCCAGGAAATGATCGGCGATCATGAACGGATCGGTGCCGTTCACGCCGGCTAACACGGGAGTATGCCGCACCACAGGCAGTACCTCGCGCGCCATCTCAAGAACGATTTCATTGGCGTTGCCGTAGGCCATCAGCCCGGCGAGCGAACCACGGCCTGCCATGCGATAGCGCCCGGAGTTATAGATGACGATCAAATCGATCCCGCCCGCCTCTTCGCACTTTGCCGACAGGCCGGTGCCGGCACCACCGCCGATGATCGGCTCGCGGCGCGCGATCATGGCGCGAAATTTTTGCAGAATGTGCTGTCGCGCGATTCGTGGCATGCCGGATCAGCTCCTTTGCGACCGCGTACTCACGGGAGTGCTGGCGATCTCGTGGAAGGCGCCGACCAATGCGTCAGCGAATGCCGCGTCGTTGATATGGTGTGGCATGCGCGCGAGCCGCCGATTGGAGCCGGCGCGAAAGCGACTGGCGATCGTATCGAAAAGCGCCTTGTCGGCGGCCGGATCCCAGAACGGTTGGCCCGGCGCATCGATCCCCGAGGTGCCGCCTTCAGGGATCAGGAAACGCAGCGGCCCCTCCATGCGATTCAGCTTGGCGACGATGAATTGGCCGATCAACGAGGCCTCTTCGGGTGTCGTGCGCATCAACGTGACGTTGGCGTTGTGCCGATGGAGCTTGCGATCGCGGTAGCGCGCCGGCACCGTATCGATCGCCCAGAAGTTGACCATATCGAGCGCACCGCATGAGCCCACATACGGGATCCGATGTCGGATCATCGCATCGAGTCGTTCGGGTCCGGCCGACAATGCGCCGCCCGCGATCTCATCGGCGATCTCGGTGGTCGTGACATCGATGACGCCGGCGAGCAGCCCGGAGTCAACCAGCTTTTCCATAGACTGGCCGCCCGTCCCGGTGGCATGGAACACGAGACAGTCGTAGCGATCTTCGAGCTGCTTCGTGACGGCCTGGACACATGGCGTGGTGAGGCCGAACATCGTGAGCCCGAGTGCTGGCTTCGATTCGGACACCGCCCGATCGCGCGGCGCATAAGCGATCATGCCGGCCAACGCATGCGCTGCGTTCGAGAGTACCCGCTCGGAAATGCGGTTGATCCCCGACACGTCGGTCACCGAGTACATCATGCAAAGATCGGATGGCCCCACGTATGGCCGAACATCGCCCGAGGCGACCGTGGAGACCATCACCTTCGGCACGCCGATCGCCAAGCGACGCATCGCCTGGGTGGCCATCGCGGTGCCGCCCGAGCCGCCCGCCGAGACGATACCGCCGAGGTCGCGGCGGCGCATCAAAAAGTGCTCGAAGGCGCGCGCCATCTCGGTGACCGCGCTACCACGATCACCCGTGAATACCGCCCGTTCGCCGCGCGGATGGTGGCGCGCGACTTCCCGCGGATTGACCATCGCGGGCGAAGGCTTTCCCGAGGTAGAAAGGTCAACGGTAACCGTGCGAAGGCCAAGCTTCTCGAGGGCGTTCCGAAGATAGAAAAGTTCACGACCTTTGGTGTCGAATGTGCCGGCGACGTATGCGGCGCGTGCAATCGTTGCACCGACGGGAAACTCCAGGACGCGCGCATCGCGACCGCTTTCCTGCAACGCGCTGGCCGCGTCGGTGAGCGAGGGCAGCGGCACGGCGGGTTCAGCGCGTGCGTCCCTCAGCGCGTCCCGTGGACCGACCGGTGTCCGGGCCGCAGCGGATTCGATCACGCGATCCACCACGCTCGCTTCCGGGTCGGACGCATTCCACCGCGTGAAGCCGCGCACCGCGCGCTCACCAAGCGGCATGGCTGCCGCGCCGGGCCCGGCCTCGTCGGTCGAACGCCGGACCGTCAGGATCTCTACCTCATCGGTGTCCGGCGCTGGAATCGCAGCCGCCACCGTCGTATCGATCTCCTCATCGGCCCCCGCGCGCACGCCAAGCAGACGCTCGCGCAGCTCGCGGTCGGCAGCGAGCTCGGCGGCCGGCATCGAGCGCGCGATGCGCCCGTTCATCATCACGTCAATCGTATCGGCGACTTCGATTGCCACCCCGAGGTTCTGCTCGATCAAAAGGATCGCGATGCTGCCATCCGCCGCGAGGCGCTTCAGCATACCAGCGACTTGCTTCACGATGACTGGCGCGAGACCTTCCGTGGGCTCGTCCATCACGAGGAGGCGCGGGTTGAAGAGCAATGCGCGCGCGATCGCGAGCATCTGCTGCTCGCCCCCGGAAAGCTCGGCA
>JANMUI010000340.1:0-27474 GCA_031391405.1 Betaproteobacteria bacterium
TATTTCAAACCCATGCAATTCGCGTAATAGGTGACGGTGGCAGGCCAGTCGGTGAAGATGCCGATCACGCCGACTTTGCGGGCAAGGGCATCGATCGTCTTGTAGATGTCGCTGTCCTTCTTCACCGCACGCCCGGTCGGATCGAACAGATAGTAGAAACCTGCACTGGCCGCGCCCTTGCGCAGATCCGACCGCTCGACCGTCCAGGTAATGATGTCGAATCCCGCGCTCTTGATGTCCTTTGCGTATTGTGATGCGACAATTTCGCCTGACGCATCCACCGTCAACAGTGCAAGCGTCGGCGGCGCAAAAATGTTGACCCCGCGGCTCTTGAGTTGCTTGAGCTCTTCTGCGGTCTGGCGCGGAATCGGCGGCGTGACGGTAGGATCAATGCTGTCCAGATAGACGGCCTGCTTCCCGAATGCGGGTTCCTTCTCGACCCAGTACAGCACATCGTCTTTGTTGAAGGACTGGGGCCACACGTTTTTCGGGTTGATCCCGGCGGCCTTGTAGTCGTTGATCATCGCCTGCGCGTAATTTGCCTGGCTGCCGAAGATCGCCTTGATGCGATTCTCATCGCCTGACTTCAACTCGGGTGTGTACTTGACGCCTAGTGATTTGTTCAGCGCAATGCTTTCCTTGTGCGTCACCAATGTGCCGCGACCGGTGTAGAGGTCGGTCCGCCAACTCGCCGTGCCGCCGAGGAACCCCTGCGCGTTGGTCGCGGCAGGATTGCTCGCATCCATCTTGCCGATCAGCGTGCGGAATTCGGAAAGAGTGAGGTCACTGGCACAACACTTCGGCGACGAGCCCGGACCCGTGTAGGGCACGCTGCACTTGGCATTGAGCGGCGTGTTGACGATGTTCGTCGTCGTGTGCAGGTCGCACTCCGCATGCCGGCAAACGAGCTCCTTGTCCTTGGTGAAGGTCACGTCGCATTCCACGATGCCGGCGCCCATGCGCGCGCCCGCCTCGTACGATTCCTTGGTGTGCTCGGGAAACTGCAATGCCGCGCCACGATGCCCGATCGAGAAGTCGCTGCGATAGAACGGACCCTTGGAGCACTTCATCAGGCGATCCTTGAGATCCCCCTCATCCATGCCCTGCACGAGATAGAAGGGGCGCGGTCCCAGCTGCACGCGAGCATCGCTCTTGCGTTGCCCGTCGTTGTCGTGGAAGCCCCGACCGTCGTAGCTGTCGTCGTACTTGCCGTCGATGAAGCGGCGATCATTCTCGGCGAGAGCGGCCGATCCAACGAGGGAGAACATCGCCGTCAGGGCGACAGCGGCGAGCCTTCTCAAGCCGAAGGCGGCTTTCCTTTCGGAACGCTTGTTCACTGGATACTCCTTTGTTTGCAGGGTAGGGAGACGCGCGATCGCATCCACGGGCCACGTTACGGGCGCCATGTGACGACTGTTTGGACGGCATATGACAGGGAGATGAACCGATTGAAACGGGCCGACCTGGTTTTCATCGGCGCGCGATTCATCAAATTGTCATGAATGGGCCGCACTCTCCGGGTCCTTCTCGCAGATAAGTGGCCGTAGTCATGGCATGCAGCGAATGTTGAGAGCCGTCGACCTTGAAGTGCAGCAGCCGGCAATCATTCTTGCCGACGAACCGGTGGCGAGCCTCGATCCAAATTCCGCGAACGCAATCCTGCAACTGCTGCACGACGTGTGCAAACAGGATGGCATCGCCACGATCGTGAGTTTGCATCAACTGCCCTTCGCGCTCGCGTTCGCCGATCGAATCGTCGGACTATCGGCGGGCCGGGTCGTGTTCGATGACGTCCCCGCGCGGCTCGGGGAATCGGCGCTCGCCCGCATATACGGGCCCGAAATGGCCAAGGACACTTCGCAGGTTGAAGCAATCATTGAACGAGGGCCGCACAATGTTAGAGAAGTCGCCGCGCTTTGAGATCGCATTTGTCCTGATCACTCTGTGTCTGTGCATCACCTCCGCGGTGGCACAAGGCAAGAACCCGGCCAAACTGCGCGTTGCCCTGCTGCCCGATGAGAACGCCGCCACGCTCATCCAGAATTCGCAGCCGCAAGGCGTTCCTGGAGCTCAAGGATCCGGGGGTACTGAAGTCGTTCCGCGTCGAGGGATTTGCTCCCACCGATGACAGGGCCTACGACGTGCTGCGCGAGACGGCGAAGATCCTGCATCTCGATCTCGCGAAGATGAAGTGATGCTGCCGGCGTCCTATCAGCGGCTGCTTGCGGAACGCCGGCATACCGCGTTATCGCAAGTACCGTTAGCCGCTGTTGTTCTCGCCGTCTGCATGGCGTCACTCGCCATCACCGGGTTTTTCGATCTGACGCGATTTCTGGAAGGTGCCCCTGCGCTCGGTCAATTGTTCATCGAAATGGTGCCGCCGGATTTCTCGCGCTGGCAATCATGGTTGCGCCCACTCCTTGATACGCTGGCGATGTCGATCGCGGGAACAGTGCTCGCGATCGTGTTCTCGCTCCCGCTCGCGCTACTGGCCGCATCGACCACGACCCCGAACACCGCGACCTATCAGGTTGCGCGGACAGTACTGGCCGCGCTTCGATCCGTGCCCGAGATCATTCTTGGCATTCTATTCGTGGCGGCGGTGGGATTCGGCGCATTGCCCGGCATCCTCGCGTTGGGACTGCACTCGGTGGGCATGGTCGGAAAATTCTATGCCGAGGCGATCGAGCATGTGGACCCGCGACCTTTGGAGGCCGCGCGCGCCGCGGGCGCCAGCCGCTTTCAAGTCATCACGCACGCCATTCTTCCACAAGTCCTGCCGCAGCTTGCCGACATCACCATCTATCGCTGGGAGTATCACTTCCGGGCTTCCGCCGTGCTGGGTATCGTCGGTGCGGGCGGCATCGGCTTTGAATTGATGGCCGCGCTGCGGCTGATTCATTACGATCAGGTCGCCGCGATTCTGCTGACGATCCTAGCCTGCGTGGTCGTCGTCGACAACATCGGCGCGACGCTTCATGACCGATTGCGTGGATCGCGCAACGCTCGCCCAGGCGCCGCATCTGCGCGTCGTAGCGTGTGCGCTCAAAGGATTCGACAGCTATGACGTCGATGCCTGCACCGACGCCGGCGTTTGGGTATCGATCGTTCCGGATCTACTCACCGAACCGACCGCCGAGCTTGCGGTGGGACTGGCGATTTCATTAGCAAGGCAGATTCGTTCAGCCGATGCATACGTGAGAGAGGGCAGTTTTGCCGGTTGGCGACCCCTCTTCTACGGAACGGGCCTCGCGGATTCGATTGTCACGATCGTCGGGCTTGGCAAGGTCGGACGTGCGATTGCGGCACGATTGCGGGGCTTTGGTTGCCGCCTGCTCGGCGTCGATCCGGAACACGACGCGATCGAAGGGGTAGAGCTCGCCCGACTGTCGGAGGCGTTGAAGGTAAGCGACTACGTGTTCCTCGCGGTCCCCCTCGCGAAACCCACCTACCACCTGATCGGCGCATCGGAGCTACGGCTAGCCAAGCCACAGTCGTTTTGGATCAATGTCGGTCGCGGTTCGGTGATCAACGAGGATGCAATGGCCGACTGTCTCGCTGCCGGACACATCGGCCGCTATGCTGCCGATGTATTCGCATTCGAGGATTGGCTACTTCCGGGTCGGCCAAGCACCATCACACGCCGGCTCCTGGACCATCCCAACACACTTTTCACCCCACACATCGGCTCGGCGGTACGGCGTGTACGGCTGGCGATCGAGCATCGCGCTGCCGACAACATCCTCGCCGTATTGTCCGGCGGCGAACCGCCGGACGCCATCAATCGGCCACGGGTCACCGTACGCTGACGACGGGCACGACGCCGGGCCCCGTTGCGCGGGCGGCGCCGCTCCTATAGGGTCACACTCGCCTCTTTGGACCAATCCTCGAACGCGGTACCGAACTCCGCAAGGGGTCCGGCGTAGCCGTAGTCGATCGTGTGAACGACACAGTCACGCCCGTCGAACAGCACCACGTTGTACGCGGGCGCGAGCTTCGCGGCCTTGAGCTTCGGATAATCGCTGAAGTCCTGCCACGTCTGGTGGTTCGTGCCGCGCAGCGATGCAAACGGGATCCCGGCGATGGTCCCGGAAAGCGGCAGATGGCAATGACCAAAGAAGACGTGGCGGACCCGGTCGCGATGCGCATCGAGCAGTCGCAGCAGCGCTGCCGAGTCCTTCTGGCCGATTGAATCGAGTGCGCGAATACCGATCGGCGCCGGATGATGATGCATGAAGACATAGCACCGCTCCAATGAAGACTCGAGCTCGGCGCGAAGCCAGCGCTGGCGCTCTTCACAGAATCGGCCGGCATGCGTCCCCGGTTCGGTGGTGTCGAGATAGATGAATCGTCCCGCGGTGACGACTTCGCTCGATTGGACGAAGCCGTTATCATCGATTCCGGCTTCCGGAAAGACCGAAAGAAAATTGTCGCGCCGGTCGTGGTTACCGACGAGCAGTCGCACCGGAATCGGAAAGCCCGCCAGCCGGCGATGCAACGCGAGGTAGGCGCCAAGCTCGCCCCAATGCGTCAAGTCCCCGGTGATCACGCAACGCTCGGCGTCCGCGTGGTGCTCCGCGACGTGCGCAAGGCATGCGCCGAGGCGCTCACCTGGGCGCGTGCCGAACAACAGCGCATCGCCGTCGGTCAGATGCGTATCCGTGATGTGGATGAGCTTCATGTCAGCGCTTCACCGGCAGTAGCTTCTGCACATCGGCCGCCATGTCAGCGAGAACGCGATCGGGCTCGGCGGCGCGCTTGCCGGTGACGATCGAATTCATGTGGTCCTTGATGACGTCGGTGATCTTCAGTCCATTCTCGCCGGGAAATGCGTACCATTTGGTGAGCAGCGGCAACTGCTTCACCGCGGTGTAGTTGTTCGGGTTCTTGACATAGAAGTCTTTGAGGTAGACATCATTCGCTTTCTTGTTCGGCGGCATGTATCCGGTCGTCTGCGCGACGATCGCGGCGGCCTCGGGGCCGTGCCAGAACTTGAGCACCTGCCAGGCGGCCGCACGCCGGGTCGCATCCGCGCTGAGGATCATTCCGACGTTTCCCCCCGCCGGCAATCGCCCCGAACCCGCGGCGACGTCCGGAAAGACACTCGTCTTCAATGCGAATTTGCCATCGATCATTTCGGTGATCTTGGCGAGATCGGAGGTCGAAGTGAAATGGATCCCGGTCTTGCCCGCCGCGAAGGCTGCGCGCATATCAGGCTGATTGAGATTGGGCATCTTCGCTTCGGTAACGAGTCGGGCGAAATTGCGGAACGCCGTTTGACCCTCGCTGCCATTGAACGCGACCGCCTTTTCGTCGGCGGTGAGCATCGACCCGCCGCGGCTGAACACGGGCGCCTGGAACAGCCAATTGCCGGTGATGTCCCAGGCGTACGTGACGCCATTGATGTCGGCGCCGAGCGCGGCGATCTTCTGTGCGAGTCCGATGATGCCGTCCCAGGTAACCGGCAGGGCATTCGGATCACCGCCGGCCCGCTTGACGAGATCGGTATTGAAATAGACGACCGGGAGCGAGATCGCAAAAGGCAGCGCGTAGACGCGGCCGTTGTGCGTCCCGATGTCGAACATCGCCTGATGGAAACCATCGGCCTCGATGCCTTTGTCGGACTTGATGAAACCATCCAGCGATTGGGCCAGACCGCAATCGACGAAGATACGGATTCTATTGAGGCCCTGGAACGTGATGTCCGGCATCTGTTTGGTGATCGCCTCGCGCAGGACCTTCTGCGTCCCCTCCTCGTAGGAATCGTAAGGCGCTCTGAACGTGACCTTGATTCCGGACTTGGTCTGCGCGAACGCTTCGGCAATCTTCTTATGGGTCGCATTGAACAGCTCGCCATAGGGATACTGCATGACGATCTCGGTATCCGCCCGTACCGTCGTCGCATTGAATATGCAGGCGGCAGCGATGATGGCTGGAAAGGCATTCAGCTTCATGTTGTCACTCCTCGTGTGTTTACTTCATTCCGGTGAAGGCGATTCCTTCGATGAATCGCCGCTGGGCAAACAGGAAAGCCACGACGAGGGGCGCGATGATGATGACCCCCGCCGCCATGAGCGGACCGTAGTCGGTCCCGGCTTCCTCGTTTCGAAACGCCGCCACACCGAGCGGCGGCGTATACAAATGCTCCGACGACAGGACGATCAGCGGCCAGAAATAGTCGTTCCAATGCGCCACGACCGAAAAGATGCCGAAGGCGGTCAATGCGGGGATCGCGGTGGGAAGCATCACGCGCCATACGATGCCCACTTCCGAGAGGCCGTCCATGCGGGCCGCGTCGACCAGTTCGTCCGGCACGGTCATGAAGAACTGCCGCATGAGAAAGATGCCGAATGTGGAGATCGTGAACGGAACGATGAGCGCCGCGTAGGTGTCGAGGATTCCGAGCGAGTGAAACAGGAGGAACAACGGCACGGCGATCGCCTGCGGCGGCACGAGGATGCAGAGCAAGACCATCGCGAACACCGTGCCGCGGCCCCAGAACCTGAGCTTCGCCAGCGCGTACGCTGCCGGCAGCGCGATCAGCACCTGCAGGATGAAAATACTTGCAGTGACGATCGCTCCGTTGGCAAGGTAACGCAACAGCGGCTCCCGCTCGAACGCCTTCGAGTAGTTCTCCAGCGCGTGCATCTTCGTGGGCCAAAAGCGCAGATGGTCGAGGAAGATCTCACCCGGTGGTTTGAGGGACGTGAGGATCATCCAGAGGAACGGCGTCAGCACGAGCAGTGCGCCACTCAACAGAACGCCGTGGCGAACGAAATTCATCGCGATGTGGCGCGCGCGCGGTGTCATGCGTAGTGGATCCGCCGTTCCATCACGTTCGCCTTGATGACAGCGAGTACGAGCACGAGGACCAGGAACACGACAGCGATGGCCGCGGCCAATCCGGATCGAAAGAACTCGAATCCTTCCGCGTACATCGAATAGAGCAGCACCTCCGATGCCTTGGACGGACCACCTTTGGTGAGAACGTGCACGGTATCGAACACCTGGAACGAGCGAATCGCCGAGATCACCACGACGAAAAGGGTCACCGGTCCCAGCATCGGCCAGGTCACCAGGCGAAACCGTTCCCATTCGGATGTCGCACCGTCCAGCGCAGCGGCTTCGTAGAGATACTTTGGAATCGAGACCAGGCCCGCGAGAAATAACACCATGTTGAAGCCGAACTGCTGCCAGATACCGATCACGGCGAGCGTGGGCAGGGCGGTTGACGTCTCGGCCAGCCAGTTGCGCGGTGCAAGTCCCACCGCTTTCACGACGATGTTGATGAGACCGAACTGGGGGTGAAGCATGAATTCCCAGGTTATTGCCATTGCGATCAAGGTCGCCATCACCGGCACGAAATACGCGGCCCGATAGAACCCTTTGAACGACTGACAGGACTCGATCAGCATTGCCGTGCCCAGGCCCAACACCACCGCGCCGGGAACCACGATCAAGGCGTAGATAAACGTATTGCCAAGCGATTTCCAGAACACCGGCTCGTCGGCCAATTGCCGGAAATTGTCGAAGCCGATGAACGACCATGCCGGGGCACCGAGTTGATAGTCGGTCACCGACATCGCAAGGACGGCGAGCGCGGGTCCGACGATCAGGAGCACCATGAGGAATACCGCGGGAAAGGAGAGCAGCATGGCGGCGCTCCCTTCATACGTGCGCGCATGATGAATCGGGCCGGCGGGAAACACTTCATTCGGTACCACGGCGCTCGGATGCATCGCTGCCTCAGCCATGCATTGTCCTGAGCGGCGGGTGAAACACGTGCAAGGCGGGGACAGCCGCCGTGATCGAGTGCCCGATTCGATGCCCTTCCACGCCGAACAATCGGACATCTTCCGGCGCGAACGACAAGGTCACGTTCTCCACAGCGCGCACCTTGCGGGCCATGTCCCGGTCCAGACGAACGACAATGGCCGAGTCCTGACCATCGACCACGACGTGCACGAGCATCTCGGATCCGAGGTTCTCCGTTCTCGCGATCTTTCCGACGATCACACTCGGGCTCCGCCGATCGAAGCGAATTGCTTCCGGGCGTACACCCACATTGATTGGAGTCCCAACCGGTGCCTCGACATGAATCGGGATGCGTGCGCCCAGGCAGGCAACCGCGCCCGCTTCGACGCGCCCCGGCAGGAGATTGATCTTCGGACTGCCGATGAGCTCCGCTACGCGAAGATCGAGAGGATTATCGTAGACCTCGTCTGGCGTCCCGACCTGCACGAGCTCGCCGTCGAACATCACCGCGATTCGATCCGACATCGTCATTGCTTCGGCCTGATCGTGCGTGACATAGAGAAACGTCGCACCGAGCCGCTGATGGAGGAGGGCGAGCTCGGTCCGCATATGCACCCGCAGCTTGGCGTCGAGATTCGAGAGGGGTTCGTCGAATAGAAACGCGCTCGGTTCCCGCACGATCGCTCGTCCGACAGCCACCCGCTGGCGCTGTCCGCCCGACAATTGCGCCGGCTTGCGTCCGAGCAGACCTTGCATATCAAGGAGGGTTGCGACTTCCGCGACGTCTTCGCGAATGAACCGTTCGATCCGCCTGACGTTCGCAAATACGTAACGCGCTCCGGGCAGTCGCTGCATCGCGGTGAGCCTGCGCATCCGCAAGGGCACGGCGATATTGTCGAACACCGTCAAGTGCGGATAGAGCGCGTACGACTGGAAAACCATCGCGAGATTGCGCTCGCTTGGCCGCAGATGATCGACGGGCTCACCATCAATGCCTATCTGCCCCGAGGTCTGCGACTCGAGGCCGGCCACGATTCTGAGAAGGGTCGACTTGCCGCATCCGGACGGGCCGACCAGGGAGACAAACTCACCGTCGGCGATCGCAAGGCTCACGCCTTTGAGGACACTCACGTCGCCGAATACCTTGGCGATGCGTTCGATCGATATTTCAGCCATCGGAGCTCGTTCACGCAGTTGCAAAGTGCAACCAAACTAGTCGACCGTAGTGACGACGGCATGAACCGAGCGTGACAGTATCAATCAGCGGAGCACGTCATTGGCGCTGTTTGCGCTCTGGACCGGACCTGGAGAGACTACGCATCGGGATGCCGCCAAGCGCGCCGGGCACGGCCAGACGAATCGAGCTATACTAAATCTTGCAGAAACCTGACATGACGCGACGGCTCCCGAATCACAGAGCGCTTCGCCTTCGGTTTTTCCGTTATGCTGACTTTGAACAAGTAACCGCGGAACGATGGTCACCGGGCCGCCTTCCGAGGCAACCCACGACGCACCGACGCGAGCGACAAAGGAGAAAGACCATTACCGCCCACTACGCGACGGACGCGGAGCGCGATCTCTATCGCGCGCGCGGGATGCGCTTGGCCAAGGAGTTAGGCGCATCGGAGCCTGACGTCCTGGTTGCCTACGAGGCCGAAGTCGAACGATTGATGGCCGGCGCCCGGATCAAGGATTTCATTTCCATTTTGGCCGAGAAGCAGGTTAAGGACACCTTTCGGCAGAGGCAATCTGCTCCGCACAGGAACATCACATCGTAGGCCCACGCGCTGCCGATCCCGACAGCGCGGCGAGACCGCTACGTTCCGATCACCCCGCCATCCTCGCGTTGAATCACCACCGTAGCAGACCGCGGGCGGCCATCGGCACGATAATCCGGCCAGTTGCTTCCGGCGCGCGGCTTACCGGGATCATTGCGCGGAGAACCGGGTAATTCGCCCGGGTGCTGGATATTGACGAACATCGTTCTGCCGTCGGGGCTCATCGTGACACCAGTGACCTCGCAGTCCTTCGGACCGACCAGGAAGCGACGAATCTCACCGGTGAATACGTCGGCCGCCAGCATTTGATTGTTCCCGATGCGCGCGTACGCGGGCTTTCGCAGGTCGGCCGCAGCCACATCCGTTTGAATCCAAAGCACCCCGCGTGCATCGAACCAAAGCCCATCAGGGCTGCCGAATGAATCACCCTTGACGGTGCCGCGCCCGGCAGCATCCGGCGATTGCGTATCACCGGCCAAGACGAAATGTTCCCAGCGAAACTTCTGCGCCGACACATCGCCGCCCTGCTCGCGCCAGCGCACGATAAGGCCATAGACGTTTTGCGGCCTGGGATTCGCCGCATCCACGCCGGGTTGCTTATCGGCGCCGCGCTCGGTGTTGTTCGTCAGCGCAAGGTAGACGTCATGGGTCACAGGATGCACCGCCACCCATTCCGGCCGGTCCATCTTCGTCGCACCCGCCACGTCAGCGGCTTGGCGAGTTCGAATCAGTATGTCGGCCTGGCTATTGAATCCGTTTGCGGAGGTGAGTCCATTCCTCCCATGGGTTAGCTCCAACCAGGAACCATGTCCGTGTTCGACGAACTTGGCGACATAGAGCGTTCCCGTGTCGAGCAGGTCGCGATTGGCGGCGCGATCCTTCGGGTTCCAAGGCTTGGCCGAGACGAACTTGTACATGTATTCGAAGCGCTCATCATCGCCGGTATAGACCACGATCCTGCCATCGGGGGCGACGGTAACCATCGCCCCCTCGTGTTTGATCCGACCCATTGCGGTGCGCTTGACAGGCTTCCACTCGCGATCGTACGGGTCGATCTCGACCACCCAGCCGAACCGGTTGGGCTCGTTCGGATGAGCCGCGGCATCGAACCTTGCGTCAAACTCGTTCCATCGATAAGTCGAGCGGGCGCCAATGCCGTAACGTCGCTGGTCGGCAGGAATGCTCCCCGCATTCGCGAAGTACATATTGAAATTCTCTTCGCAGGTGAGATAGGTTCCCCAAGGCGTGTAGCCGCCCGCGCAATTGTTGATCGTGCCGAGCGCTTCGGTGCCAGCGGGATCGGCGGCGGTGCGCAGCAACTCGTGCCCAGCGGCCGGCCCGGATAGCGCCATCGGGGAGCGTGCGGTGATGCGGCGTGCATGTGGCGAAGGCCGCACCACATCCCAACGATCGCCTCGGCGAGCAATCTCGATGATCGATACGCCATGCGAGGCCTGCGCCTTGGCGACTTTTTCCGCGGTCCATGTGGCCATGCCATCAGGATGCAACAGACCATCGTCGATGTACTCGTGGTTGATTGCCAACAGAGCGCTCGTACTCGATTGCGATCCGTGCGGGAGCGCGAAATATTCGATCGCATCGTGATTCATGCCCGCTTGCAGCGCCTGATCCGCAGCGGAGTTGCCGCCATCCCAGCGAAACGCCGGCATCGGCTGGTCAGTAACGCCGGTGGCATCACCCCATGCATAGAGGATCTGCGAACGATAGCCCGGCGGGACAGTGAGCTTGTCGTCCCATGAAGTGGGGACGGATCGAAATCCGATCGACACCCCGTTGCCACCGCCCTGAACGGCGCATCCGATCGGCAGCAAGCCCGCGATGCCGGCGACGCCTGCACGCAACACCTGACGGCGCGTCACGTTTCGCCCCAGCAAATCGTCGAGTGAATTTTGCGGCGGAGATAGAGGCGAGAGATCCTGATCTTGTGTCTTCGACATTGCGAGTCTCCGGGGTATTCCGAATGAAAAGTCGCTTATTGTCGGAACCCAAGATGACGGAATTGTGACCGGCACGCACTTCCCGTTCATCTGTTTGTCATCCTGCTGGCTTAGAAGCGACGTGCGCCCGGATTCGAGTCGGGTCGGGTACAGCAGCCACGCTCTAAAAGGATCCGAATGAAGAAGACAAACCTTCTTGCATGCGCAATCGGATTACCAATTCATGCGCATGTCATGTTCCAGCCCGAGGATGTGCGGATCGTGGCGGAGGATATGACACCCGATCAGCCGGATCATCTGCGTGGGCAGGTGAATGCGGCGTTCTTTCTGGGCGACCACACCCGCCTCATGGTGGACACGGGTGGCCCATGGCCGATTGCCGTCGAGACCATCGACTGATCATGCGAGCAGAATTCACGAACGAAACCGTCGCACGCGTCTATGAACGCTGGGCACCTGTCTACGATCTCGTCTTTGGCCGCGTGTTCGAATACGGCCGACAGGCGGCGATCAACGCAAGCAATCGCGTTGGCGGATGCATCCTCGATGTGGGCGTCGGGACCGGCATCGCGCTCCCGCTCTATTCGAAGTCGACGCGCCTGTTCGGCGTCGATCTTTCGGAAGCAATGTTGCGTCGGGCGCAGGAGCGGGTCATCGAGCACAAACTCGACCATGTCGAGAGCCTCGCGGTCATGGACGCCGGGCGGCTTGCCTTCGCCGATGCCTCGTTCGATGTCGTCGTCGCCCAATATGTGATCAACACCGTGCCGCACCCGGAACAAACGCTCGACGAGTTCGCCCGTGTCCTGGCACCGGGCGGCGAGATAGTGCTCTTGAACAGAGTGGGCGCCGAATCCGGACCGGGTCAAGCCGTAGAACGGTGGCTCGCACCGCTCGCCAGTCGGCTCGGATGGCGATCCGAGTTTCCTTGGGCGCGCCTGGCACGTTGGGTCGCGCAAGCGGAGGGCATGCATCTGATCGAGCGCCGTCTGGTCCCGCCCTTCGATCATTTCGCATTGATCCGATTCGGCAAGTCACGGTCGGCTGCGATGCCTGGTGTCACGCCAATCCGAAGCGCTCGATGAATTCGAATACCACGCCCGACGATGAAGAAGCTCGCCGGCGGCATAGACTTCCGGATCGGCACACGCCGTTCAGGAGCCCAACGTCATCCTGCAGTGACGTTCCTTTTATGCATCACTCTTGAAAGACCTCACCCGATGAAACCCTATCTCGAAGCCCTTAAAGTTCAGCGGTGGGACGACCACCGGTATTACCACCACAGTCGGATCAACCAGTCGCTGCATCTTGTGAGCGCCGTCAGCTTCCTCTGCGGCTATGCGCTGCTGTTCGTGGATCCCGCCATGGCCGCGCTCGTCGGCTGGCTGTTGGCGATGACCAGCCGGCAGGTCGGCCATATCTTCTTCGAGCCGAAGGGGTACGACCAGGTCAATCAGGCGACCCATGCCTACAAGGAAGCGATCAAGGTCGGCTACAACCTGAAGCGGAAGGCCGTGCTCCTCACTGCGTGGGTGTTGTCGCCGCTGCTGCTCTGGCTGGATCCGCGGCTGTTCGGTCTGTTCAATCCCCATGGCAACGCCTCCGAGTTCATTCGCAATGTCGGCATGTTGTGGTTGATGCTTGGCGCGGGAGGGCTCGCCTTTCGCACCGTGCATCTGTTCTTCCTGAAGGACATTCAGACCGGGCTCGTCTGGCTCACGAAGATCCTGACCGACCCCTTCCATGACATCAAGCTCTATTACAAGGCGCCGGTACAACTGATGCGGGGCGAGATTTTCGACCCGATGCACCATCCGAAACACGCGTGATTTTCGCTCCCTTACGCGTCGCGGTTCGGTGTTCGTCACCCCGGGCGACAATCCGGGGTCCGGCGTCCTTCATCGGCGGTCATTGCGCCCCCCCTTGGATCCCGGGTTCCTTGACCGGGATCACGGCGCGGCCGCCATCCGTGTCAGACGCGAGATTCCGGATCGTTCGCGCGCGCAGGGATCCACGGAAATACATGGGTGAGTGTCTCGCGCAGGATTCTTCGCTTGATCGATCGGTTCGTGTCGAGCGCCCCGGACCACCACCAGCCGTCTTCCTGCATCGCCTTGGCACCGGCGATAAATTTTTCGGCGACTGCTTCGAAGTCTGCGTCCGAATAGTTGAGACTGAAGATCAATCGTCCCGTCCCGATCCAGCTTAGCGCGAGCCCTTCCGCGCGCAGATAGTATTGGAGCATCCAGTTATAACGCGACGGCTCTTGGTAGCACACCGTCCAGATCGAGGACAGGTTCGCCACGCGAACCGGCAAGCCTTCGGCTTCAAGCCGCGCGTTCAATCCACTGGCGCGCGCATTCCATCGCGCATCGAGCCCTTCGTAGATATCGCGAATCGCCGGCGAATCGAGCCGCGTGAAGAACTCATGCATCGCACCCATCACATAGGGATGCGCGTTGAATGTCCCGCGGGCGAAACAAATGTCGACCGGCCGATCATCGCGGAAACGCTTCATCAGCTCGGCGCGACCACACACCGCACCGATCGGCAATCCGCCGGCGAGCGTCTTGCCGTACGTGACCAGATCCGCGCGAACGCCGAAGTATTCCTGTGCGCCCCGCATCGCTATGCGAAAGCCGACGAACACTTCGTCGAAGATCAGCACGATGCCGCGCTCGGTGCATACCTTGCGCAGGCGCTGGAGCCATTCCGTGTAGCCGGCCCTGTCGAAATGCGCACTGCGTCCGCTATCAACGAGCGAAGAGTCGGAGGGCGCCCCGGCATTCGGATGCAGCCCTTGCAACGGATTGACGAGCACGCACGCGATGTCGCGTCGTTTGCGAAGGACGCGCAGCGTGTCCTCCGACATATCCTTCAAGGTGTAGGTACGCGTCGCCGGCAGCGGGTTGCCGATGCCCGGCTGCACATCGTCCCACCAGCCGTGGTACGCGCCGCAGAAACGCACCAGGTGCGAGCGACCGGTGTGATAACGCGCGAGCCGCACGGCCTGCATGACTGCCTCGGTACCGGACATGTGAAAGGACACCTCGTCGTGCCCGGAAATTTCCTTGAGGCGGTTGACGTTGTAGGTGATCACCGGATGATAGGCACCCAGCACCGGACCCAACCCGCTCACCCGCGCCGCACCCTGCGCGATGCATTCCTTATAGAAGTCATAACCGAACACGTTCACGCCGTACGAGCCGGTCAGGTCGTAGAAGCGATTGCCGTCGAGGTCGGTGACGGTCACGCCATCGGATGTCTCGAGGAAGCTGCCGGTCTGGAGATGCTCCTGGACCAGGCGGCAATACTGGAACGGCACCCGATACCGGCTCGTGAGCTGGAGGTCCGAGAGGGAATCCTTGATCTCCGCGGTCCGGCGAATCGTCTCCGGGAATCGGTCGCGACACAGGTTGGCAAGGCGCATGAAGGCGGCTTCGCGCTTTGCACCGACATCGAGCGGTGCCCCATCGGAGCGAAAGAACGTCTGCTCGTCGTAGCCATAGTACGGAATGAACGATGCGATGCGCTTGGCGATCCGCACATGGCCGGTGAGCGATCGATGCTTGGCCTTCGAGAGCTCGAAACGATGCTTGACTTTGGCAATAAGCGGCAGCAATGCAGCAGTGCCGAGGGCGTAGAGCGTAAAGGTCGAAAGGGTCGTATTCATACCGGGCGACCCTAATGATGAAAGATGACAACGTGATGGCAATCCGATCGATGCTGGCAAAAATCGCCCTGCACGAAGACCTCAACTTTCTTTTGACCAACCGCATCCCGCGGCGTCTGGCGACCCGGTTTATCGGCTGGTTCAGCAAGATCGAGCAGCCGTGGGTGCGCGATCTGTCGATTGCCACATGGCGGGCGTTCTCCGATCTTGATCTCAGCGAAGCGAAGAAATCGACATTCGAGAGCATGCACGACTGTTTCATCCGTGAGCTCAAACCGGGCGCGCGACTGATCGACACCGACCCCGCGGTGCTCGCGAGCCCCAGCGACGCGATCGTCGGCGCATCGGGCGCGATCGCGGGAACCGAGCTCTTCCAGATCAAGGGATTTCCCTATCACCTGCACGATCTGCTAAGCGATCCGGCGCTCGAAGCGTTGTACCGCAACGGCCGGTATGTGACGCTCCGGCTCAAGTCGAGCATGTATCACCGCTTTCACGCGCCACACGATTGCACGGTCGAGCAGGTCACCTACATCGCCGGTGATACCTGGAATGTGAACCCGATCGCCCTAAAGCGGGTCGAAAAACTGTATTGCAAAAACGAGCGGGCGGTGCTGCGCACACGGATGCAAGGCGGCCACGTCATCACCCTCGTTCCGGTCGCGGCGATTCTGGTGGCGAGCATCCGCCTGCATTTTCTCGATGTGCTGCTTTCCATGAATCATCGCGGGCCCAAGATATTTCCATGCAATGCCGCGTTTCGCAAAGGCGACGAAATGGGCTGGTTCGAGCATGGCTCGACGATCATCGTGTTCGCGCCCGATGGCTTTGCACTCTGCGACAACGTCGTGGAAGGCGCAGCCATCCGAATGGGGCAGCCGCTGATGCAGGTGCCGGCGAGTGATACGACGCGATCGACCCTTCGAGAGCTTACGCATCAAGATGCACCACGATCAGCGTAGATAAAATTGGTCAATTGCGCCTGCATGACCGGTCCTTAGGTGGTCAATCTCAGCGCTGACAAAGCCGATCCGCTCAATTTCGTCGCGCCGGATCGCGGCGACGATCACGATGGCGAGCGTAATTATGATGATTGATTGATTGATGGTCGCTTACCAATCCATTTGCGACACTTGAAAAGGCGGCGCAAGCCGCCCTTTCTATTTCACCATCCGCGACGGTGTACGCCTCGCGGAGCCTCAATCGTCGTCGAATTCCACCCGGTGAATGCCGCCGGACGGTTGGAGGCTACGGGAAAATACCTCCTTCCCGTCGATGTCCTTCAGGGCAGCGGTCAAGCTTCCGCGATCCGCATCGATCGCAATCTCGCCGTAGAACTGCAGGCCGGCGAAGGGTGACTGATTTGGACTGCTCGTGCTGGAGCAACAAATCAAGTCTTGCCGGTTGCCTCAACCGTCTCGACGGCCGCGGCGGCCGAGATGATCGCGATGCCCTTGTGGCTTCCCATCGACAGCAGATCCGCGTCGCCCGAGACGATGAGATCAACACGCGCCGCAACCGCAGCGGCAATGACGTGATCGTCATCCGGATCGCCGGGCACCACACGCGGTACCTCGACGGGCTCAATGAGAACGATGGCTTCGACGTAATCGGCGAGCACGTCACGCACCGTCTTGCCGATCAGCGCCAGCCGCTTGGTCGCCGACGGCCGCGCGAGCACATCGGCCAGTTCCTCAAGCAGCACCGCACTGGTGTACAACTGGATATCGGCGCGCTGGCGGATCGCTTCGACCAGCCGATAAGGATTGCCGCGCCATAGCAGCGCCGACATCACCACGTTGGTGTCTAGAACGATCCGCACCCGAGCCTTTGGCCTAACCCGTAGTGCGCGCGCGCCGCTCGACGCGTGCGGCCTTTACCTCGGCGGCGATCTCGTCATCTGTCATCGGAGCAACACCTGCGGCCTCCAGCGCCGGCGCGATGGCCAGTAGCCGATCGAGTGCCGCACGCCTGTTGGTTTTCGCCGCGAGGAACTCGACGAAGTCTTCGACCTCTGCCACCTGCTGCGGCGACAGCGTCCTGATCTTCAAGATCAGGCTCTGTTCGATAGTGGCATTCGTCACGACATCCTCCCTCATCAACGAGTCAAGCCCTGAAGTCGCCTCCTGATCCGGAAAGCGTCGAGCAGCTTCTTGACCACGAACCTGTCATCATCGCTGAGCTACCCGACGTCCCGGGACTGCTTGCGGGCTAAATATCGCTTGGGGATTTGATTATCGCATGGCCATCTAAAGCTGAAGCATAGGTGGCGCCCTCAATGTCGGGATCACAGCAACGATCCGACACGGCTACCGGCATCATGCGCTCGGGGCGGCCGATAGACGGATTACTTCGCTCGCTATATGTCGCGTAGGGGCCAAGCGACAAAGCCAGACAAGCAGCCTATCGCGCGTTGTTCCGACCGCATACTGATTTACTTTGGCCTCCGAGCCACGTGCATTCGGCTGCGCAACCACCCCCCCAGATGAGAGAGTCGCTGAAGTGTCTACGCGAGCGCGAGACACCCTTCAACGTACGGTAGGAAATACGAGAGGTCCGGCGTATCCATGTCGGAAACCTTCGCGTCGTCGTCCCAGCGACGCAGGCGGATCGCACCCACGAGATGGGCGTTGCCGGCGAAGGCCGCGGCATCGAATTTCGACATGGGACCGCCCTGGATCTCAAGCGAGCGCTTGGAGACATCGGAGAGCAAGTCGTGATAGCCCGCCTCGACGATGCACAGGTAGCGCTTGGCTTGCACATGGAGCGCGATCGGCGCCGTGACGTCCGCGGCGAACCAGCGACCAAGATACTTGGCGCCGATGGTTTCATGGTGATCGTCCTTACCCTCGCGCAGCGCGGCCCCTGCGTCGCGATGCAGCATATGCCCGACATCATGCATCAGCGCGGCGACGATCAGCGATGGCGATGCGCCCGCGCGTTCGGCGAAGGTCGCGCATTGCAAGGCGTGCTCGCGCTGCGTGACGTGTTCGCCGTACATCAGGCCGCCCCGCCCGGCGAACATCGCCTCGATCGCGGCAATCGCATCCTGCGGTCTCGTCGACATTACGTCACTCCCCCACTCTCCAACGAGTGCATCGGACCTCGAACGAACAGAATTACCCAGACGCCCGTTGGATGAACTGGATGAACATACATCATGACTATGACGGGCGAATGACATCCGATATGTAACGATAGAAGGTCGACTGCATTTTTCGCGCCGGCCTGGACGCCGCCTGCGACCCGGTGCACCTGCGAACAATTGCCGGATGCGACGCAAGTGTCATCGAATGCGGTGCATCGTGTCATTTTGGTTTCACGCATTGATGGCCCAATGCCGAGTCGATAGAACGTGGGCGCATCTCGAATGAACGCACCGCTACCGAAGTCCGCCTTCCAGGTCCCACCCGACGGACTCGCCGCACCACACGAGAAGCCGACCCGAGTCCGCACGATCTGGGTGTCCGATGTCCATCTCGGCACGCCCGATTGCAAAGCCGAGTACCTGCTCGAATTCCTGCGCTGCCATGAGTGCGAGACGCTCTATCTGGTCGGCGACATCATCGATGGCTGGCAACTCAAGAAGAACTGGTACTGGAAGCAGGAACACAACGACGTCCTGCAAAAGATCCTGCGCAAGGCGCGCAAGGGCACGAAGGTCATCTACGTACCGGGTAATCACGACGAGCTGCTCCGGCCTTTTCTCGGCGTCGCGCTCGGTCGCGTATCCATCCAGGAGAGCGCCGTTCACGTTCTCGCCGATGGCCGCCGCCTGCTGGTGATCCATGGCGATCTTTTCGACGGTGTCATCCAACATGCAAAGTGGCTCGCGCGACTTGGTGATGAGCTCTACATGATGTGTCTCAAGCTCAATCGCTGGTTCAACCATGCACGGATCAGGTTGGGTTTCAATTACTGGTCACTCTCCCAGTACCTGAAGCTGCAAGTGAAGGATGCGGTGAGCTTCATCTTCGATTTCAAGCACGCACTCATAGAAGAGGCCCGGCGGCGTGGCCTCGATGGTGTCGTGTGCGGTCATATCCACAGCGCCGAAATCGAAATGGTCGACGGCATCCTCTACTGCAACGACGGCGACTGGGTCGAGAGCATGACCGCGCTCGTCGAGGACATGAGCGGTGAGCTCAGGATCGTGCATTGGACGAAACGGGCGGAACCTCGAATTCCGGCAGTCGCAACGCGCAAGAAACTGCAGGCCATGGAGCACGCCGCATGAAGATCGCGATCGTCACCGACGCATGGACGCCGCAAGTCAACGGCGTCGTCCGCACCTTGCAGGCAACCGGACAAGAGCTCGCAGGCCTTGGGCATGAGGTCGACTTCATTACACCGTCCGAATTCCGGACCGTTCCGTGCCCGACCTATCCGGAGATCCGCTTGGCGATCGCCCCGCGCCTGGCCATCGCGAAGCGGCTCGACCGCCTGGCGCCGGACGTTATCCATATCTGCACCGAAGGCCCGCTCGGTTGGGCGGCACGCCGGTACTGCCGCAAGCGCGGAATCCGCTATACGACATCGTTCCATACCAAGTTCGCCGAGTACGTACAGGCGCGCTGCGGGCTGCCGGCGCGGTGGACCTACGCCTGGCTGCGGCGCTTCCACAGCACGTCCCACAACGTCATGGCAGGAACCCCCGCGGTACAGCGCGAGCTCACATCCAACGGCTTCGAAAGGGTCCGACTGTGGAGCCGCGGGGTCGACCTGAGTGCCTTCAAACCGGGAGGGCCGATCGAGAAGATCGATGCGCCCGGGCCGATTTTTCTCTATGTCGGCCGCGTCGCCGTGGAGAAGAACGTCGAGGCCTTTTTGCAACTCGATCTGCCCGGATCGAAGTGGGTTGTCGGCGGCGGACCGCAACTCGCGGAGTTGAAGGGCCGATACCCGAACGTGTCATTCGCCGGGCAGCAACCCCGTGAACGCCTTCCGGCGTATTACCGTGCAGCAAATGTATTCGTGTTTCCGAGCCGCACCGACACATTCGGTCTGGTGCTGCTGGAAGCCATGGCGTGCGGGACACCAGTCGCCGCATACCCGGTGACAGGCCCAATCGATGTGGTCGGCGATGGGGGTGTGCTCCACGAGGATCTCCGGTTTGCGTGCATGCGTGCGCTGCACATTCCGCGCGACCGCCCCCTCACCCATGCGCAACGATTTTCATGGCGGGCGGCGACCTCCCAGTTCGTTGGCAACCTGGCGCCTCCGCGGCGAGCGATGATCATCTAGTCGTGCGCGGGGAATCGGATGATCAAGGATATGTTCCGCATGCGTGCGCGATGATCGAGCAATGACCGGCGCGTCATCGCCCTGTCACAGAGGATGTCGACAATCGGGTTCGATGTTCGCGTTGATCATGAAAGAGCCCGAATGCTAGAGACGAGATGCGTGCGCGGCATGTCCAAAGTCGGCGTGCCGATCCGCACCGCACGTGAGGCGCGACCTTGAAACCCGTGGGCGTCCTCGTCGTCGAGGACGACGCGCCCATCCGTGAGTTGCTCGAGCTGGTTTTGCGCAGCGCGGGGTTTGACGTCTGGATGACCCCATCCGCAGAGGCCGCGGTGGACCGACTGCGCGGACGGGTCGCGCCGGTCGCGGTGGTCGACTGGTCGTTGCCCGGCATGTCCGGCCCGACCTTGGTTCGCAAACTGCGGAAGGACAATCGCACTTCGTCGATGTCGATCCTGATGCTCTCCGCCCGCGGCAGCGAGCAGGATCGCATCCAAGGCCTCGAAGCCGGTGCCGATGACTACATCGTCAAGCCGTTCAGCACGCGCGAGTTGGTGGCACGCATCAGGGCGCTGGTTCGCCGCCGCACGCCGGAGCTGGCCGATGCGCCGTTCGAGATCGGCGCGCTGACACTCGATCCCGCCTCGCATACGGTGACACTTGGTGGACGCAAGCTCGCATTGCGCCTGGTCGAGTTCAAGTTGCTGCGATTCTTCATGGCGCGGCCGGATCGCGTGTTCTCGCGATCAGAGCTTCTCGACAACGTGTGGGGCGAGGAAGTGTATGTGGATGATCGGACCGTCGACGTCCATGTCCGCCGACTGCGCATTGCCCTGGGTGAAGCGCACCGTGACCTGATCGCCACCGTGCGGAGCGGCGGCTACAAGTTCGATTCAATGCGATCGCAGGAATCGGTGCGCTTGGGCGCTACACCTACTTGAATTCCTCTAGACGGTTACCGTCGAGACGTTTGGATTCATGGTCCGCTTTCGGCTTTCCGTCTGGCGCGAAATGGAAGAACCGATCGCCCCGGCGCTTGAACATCGAGCAGGTATTGGCTTCCGTGCGACCGTATTCGAAACACACCTGATCGTGTTTGGCGATCCACCGTCCGGTAAAGTCGCGCAGGAATCCCATGTATCGAATCTTGCCGACGATGACACCGTCGTGCGCGTAATACTCGGCCCAGTTTCTGCCGATCAGGGTCGCGCCCGTGAACGTCGTGCGCAGTACCTCGCCGGCCAGGAAGGCATCGTCGGTGTCGGCGGCGAGCGACGCGAGCGCGCCGGACAGTGCAAGAGCCGTAAGCGCGTTCCGAAGAAGTCCGTTCATTCCGGGAATCCGAGCACCTGGACCGCACGTACCAAACCACGCTCATAGATCTCGTCGATCGGGATGCGCTCGACCTGCGCGGCGGCGGGCCCGAGGCTCGCGCCGAGACGCTCCCGCAGAACGGACGTGAGCGTGATGGTGTCGCGCCTCAGCGCATCCAGGCCCGCGATTCCGATCAGACGACCGGTTGCGTCGAATACCGGACCGCCCCGCTCCCCACCGCGCAAGGTAAATCCGAGTCGATAGGTTCCCACTGTTTGCTGCGGCAACCCGAGAAATCCGATGTGCATGCGTGGCCAGGAAAGATTCGTCGCGCCTTTCGAGAAATCAAGGGCGAATGCGGAAGTTCCCGGGAACGGGTCCCGCACCGGGACCGCGACCGATGCAACCGCGATCGGCGTGTCCAATTCAAGAATCGAGATGCCAATATCGGCATGCTGATGAATCGAGGACACGCGCCCGGACTGGCCCAGACCGTTGCGCACGATCAGGTCTTCGTTCGATCGGCGTCCCGGCCGAAGCGCGGTCAACACCCGCGTTCCCCCGCCGATGAGGACCCCGCTTGCGACAACCTGCGCGGATTCATCGGGCCGGGTCACGCGATCGGCATAGGGCGCAAACCGTCCCGGCGGATCGAGCAGGATTCTCGTCGGAACCGGATCGGGCGCGTCGATCATCGCGGCAACCGCCATGATGACGGGATCTTCGCTTTGGCGCTCCCTCGCCTGGGTGAGCACCCGCGAAGCGAACTGTGCTTGCCCGCCCAGGTGGAGCAGCCAAGCGTAAAGGCCCGCTCCCGCACCGGCATCGGGATGAGCGCCGGCGGTATGGGCGGCGAATGCCAACGCGCGCCGGTACTGGCCGCTTTGCATGTAGACCCGAATCAATCCGAGCTCGGCATCGGCCGCATGACGGACGAACCCCGCACGCTCGAACAACAGACCGGCCTGTTCGGTATCGAGCAGCGCAAGTGCGGCCTCGGCCCGTGCGAGCAACGCCTGCCGTTCCGAGTCATCGCCCGGCACATCAACGCGGGGACGCGTTCGCTCGATCAGTTGTCGGATGCGCCGATCCGCGTCCTCGCCATCGGGCCTGCCACCGTCCGCGATCCCACGGGCACCGGTCGCCGAGGCCGCGAGGAACAACACCATCCGAGCGATGGCGTTTCGTCTATCAGTCAGAAGGCCCCCGCGGCGGAATTGAACACTCGACTTTGCAAAGTCGTACCTCTACCGGCGCCTGTGCCCGGTGTGATCGTCGTGCCCGTTGCGTCGTTGTGGAAAGTGCCGCGATCGTGCTCAAGGATTCACGGCTGCCCCGCCAGGGCAAGTGGTCGAGCCGGCCGGCGCGTTGAGCCGCGTGACCCGTGGCTTGCCCAATACGGGATTGGCCGGGTTGTACGGATTCGGCGCCTTGAATGCGCTCATGTACGCAGCGACTGCATCGATGTCCTGCGAGCCGCCAAGCGAATTCGTGCCGTTCAGGAGCGTCGTGAAGCCATCGCCGCCGGTTGCCATGAAATTGTTGACGGTGACGCGGTAAGTCTTGGTCGGATCAGTCAACGTACCGCCGGCATTGACGAGTGTTTCGGTGAGGTTGTTCACCGTCAAGGTCACGTTCGAGATGCGTGCGTCGCACGCTTTGCTGCCGTCCCAATCGTACTTGAAGCCTGCCGAGGGAATCATGATCCGTGTGGCGGTGGCCGATTGTCCGCGGCATCCGGCGAACTGCTGCTCGAGGAGATCCTTGATGTTCTGTGTGGTCAAGGTCATCGTGACCAGACTGTTGCCGAAGGGTTGGAGCGTGAAGGCTTCGCCATAGGTGACGTTGCCATCGCCTTCACCTGCCGGACTACCTGGAAAGGTCAGCCCCGGATTGCGGACGCCGCCCCGGTTCATGAACGCGACGACTGCGCTGCCGAACCCGGACGGTGCGGTGGCAGCAAGCTGTGAATCAGCAATCAACTCGCCGGCCGGCATGTTGCAGGCGTTGTCGATCGCCACGTTCGGCAGCGTCTGGGTAATCGAACCGATGACTTGATTCGCAAGCGGCGACACCAGCTTCGAGTATCCCGCCACGATGTCCCGCACCGCTGCGTTCGGAACAACCGTCGTATCGGTGCGATCCACTAGGCTGTTGGTCGCCGTGGCCACCACGACGTCGCGTTTCTTGTTGTCGATGACCAGATCGATTGCTGTCAACACGCGTCCAAATGCGCTCGAGCTCGTGACTGGAATCGTGCGCCCGGCGGCATTGGGCAACATGCAGTTATAGGCGGCGTGGGTGTGGCCGCTC
This sequence comes from Betaproteobacteria bacterium, assembly GCA_031391405.1. Lineage (GTDB taxonomy): Bacteria > Pseudomonadota > Gammaproteobacteria > Burkholderiales > SG8-39 > SHXR01. The sequence goes on from JANMUI010000340.1 coordinate 24,036, forward strand.
ACGACGGCGTCAACCTGATTGTCGAGCCGCGCGACGATCGACGCGATCGCCGATCCGGCGAGATTGCCGTCACATCCGTTGATGTCCTGGAGGCCGCCGGTCTGGAAGCCGCCTTGATGAACGAGCACGACAATCGCATTCACACCGCGCTTGCGCAATTCCGGGATCAGCGCGTTGACGGTATCGGCCTCGTCGCGAAACTCGAGCCCGGCGACGCCGGCCGGAGTCACGATCGTCGGTGTCTCCTCCAGGGTCATGCCGATGAAAGCGACGCTCAGGTCATCACCGAATCGCTTGATGCCATAAGGCGGCAGGAGGGTCTTGCCGGTCGCCTTGGAGAATACATTGGCCGATAGCCAACGGAATTTCGCGCCTTCGAACGGCACCGGCGTACCCACCGCGGCGCCCTTACAGCTATTCGGATCGTTCGCCTTGCAACCGCCTTTTTGCAACCGAAGCAGCTCGGCCGTGCCGCGGTCGAACTCATGGTTGCCGACGGCATTGAACTCAAGACCGATACGATTGAGCACTTCGATCGCAGGCTCGTCATTGAACAATGCCGAGATGAGCGGGGAGGCGCCGATGAAATCGCCCGCGCCGACCACGACATTCAGGGGATTGGCTTTCTTCAGCTTTGCGACGTGCCCGGCGAGATAGTCCGCGCCGCCTACCGGCGGTCGTTGCGCCAAGGGTACGGTCAGGTTGACGCCGAACGTTCCCGGTGATTCGAGCGTGCCGTGGAAATCGTTGAACCCGATGACGCGGACGGTGATGGTCAGGCCGACCTTGGAGCGCGCTGCCGTGTCGCGAAGCGCTTTGCGCTCGTCGCGCGTGATGAATTTGCGCTCGACCCACTTCTCGGTGAGGTCCTCCACTTTCTCGACAAATTCCTTGTGGTCTTCGTACCTTGCACCTTCGGCGACGGTATCGATGATCAGCGCATCAAGACAGCTCGCGCCGATCGCGCGATTGGCCACCGACGTGACGATACGATCCGCGCCTTCGCCGATCGTAACGGTGCCGGTGCAGGCCAGCGCGACGTTACCAGCCAGGAGCGTCGCGGCGAGCGACGTTATAAGTATTCTGGAATCCACTGCTATCTCCTTGTGTGCGGATGCGATGCGGGAAAGGTCATCGGCAACGAATGTGGCGATCTGATATGACGCGTGCGTGAAGTGATGTTGATCGTTGGATGACAGATCACAACCGGCGCACGCCCTGTTGCCCGGCGCTCAAGCCGTAGGATGCGAGATCGAAGACACGCAGGTCGGCCGAGGGCACCGTGAAGACCGGATGCGCCACCCGTTCGACGGCACGAAAATCCGTCCGCCAAGTCTTATCGGTGACGGTGCACAACGCATAGCCACGATGCAGCCCGTCGAAAAACCGGATGTGTGGATTGGACGGCAGGGTGGCGGTGACCAAGCCGTGATTCGCATCCCCGAATGTAGACGAGATCGACGAGCACACGAACTCCGCCGCGACCAACGGCGAGCGCGTATCGGAGGCCGTCATACGCAGATCGGCGGCCCACGACGAATGGATATCGCCGGTGAGGACGACTGGATTGCGGATGCGGCGCGTACCGAGAAACCCGGTGACGCGATCGCGCGCGGCCTGGTAACCGTCCCAGGCATCGACATTGAAGTAATTCACCGGCTGACCGGTCAGCACGCCCAGATCCCAGCGCATCATCATCACTTGCTGCGCGAGAACGTTCCAGACGGCGCGCGAGCGTTCGAGTTGCTCGAACAACCAGCCTTCCTGGCGTGCGCCGAGCAAGGTCGCCTCCGGATCGAGAATCTGCGGGCAGGTTTGCAGCACCACCAGGTTGTCGCCGCACGGCTGATCGCTCCGGTATTGGCGCGTATCGAGCACCATCAACTCGGCGAGCGATCCAAACGAAAGGCGGCGATAGAGACGCGATGTCTTCTCATCGTCGTCTTCTTGAAAGCGCACCGGCATCGTTTCACGGTAGACGCGATAGGCGTTGGCGCGTCGCTCGGCGAACGCTGCGGCCGTCTGGGTGTCCTCGGGAATCAGGCCCGCGTAGTTGTTGTCGACCTCATGATCATCCCAGGTGACGATGAACGGAAACATCGCATGGGCATCCTGGAGATGTCGATCGAGCCGGTAGAGCGCATAGCGGTTGCGATAATCGGTGACGCTGTTGATCTCCGCACCGGTATGGCGCCGGTCCGCGGGAACCTTTGGATCAGCGGCGTACTCGTAAATGTAGTCCCCGACATGCAGTACGAAATCGATGTCCTGCTTGGCGATGTCACGGTAAGCAGCGTACTGCCCCTGCTCGTAGTGCTGGCACGAAACCAGCGCGAAGCGCATCGCTTCGGACAGGGTCCCGCGCGCCGGAAAGGTGCGCGTCCGTCCAATCCGGCTGCGGGCGCCGCGATAGCTGAATTGATAGTAGTACCAACTGTTCGGCTCCAAGTCATCGACTTCGACGACGATCGAATGCCCATTGCGCGCACGTGCCGCGGCGCGCCCGGTCGCCACAACATGCCGCATGTCCTGGTCCAACGCCATTCGCCAATGGACCTCTGCGTTCGCGTTGCCCATTCCGCCGCCGTTCAACGGATCCGGCGCCAAGCGCGTCCATAACATGACGCTGCGAGCGGTTGGATCGCCCGAGGCCACACCGAGCGTGAACGGCGAATCGGCGTCGCCTTGTGCGAGCGCACTCCCCAAGAAGGCGGGCGATAACGACGCGGCACCGATCGCGCCCGCCTTGCGGAAGAAGTCGCGTCGGGTCACGCCTACGATGCGCTCGTTTGTCGCCAGCATCGAGCGTTGCTCGGGGCTATCGTTCAACTTGTTGTCCTCGTTCATCGCATCACTCCATCCTTTGAACAATTTGCAGGCAACAGCACTTTGCGCGGCGGGGAGCTCGACCCGTTGCGTGCGAGAAGCCGTTGAATTTTCGGATGCTGGCGGCGGCGCGTTGTTGCGCCGCCGCGCTCAGCCGCCTTCAATCATCCGAGTCTTGCCACGGCGCACGGCCTTTCTTCGGCCGGATGCCGATCGTCGCCGGTCTGGGAAGCCCGGCCGCGGAACCGGCCCCGCCATCACGCGTCGCGATGCTGGACGGCCACGCGCTTCCCTTCGGAATGGTCCGGTCCTGGTTGAAGACGCTCTTGCCGTCGAGGGCGAGAATTTCGATGTTGCGCCTGAGCGGCGTTTGCGTGCCGATCGGGCTGTCCTCGCCAGGATGCTGCACCGATACGATGAGTGTATTGCCGGCGAAGGTCGGTCCTGTCATTTCACTGCGTGTGGGTCCGATGGCGAACGGCACCACGCGCCCCGCATCCGGATCGCCTTTCGACGTCGGAATGTAGAACATGAAGTTGTTGCCGTAGATGCCAAAGAAGTTCGAGGCGTTCGCCGGCGTCGTCAGCGTGTGATCAATCGTCTGGGCAACCGG
>JANMUI010000361.1:0-2640 GCA_031391405.1 Betaproteobacteria bacterium
ACCTTGGGCGGCGGCATCGCGGAGAGTGCCGCAGGCATTGACACTGGAGTCACCTGCACAACGGGCGCCGCGGGCGTGGTGGACATCGCGGGCATCACGGGCATCGCGGGCATCGCGGGCCTTTTCTCGGTTGGCACCGCGTTGGATTCAGCCGGCAACGCCGCCGGGTGCTCATCCTCGCCGTCGCCCTCGGCTTCGTTCATCAGCATCGCCTGGGCCTCCGGTGTCGGCAGGCTCTCGACCTTTTTAAGCGTGCGTTCGATCTGCCTCGACCGATGTTCGGCGTCGCCGATCGTCTTGGTCGCTTGCTCGAGTTTCTCGCGCGTTCGAGCGAGCATCAATCCGAATTTGCCGAAGTCGGACTTCACGGCACCCAGCAGCGCCCACACCTCGGCGGACCGCTTTTCAATGGCCAGGGTGCGGAAGCCCATCTGCAAGCTGTTCAGCAGTGCGGCAAGCGTCGTCGGCCCGGCCACCATCACGCGAAAATCGCGCTGCACCGATTCGGCGAGTGCCGGGCGACGGAGAACCTCGGCATACAAACCTTCGGTCGGCAGAAACAGAATCGCGAAATCGGTCGTGCGCGGCGCGTCGATGTATTTGTCGTGGATCGATTTCGCCTGGAGTTTGATGCGGGCGTCGAGCTGGCGGGAATGTTCCTCGATCGCACTGACATCAGCACGCTCTTGTGCATCGACGAGTCGTTGGTAGTCTTCCTGTGGAAACTTCGCGTCGATCGGCAGATAGAGAACATCGACCTCCGCCTGACGGCCCGGTAGTCGAATCGCGAAATCGACGCGCTCGCCCGATCCCTTGCGGATCTCCACCTGCCGCTCGAACTGACCGGGGGCCAGCAAGTCTTCGAGCAACCCACCCAGTTGCACCTCCCCCCAGTTGCCGCGCGTCTTCACATTGGTGAGCACGCGTTTCAAGTCGCCGACACCGATCGCGAGCGACTGCATTTCGCCCAGGCCGCGATGCACCTGCTCCAGCCGATCACTCACCTGCTTGAACGATTGCGCGAGCCGCGCCTCCAGGGTCTGATGCAGTTTCTCATCGACGGTGAGACGCATTTCGTCGAGCTTCTTCGAATTGTCGTGCTGCAACGACACCAGGCGCTCTTCGACCATGCCGCGCAATTCGACGATCTGCTTTTCGTTCGCGGCCGCCACGCCGCTCATTCGATCGATCAGTCCAACGCCAAAGCGCATGAAGCTCGTCGCCGACTCTTCCCGCGCCGTGCGCTGATCGGCCGTGACCTCCCCGAGCTTCGCATCGATCGTGGCGCGCAACTGGTCGAACCGCTCTTCGTTTCCCCGAGACAGGAGGGTCAGGTTTTGCGTAAGGGATTCGATCTGCTGGCTCTGAACCTGCGCGATCTGCGACATGCGCCCCCCGATTGCCTGCGCGAGGCGGGCGTAATGGTTGGCCTGCTCGGCGCGCTGCCCGCGTTCGTTCTCGGCGGCCTCGGCGCGATGGCGGGACAAGTCTTCAAGGACCTTGCGCTCGAACCGGTCGCCTTCACGGGAAAGTCCATTGAAGGCATCGGAAAGTCCATTGATCGCGTCGCCAACCGCCAACACGTCAGCCTTTGGCACCGCACGCACGCCATTGATGATCACGGCAATGAAGAGCGCAGCCACGAGCACGATCAGTCCACACAGCATGATGAAGACAGTCGAGTCGGTCACGATTCCCCTCCAGTTTCAAATGTATGAATGCCGGGATGGCAAGCCCGCGATCGAGCAAGAAGTAGCGGTCGCCACGCAAAGTTCACGCGCGGCCACGCAATCTGGCACGATAGTTGGCACGATACGCCCAAGCTCGCCGCACCCCTTGGCGCGCCGGAACCCATGCGCGGTAAGATCGCACGCGCCGCAACGATTATTCCAATTCATGCACAATCCTTCGCCGCGCGCGTGGGCGGGTCCGACGATCCGCTACGAGTCCCATTTCGGACGTCTCGTTCCGTGCTTCGCTGAACGTCCGCGCAATCTAATTGACCTGCTCGCTCATACGGTGAGCCGGCACCCGGACCGCGAGGCCGTGGTCGATGGCGGGACCCGCCTCACCTATCGCGAGCTTCATCAGGCGTCTGCCCGCGTCGCGGCAGGGTTCGCGGCCGACGGAATCACGGCCGGCGATCGGATCGTGCTGTTCGTGACCAATCGTCACGAGTTCATGATCGCATTCATCGCGACGCATGTTCTGGGTGCGATCGCCGTCCCAGTCAATGTCAGGGAAGAGCGGGACGGCCTGGCGTTCGTGATCGACCAATGCGGCGCCAAGGCGATCGTCTTCGATGCTGGCTTGGCGGGCCGGGTACCGGCCCCTGCGTCCGCAGTCATTGGCGTCCGCCGCTATGCGATCGGGGGGGAATGCATCGGCGCAGCGTCCTTCGATGCACTTGGGCGGTCTCATCCCCCGATCGAATCGACTGCAACGCCGGGCGAAGACGACACGGCGGTGCTGCTCTACACCTCCGGCACGACCGGCCGACCCAAGGGTGCGATGCTGACGCACTTCAACATCATCCACTCGGTGTTGCATTATCGATATTGCATGGACATCCGCGATACGGATCGTTCGATCCTCGCCGTGCCGGCAAGCCATGTCACCGGTCTGGTCGCGATTTCGCTC
>JANMUI010000452.1:0-6093 GCA_031391405.1 Betaproteobacteria bacterium
GACGGCAGGCGATCGTGCGCTTACGGACGCTCAGACATTCACCCTTCGACAGGCCTGTCCTGAGCCTGTCGAAGGGCTCAGGGCGAACGGTAATTCCCCTAATTCGCTTAAGAACGGTAAATCCCCTAATTCGCTCAAGTAAGTGCCGTTCGGCTACGGTAGTAAGTGCCGTTCGGCTACGGTACAGATATCGTCGCGCTCAAGTTGCTGATCGAGCATCGGCTCGCCGAGCGCGATTGGCTTCTGCAGTGGAGCCAATTCAAAGTCAAGCGCCTGCGGGAATTCTTATCATCAGCCGAAAAGGCCGACCGATTGCTTGCTCAGCGGAATTGAGCATCGCAATTGCCTGAGAGCCGCACCGTCCGCTTGTCAATTCAAGCGTGCGAGCCCGCGCGTCCTTAGACGTTCATATCCACCGCGAATCCGCCGTTCGCGGTCGACTTGATATACGACACGAATGGTGGACCAAAGTGCATCGGCATCAGGAGCCCATGCCGTTCGGCGCACACTGACAGCACTTCACGCCGGCTTTTCGCAGCCATGGGCTGGTCTTCGCAGGCGCGGCTGTTGATCTGCCAGTGCTCCACCTGAAGCGGTGAGTGGAGAATGTCGCCGCAAAAGCTCGCGTGCTTGCCGCCCGAGGCGAGATCCGCACGACACGTGCCCGGCGTGTGACCGGGCGCAGGGTGGATGCTGAAGCAATCGTCCACCGCATGAATGCCCTCGATCATGCGCGCCATGCCGCGCTCCACCACCGGAAGAATGCTGTCCTGATACGTGGCGCGATTGCGTTGGGGGCGCGACGGATCCTTCGAGCGCTCGGCCCAGGTGTCATGCTCGATCTTCGACATCAGATAGGTCGCATTGGGAAAGGTCGGCACCCACTCGTTGTTGTGGAGCCGCGTATTCCAGCCGACATGGTCGCCATGCAGGTGTGTGCACATGACGAAATCGATGTCCTCCGGCGCGACACCGGCAGCCGTCAAATTCGCGAGGAACGGTGTGTTCAATTGATCGGACATCGCATAGCCGGGCCGCGGCTTGTTGTTGCCATTGCAGGTGTCGACCAGGATCGTGTGATGCGCCGTGCGCACGAGCCAACTATGAAAATGCAGGCGCAGCGATTGCGAGGCGGGGTCGAAGTGATGCGGTGCCAGCCAATGTGCGTTCGCCGCGAGCGCCTCCTTCGGCATGTCCGGGAAAAAACTGAAGAACCCCTCTGCGTAGGGCTCGCGCTCCGCGATCCGGGTGACCGTGACATTCCCGATCTTGTGGTGATCCATGTCCAGCTCCGGTTACTTGCGATACTTCTTGGCGGCTGCATCGAGGGCTTGGTAGTCCTCTTTCTGCTGCGGCGTCGCGGTGAGAAGCGGCGTGGTCGCGATGACCGATTCATCCAGGAAGCGCTTCGCATCGGCGGCCGACAGGTTGAGCTCCTTGCCGCCATTCTGAGCCCAGGCTTTTTGCGATCGCGTGATTTCTTCGGCGGCCCACGGCAGCACCGTGGCGTCCGCCTTGCCGGCTTCGTCGCGCACGATTGCTTCCAGCTCCGGCCCGAGCGATTTCATGAAATTGCGGTTGACGAGCCCGACGCCGACAGCCAACGACGAAGGCAGGTTTGTCGCGACCTTGGCGACGTCGTAGTACTTGAGCGCATTGAAGAGCGGAATGGCCGCCCACACGCCATCGATGGTGCGATTCTGCAGCGCGGGCAACACTTCACCGAACGCCATCGAGATCGGCGCTACACCGAATCGTTTGAGTGCTTCAATCTGCAGCGGGGATCCAGGCACGCGAATCTTTTGTCCCTTAAGGTCGGCCAGGGTTGCAATGGGTTTGTGCGACAGGATCGCGTATGAGCTCGGGGTGAACATCGATAGCGCCTCGACGCCCTTTGATGCGCCAAATGTCGCCAGTCGTTTCTTGATCTCCGGATCGGTGAGAATGCGATTGGCGTGGTAGATGTCATCGAAGAGCCCGGGCGCGGCGAAGACGCTGAAGCGCGGCTCCACGGATTCATAGAAGCCCGACGCGTTCATCGACAGCTCGATCGTCCCCATCGCGACGCCTTCGATCGTGCGCGGGATCGCACCAAGCTGGCTCGCGGGATAGATCTCGATTTTCATCTTGCCCGGGGCGCGCGCTTCGATCCCTTGCTTAAAGAGACGCATCCATTCATTGATCGCATCGCCACTGGTCGAGGTGGACAGCTTCATCGTGACGGTTTGCGCCAGGGCCGTGCCGCTTGCAAGGCCTAGGGCGCTCAGCAACATTGCAACGACTACGCCGTAACGTGAATTCATTCGAAGGTCTCCTTGCGTCACTAGACTGAATCGGGTGAAAGTGTCGGCCGCCCGCGAATCAGATCGGCGGCTTTTTCCGCGATCATGATGACCGGGCCGTTGATGTTGCCGCCAACCAGGTCCGGCATCACCGATGCGTCGACGACCCGCAGGCGCTCGACGCCGAAGACGCGAAGATTCTCATCGACCACCGCCATAGCGTCGGCGCCAAGCCCCATCTTGCAGGTCCCGAGCGGATGATGCACCGTAATCGCGGTTGCGCGCACATGTGCATCGAGGTCCGCGTCCGCGTCTTTCCCTTTGCCCGGTGCCAACTCCGCTTGTGCGAATGGAGCGAGCGGACTTTGTCGTGCGATGTCGCGCGCCATACGCATGCCGGCCCGGAGCGTCTTCCAGTCGCGATCGGTCGAGAGAAAATTCTGGTGGATACGCAACGGCGTGGCCGGATCCGCTGATGCGAGCTTCACTTCGCCGCGGCTCTCCGGTCGCAACACCGCGGGAATAAACGCGAATCCGTCGGGGAACGCGTTCTTGAAGGGCGGGAGATAGGGACCGCCCGCGATCGGTCCGGCATGAAAGAGAAGCTGCACATCCGGCACCGGGAGATGTGGCTCGGACTTGAGAAACGCCGCGATCGGCCCGGGTAGATCGGTCGTGAATCCGGTGCCAAAGAGGAATCCCTTCGCGAGCTCGACCGCGAGGCGATCAAGACGCATGTTGCGCTGGAACGGACCGGGCGCCTTGCGCCGATACGGCAATGGCGCCATCACATGGTCCTGGAGGTTCTTGCCCACGCCTTTGAGCGGCGCCTGCACGGTGATGCGATGCGTGCGTAGTTGGTCGGGGTCGCCAACGCCCGAGAGCATCAGTAATTGCGGCGAGTTGATGACGCCGCCGGCCAGCAATACTTCGCGATCCGCGCGAGCGATCGTCGTTTGCCCACCGTGAACGTACTCGATGCCGATGGCACGTTTGCCCTCGAATACGACTCGCGTGGCGAGCGCCGCCGTCACCACCGTGAGATTGCTCCGCGACAGAACGGGACGCAGATACGCGACTGCCGTGCTGCATCGCAGTCCGTTGCGGATGGTGAATTGCATGCGCGCAATGCCGTGCTGCTCCGCGCCGTTGTAATCCGCTACAGCCGGGTGCCCGGCCGCGATGCCCGCTTCGATCATCGACTCGACGAGCGGATCCTGGTAGCGGGAGACGCGTGTGGTGAGGGGGCCGTCGCCGCCTCGATATCGATTCCCGCCACCCTCCCACGATTCCTGGCGGCGGAAATAGGGTAGTGCGTGCGCATACGACCAACTCGAGAGGCCCGATGCCGCCCACCGGTCGTAGTCGGCACGGTTGCCGCGCACATAGGCCATCGCGTTGATCGATGACGATCCACCGATCACCTTGCCGCGCGCGCACTCCACCGCGCGTCCACCGACATTGGCCTCGGGCTCGGCGAAATAGCCCCAATCGTGCAACCGGTTCTGCAGGATGCGACCCCAGCCAAGCGGCAGCTTGATCCACGGATCGCGATCCCAGCCGCCGGCTTCGAGCAGCAGGACGCGAACGCCTGAATCTTCAGTGAGCCGATTCGCGAGCACACAGCCCGCTGAACCGGCACCGACAATTACATAGTCGTAGGAGGTGGTTGCCATGCCTATAAGTATGGTTACGCTCGAATAGGGATGGTAAGGCCAATCCCGCTACTCAGAAATTCACCACGGAGGAAACGGAGGGAATGGAGGAGAGCTCGCGGGCAAAGGGTTCGACGATCCGGTGTGCAGACGATCAGCATAGGTGCATGGTTCGATTTCAATTTGCAAAACGATGCCGGCAGTTGCTCACCTCATTACTCCGTGTCCTCCGCCCTTTTCCTCCGTGTCCTCCGTGTTCCAGATGGTCGCATGAGGCCCGACGGGTTAGACCGGCCGTGCCGTCACATGCCCGCACTTCCCGCAGGTGCGATGCGCATCGGAACTGTAGAACTCTTCGTACACGCGCGAGACCGGATCCTGGTTGTAGTCGGCGACATGCTTGATCGACTCGAACAGCGGGCTGTCGCACTTCGCGCAATACCAGTTGAACCTGTCCTGCTCGCCCGCGCGACGTTTTCTCTCCATGACCAGCACGAAAGCGTCGCGCGGAAATCGCGGCGAATGCGGTACGCCGGCCGGGCAATAGATGATCTCGCCCTCCTTGATCACGGCAATCTTCTCCTCGCCCTCGGGCGTGCGGTAGTGGAGGTTCATGTCGCCCTTGATCATGTACATCACTTCATCGGAGGGATCGGAGTGGAACTCGCTGCGATGGTCGCGCCCGCGCGCGACGAAGGCGATCGTGTCCTCGGCTTGCCACAAGATGTTCACCGGTCGGGTCGCCTTGCTGATGCCGTCGGTGATCGCGCCGAGATTGATGGCTTTGAGATCGCTCATGTCGGTTCCTTCGGTTCCTTCGGTTCCTTCGTTGGGTCGCCGGCACGCCGGGTACGCGCATTGGAGCATACGAGGGAGACCGGGTGATCGCAAGGGGCGTCAATGTGCACGGGGCCGCTTGACGCCCTCCATGGGCCGATCAATACTGGCCCGGCTGCCGATCCCGGAGATTCCAATGGCCATTGCCCTCTATCCGATTACCCCGACCTTCGCCGCTGAAGTGGGCGATATCGATCTCTCGCAGCCGCTCGATCCGGTTGACGTCGAAGCGGTCAAGCAAGCGTTTTGGAAGTACTCGATCCTGGTCTTTCCGGATCAGCATCTCACCGTCGATCAGCATCTGGCGTTCGCGAAGTATTTCGGACCGCACGAAACGACGATCGCCGTGTATCGAGGCGACGAGAAACTGCGGCTGCGTGCGGAGATCGCCGATGTGTCGAACATCGCGCCGGACGAAAAAATATGGGGACGAGAGAGCCGCGTGCGCATGCACCAGCTCGGCAATCGCCTCTGGCACACCGACAGCTCGTTCAAGCGCCTGCCGGCGCTTGCTTCGATGCTCTATGCGCGCTCGATCGCGCCGATCGGCGGGCATACCGAATTCGTCGATGAGCGCGCAGCCTATGACGCGTTGCCCGAAGCGACCCAGCGCCGAATCGCCGGATTGGTCGCCGAACACTCCATCTTCAACTCGCGGGCGCGGATGGGCTTCACCGATTTTTCGGAGGCCGAGCGGCGATCGATGCCGCCGGTGCCGCAGGTGCTGGTGCGCACCATCCCCCAGAACGGCCGGCGGTCGCTCTATCTCGCCTCGCACATCGGGCGGATCTTCGGGTTGTCGGAGGCCGAGGGGAGTGCGCTCTTCGATGCGCTGCTCGCCCACGCGACGCAACGTCAATTCGTCTACACGCATCGCTGGCGGCTGCACGATCTCGTGATGTGGGACAACCGGTGCACGATGCATCGCGGAACCGACTTCGACGATCTGCGCTGGCGGCGGGACGTACAGCGTGCGACGGTGTCGGATATCGCGCCGACGTGCGAGCAGGAAGGCATTGAAGTGGCGGCTTGAGCTGGGTCGATTTTCAAGCTGAACCGCAGAGCTGAACCGCAGAGCTGAACCACAGAGGACGCAGGGGACGCAGGGGACGCAGAGGAAAGGCGAACGCTATTTCCGGTGATGCTCGTTGTCGCTAAGCCCGTTGTCACTAGGATTACGCACGCGACACCCGGCGCGATTCCCGCGGTGTTTCAACAAGACCACCGCGTCCCCTGTGTCCTCTGCGGTTCAGCTTGAAAATCGACCCAGCTCAAGCCGCCACTTCAATGCCTTCCTGCTCGCACGTCGGCGCGATATC
>JANMUI010000501.1:0-4044 GCA_031391405.1 Betaproteobacteria bacterium
CATGGCGAGAAGACGTTCGCCGATGTGAAGTTCGACCCGTCGATCGGCGTCGAGGTGCGCAAACGCTTCGGCCAGAACGTGTGGGACAACTTCCAGAATCTCGGGATTACGTTCGAGGCGCCGGATCCCAAATAGGCGAACGTGTGCGCCGTGAAGGGTGAAGGGTGAAGGGTGAAGAGTGAAGAGTGAAGGGTGAAGGGTGAAGGGTGAATAGACCCCTTCTCCCTCGTCACCGGGGGAGAAGGTCGTGATGAGGGGGATCACTCTTCCCCCTTCCCCCTTCCCCCTTCTCCCTTCTCCCTTCTCTCTTCTCCCTTCACAACTAATGAACCATCAATGAAAGCCATACGGTTCTCTCGATTCGGCGTTGCCGCGGAGGTTGCCGAGCTGATTGATCTCCCTGACCCTGGGCAACCGGGCGCGGGCGAGGTGCTGGTCGAGGTCGAAGCCTCGCCGATCCAGCCCGCCGATCTCCTGCAGTTCTCCGGGCGATATGGCGCGACACCGCCACCGTTACCTGTCTACGCTGGAGGGGGTGCCGCCGGTCGTGTGATCGCCGTGGGGGCGGGTGTCACGCATTTGCGCGATGGTGATCGGGTCATGGTGTCGCTGCGCGGCGGACGAGGCAATTGGCGCGAGCGCGTCATCGCCCCCGCCGACAGGTTGTTTGCGCTTCCCGACGCCGATGTGATCCAGCTATCTCTGCTGAGCGCGAATCCACCGACAGCATGGTTGATGCTGCGCAAGTTCGTCGATCTTGCGGCGGGCGATTGGATTATCCAGAACGCGGGCAATTCTTCGGTGGGATTGAGCGTTATCCAGCTCGCCAAGGCGATGGGCGTACGCACGGTCAATGTGGTGCGCCGGCCCGGCTTGGATGGACAGATGAAGGAATACGGTGCCGATGCGGTTGTCGTCGATGGCCCCGATCTTGCAGCGCGGGTCAGCGTGATTGTTGGCGATCGTAAGCCGAAGCTTGGCATCGATGCGGTCGCGGGCGATGCGATCGGGCGTCTCGCGAGCACCGTCGCCGACGACGGAACCGTCGTGAACTATGGGCTCCTCTCCGGCCAGGATTGTCAGGTCGCACCATCCGATGTCGTGTTCCGCAATGTGAGCCTGCGCGGATTCTGGTTCAGCCGGTGGATGCTGACCGCCGATCGCACCGAAGTGAAAGCGATGTTCCTATCCCTCGCGGCGATGGTGGTCGACAAGACGTTCCGCTTGCCCGTCGAGGCGACCTATTCACTTGTACGCGTGCATGACGCACTCGCGCATGCGGCCCGTGACGGCCGCGGCGGGAAGGTCGTGTTGTTGCCGAATGCGCGATGACCGGCAGGAGCCCAGCATGAATGATTCGAATTTGGCAGATGGTGGATGGCAGTCATCAACGCGTTATCCCGATCCGGCGATACACGTCCTCGATCCGGGCTTCGCGAAATATCGGGTGGCCGCCGCGACGGTAGAGCGCCTGGGTACGGGCTACCGGTGGGCCGAAGGCCCGGTGTGGCTCGGCGACACGCGGGCGCTGCTCTGGAGCGATATCCCTAACAATCGGATCATGCGGTGGGACGAGGAATCGGGCGCGATCGGCATATTTCGCAAGCCTGCGGAGTACGCCAACGGCAACACGCGTGACCGGCAGGGGCGCCTGGTCACCTGCGAGCATGGGGCGCGACGGGTGACTCGCACCGAATACGATGGATCGATCACCGTGCTGGCCGATCGCATCGACGGCAAACGCCTCAACTCGCCGAACGACGCCGTCGTGAAATCCGATGGTTCGATCTGGTTCACCGATCCGCCCTACGGCATCATCGGATTCTACGAAGGGGCGGTCGCGAAGCAGGAGACCGCTTCGAACAATGTATACCGTATCGATGCGCAAACGGGCGCGGTGAGCATCGTCATCGATACCATGGCACGTCCCAATGGCATCGCGTTCTCTCCCGACGAATCGCTGCTCTATGTCGTCGAAAGTGGCGCATCGCCCCGGTCGATCATGGCGTTCGATGTCACCGATGGCGGCAAGCGGGTCACCGATGGTCGCAAGCTGATTGATGCGGGAGCGGGAACGCCCGATGGATTCCGCTGCGATGTCGACGGCAACCTGTGGTGCGGCTGGGGGATGGGCACGCCGGAGCTCGATGGCGTCATGATCTTCAATCCGGAGGGCAAACCGATCGGGCGCATTCAGCTGCCTGAGCGGTGCGCGAATGTCTGCTTCGGCGGGCGGCATCGCAATCGCCTGTTCATGGCGGCGAGCCATTCGCTCTATGCGTTGTATGTCAACACCCAGGGGGCGCCGGGCGGGTAACGAGAATCGGGTCGGCTGCTCGGAAACACAGGCGCTGGGTTAAAGTAGCTTCGACAATGCGGCCCACGTCCGATCGAGGAGAGATATGAAAGCAGCTTGGTACACGGTGCAAGGTCCCGCCCGCGAGGTGCTCCAGGTCGGGGAGTTGCCCGATCCGCAACCCGGCGCGGGCGAAGTGCGGGTGCGCGTCCATGCGTCCGGGATCAATCCAACGGACATGTATAGTCGCAGCGGCTCGCGCCGGCGTGGGATGGCATTCGAGCGCATCATCCCGCATCAGGATGGCGCCGGTGTGATCGACGCCGTCGGGGCGGGTGTCCCGAGGGAGCGTATCGGCGAGCGTGTCTGGTTGTACATGGCACAGTGGCAGCGCGCATTTGGTACCGCAGCGGAGATGATCACCTTGCCGTCGGATCGTGCCGTCCTGCTGCCGGGCAAGACTACCTTTACTGAAGGCGCGTGCCTCGGCGTACCGTGGCTCACCGCGCATTGGGCGGTGGTGATGGACGGGTCGGTATCAGGACAGACCGTTCTCGTCGCGGGCGGTACCGGCGCCGTCGGCGTCTACGCGATACAGATTGCGAAGGCGAAGGGCGCCCGCGTCATCGCAACCGTGGGTAGTGCGGAGAAGGGCGTTACGGCGAAGGCCGCGGGTGCCGACGAGGTCATCGATTTCCGGCGCGAAGATGTCGGTGCGCGCGTCGCTGCGCTGACGGACGGGCAGGGCGCCGATCGCCTGATCGAACCGCAGTTCGCCCTCAACGCGCCGCTGTTTCCGAAGCTCCTCAGGAAGCGTGGCACGGTGGTGGTATACGGCGCCGGGGGCGCCGAGGGGAGCATCAGCTCGGCGTGGGGCATTCAGAACCAGCCGACGATCCGCTTCATCTACATGTACGAATTGCCCGCGGACGCATACAAACACGCAGTGGCCGATTTCGCCGGACTTGCGATCAATGGGCGCATCCGTCACCTGCCGATTCGAACATTCGCGCTCGGGTCGATCGCCGATGCCCATGAAGCGGTCGAAAAAGGCAACAGCGGCGTACGCATGGTTCTTGAACTGGTAACGCCGTAGCGAATCGACACAATAGGTGAGCGAGCGTGTTGACCGCTCCTCACGATGTCAAGGAGGATTGATGCAAGCGATCATGCGGTGCGTTGCCATCGGACTCGTCGTGCTGCTCCATGGCGGATGCGCCGGCCGGTATCTCGGTGGCCCACTGCAAATCGAGGATTTTCTGATCCCGGCACGGGATCCAGGGATCAGCCTCTTCGTGCGCAACAAGGCGGCGGTCGACAAGACGGTTTTCACTGGCGATCGCACGTTGCTCTTCGTACACGGCGCGACGTATCCGGGCGAGGTGACGTTCGACCTGCGGGTCGGCGGCCGCTCATGGATGGATCACCTGGCGGAGCGCGGTTACGACGTGTACCTCGTCGACATCCGCGGTTACGGCCGGTCCACCCGTCCGCCCGCGATGTCACAGCCGCCGGAGGCGAATCCGCCGTTCGCCGGAACCGATGACGCGGTGCGCGATATCGAGGTCGCGGTCGATTTCATCTTGAAGCGGCGCGGCATTCAACGCCTCAATTTGATGGGCTGGTCCTGGGGAACGGCCACGACCGCACTATTCACGACGCGCAATAACGACAAGGTCGGCAAGCTCGTGCTGGTTGCGCCGGTTTGGACGCCGCCACCAGGGTCAACACCACCGCCGCCGGTGCCG
>JANMUI010000505.1:0-3327 GCA_031391405.1 Betaproteobacteria bacterium
GGAATTAAGTTGCGCGAATTCGGCATTGCCTGCCACCATCTGCTGCAGCGCTTGCAACGAGGCGCCGACCGGCAAGACCTCGACCTCCAGGCCTTCGGCCTTCCAGTAGTCGAGCGCAAGCGGCATCATGAGCCAGGGATACGCGATGTTGAGATTCGTCGTTCCCACCGCGATGCGCACTTTCTTGAGCGGCTTTTGCTGCGCGAACGCGGCGCCGGTTGCCAGACCAAGCGCCGCCAACGCGCCGATGAACGTGCCGATCAGACGGCGTGTCGCCTGTGAAGACCTGTGAACCATTCTTGGTTCCTCCCCGAATCGACGGATGCGCGAACAACTCGCGCGTACGCGCCGCTATGGTACGCTTTTCGTCGCTTCGTTCAACCGGACAGCCACCCATGGGCTCGTTGCATCGCCTGATCGCCGCCATGCCTAAGGCGGAGCTGCATATGCATCTGGAAGGTTCGATCGAGCCCGACCTGATGTTCAAGCTCGCGGCGCGCAACGGCATCAAGCTTCGGTATGCGTCCGAGTCCGCATTGCAGGCGGCCTACAATTTCACCGATCTCCAGTCGTTTCTGGACGTGTACTACGCGGGCCTCACGGTACTGTTGACGGAACGCGACTTTTACGACATGACCGCCGCGTACCTTGCGCGGGTGCATGACGAGAATGTCGTGCATACCGAAGTCTTCATCAGTCCGCAAGCGCACACCCGGCGCGGCGTTGCGTTCGGCGCGATGCTGGAAGGCATCGATGCGGCGCTCAAGGACGGCGAGCAGCGCTTCGGCATGACCACACGCCTCATCGTCGGCCTGCAACGACAATGGAGCGAGGAGGAGGCCTTCACGATGATCGATCAAGCGAAGCCGTATCGCGATCGGATCGCAGGCTTGGGTCTGGGCGGCCCGGAGGTTGGCAACCCGCCGCAGAAATTCACGCGCGTATTCGAGCACGCTCGCTCAATGGGTTGGAAAACCGTCGCGCACGCGGGCGAAGAGGGGCCCGCCGCCTATGTTGCCGACACGATCGATTTTCTGAAGGTGGACCGTGTGGATCACGGCGTGCGGTGCGAAGAGGACACCGCGCTGGTGGCACGACTAGCCGACAGCGGCATGCCTCTCACCGTGTGCCCGATCTCGAACGTCAAGCTACGGGTGTTTCCGGATCTCGCCTCGCACAATCTCAAGCGGTTGCTCGAGGCTGGCGTGTGCGTGACGATCAATTCCGATGATCCCTCGTACTTCCTTGGCTACATGAACGACAACTATATTGCAACGCAGGAGGCGTTGTCGCTTTCACGCGAGCAAGTCCATCAACTTGTACGGAATGGATTCGACGCGGCGTTTCTCGATGCGGCCACGCGCGATCGCTATCTCGCGCAGGTCGATCGACATTTCGCGGCGGATGGATCGGGATAGGGCGTCAACAGACGATGGCGTCACTTTAAACGTTCGAAGGACACCCGATTTTGGCGGGCGTTGATGCCGGTATGTCGGGGTCCCACAGAGCTTCAGTCTCGAGAAAGTGGAACCATAAGGTCGATTCTGTTCGCTGGTCTACTGACCGATTTGGACCCGAAGCAGAAGTTGGCTAGCTCGGAAAGCGGCGGCTCAAATGTACGATTCAAGCCCCGCAGTGAACGAGATTCGCGGCGGCGGTGGCTTAGGTGCATTGAACACCGTTAGTCCGGCGCCCTCGATCGGAAGAGCCCAGCGTTCCAGCCGCCGTCTCACAACGACTTCAGGAATTCGACCAGATCGGCTTTCTGTGCGGCGGTGAGATTCAACTCGAATCGTTGGTTATAGTGATTGACCACCGCGAGGAGGTCGGGCGCACTTCCATCATGAAAATACGGCGGATGCTGCCAGAGGCCTCGTAGCGGCGTTGTCCGGTATTTTCCTGTAGCGGTTCTGGCGGCATATCTTGGATCCGTACCAACCTCGGCCGGATCGTGTAGGAATGGCACCGTCCGAGTGGGTCCGCTCAGCACATCGGTGAAGTTCGGCGATTGATGGCACGTGGAGCATCCGGCTTCGTCGCGGAACAAACGCTTGCCCCGCTTCGCGGCCTCTCGATTGAAACTGCCTGCCGGGGGCTCCGGGGTGCGCAAACTCAGTTGATAGCTCAACAGGGCCGGCAACTTCGGGGTGACGAGATCCGGCGTCTGCGTAATGAAAAGCCCGATGCGCGGATCGCTGAAGTTGCCTTGCCCACCCATCTGCCCCACCCCCACGTAGCTGTTCCAATAGGAGATAGGCCCATCAGCGCTGAACGTCTCGAAGCCAACTCCCCTCAATCCATAGATGGGCGGAAGGACAATCGGCAGCGAGGGACTGTTCAGCGAAAGGAGGTTCGTGCCGTCGAAAGCATGGTGGCGTGGATCATATTTGCCCGGACCCCAGGTGTTGAACTCTGCCTTGGTGGCCACATCCAGCGTCGGCGAGAGAGCCAAGATCGCCCCGACGTTCAGATCGGTATTGGCCCATCCGTCCAGCCGCCTACCGATCCCCTTCGTGAAGGAGTTGTCGACCGAGGAATGGCAGAGCGCGCACGTGATGCCGAAGCTGGTGAGTTGCCCGGTGTTGCTGACCGTGCCCCGAACTCCGACGACCGCATTCAGCCTTAGCAATTCGACGGTCACAGCGGCGTCGGTCAGATCAACCTGCCCGGCACTAAGAGCGGCTATGATTTTCTGCGGCAATGCCTCTACATCGACCTTGAGGCCCACCGCCAGCGCGGTAGCCGGAGGGATCGTTGCAATGACTTCGTGCATCCGCAACACGTCGGTCCACAATTGCTCGTCGCCGAAGGTATCGTAGCGGAAGATCCGCCTGCCTTGTTCAATCATGCGCTGCGCGTGTGCGCTGATTTGGTGGTCGATCTCGGCGACCGATTTTCGGGGCGCTTGGGCACTTCCGTGTTCCTCGCTTCCCCATCCAAGCCCGACGAGGAGGATAAGCCCGATGAGCACAGAAGCCGCCAATGGAAAAATCGCTTTGTGTCTCATTGGAATGGTCCTCAAAAATTGAAGGCGTTGATAGAAAAAACATGCAAACCGTCTAGGCGATAGAAGTCCTGAATTTGAGTATTCGCCGGGCGTTCACCGATGGTCTGTGCGACAACAAACATTGCGCGCAGAGTATATTTTCCGCTGCGTGGAATAAAGCGCTCGGATGGCATGTCCCTCCTAGGTGCGGACATTGAATGTCTGCCTTGGAGTCGACAACTGAATCGAATGACCGCAATCGACGACTGCGCGGGCCGACTGCGGTTGTCCGTTACCGGTCGCGAAAATTGAACCGACTTCGCTGTCAAGGTTCACCGGGT
>JANMUI010000508.1:0-1650 GCA_031391405.1 Betaproteobacteria bacterium
CTTGCGGGCTTCGTCCGCGAGCAACTGCGCAACGTCTGCAATAAGCGCCTCGTAGGTCGGATACGCAGCACGGCCTGCGGGCCTGTTCAGCCAGCGCCGCGAAACCATCGCTGGGCTCGGGATCGTGATCTTGAACGGCCCGGGTGCGTGCGCATGCATGAACGCTGTTTCATGCGCGGCGATGCGCCCATTTGAGCGCAGGGGACCGACGACGACTGGATTAGGCGGTGCCAGCTCGGGGTTCACCGCGAGATCGACCTTGCGCAATTCGGGAAGCCGATCGTATTCGGGGCCATCGCTCGCGATGCCGTCGAAAGCAATTTCAAGTGCGTGGTGCCACGACTTGCGCCGGAACTCTCCATCCGAATAGATCGAAAGACCCACCGCGCGCTGCATCTCAAGTACGTCGAGAATCGATTGGTCTTCGATCTTGCGAAGCGCACCAGCATCGAGGCGGCCCAAGGCATGCTCGCGTCGTGCGTCGCGTAGCGGCTGCGGTCGCAGCAGGCTTCCGCAGTGGTCCGCACGGTGAATCGTTTTATCGGGATTGGAGGTCATTGATCGCTTTCTTTGCACACGATGCTACCGCATCCGTATTGACGACCACCGTGACGGCAAGTCGCCGTGATGACAGGCCGATCGCACCACCTTTTGACGTAGTATTGCGCCCGTCCCTGCGGTTCAAGGGGATCTTTGACTCAATCAATCGGGTGACGGCACCTGACGGCTGAATAATCGGCCGCTGGGTCGTTGCCAAAGGAGGAAGCGATGCTGAATTCGACCCGACTGTTGTCCGCTTGCGAGTGCTGCCCTCAACCGATCGCCGGCAAAGGTGTAAGCCGTCGCGACGTGTTGCGCGCCGGCGCCGCTGTGATCGCCACCGCCAGCATGCCGTCAAGCGTATTCGCCCAGGCGAAGCCGCACCGCATCGATGTTCACCATCACATCGCGCCGCCGTCGTGGCTCGCCGCGATGGATATCATCGGTCGCGCCGATTTCCCGCTCAAGAATTGGTCGATTCAGAAAACCCTGGAGGATATGGACAAGGCCGGCATCGCGACCTCGATGACTTCGCCGACTACGCCCCAAGTCACCCCACTTGGCCAAGCGGTCGGGGTCCGGATTGCACGTGAAGCAAACGAGTACGCAAAGAAAATGGTGGACGATCACCCTGGTCGCTTCGGCGTGTGGGCCATGCTGCCGCTGCCGCACATCGACGACAGCCTGAAGGAGATCGCTTACGCATTCGACACGCTCAAGGTCGATGGCGTAGGTTGCATGACGAGTTATGGCGACAAGTGGCTGGGGCATGCGCAGTTCGCCCCGATTTGGGAAGAGCTCAATCGGCGTAAGGCCACCGTTTATACGCATCCGACGAACGCGAATTGCTGCGTCAACGTCGTGCAAGGCGTGCCAGACTACATGATGGAATTCGGTACCGATACGGCGCGCACCATTGCGAGTTTGATTCTCAGCGGTACCTCGCAGAAATACAAAGACATCAACTGGATCTGGTCGCATGGCGGCGGCGGGCTCGTGGCATTCGCCGAACGGTTCCAGGTCCAGGTGGTCAGCATCCCGCCGTACAAAGACAAGATCACGGCTGAAACGATGAATGGCGAGCTCAGGCGCTTTTTCTACGACACCGCG
>JANMUI010000528.1:0-6611 GCA_031391405.1 Betaproteobacteria bacterium
TGCTATGAAATCCCTGATGATCAAAGACCTGGAAGTGATCAAAGCCCTGAGCCGTGAAGAGCTCGTCGCGGTGCGCGGCGGCTCGAACTTCGCTTTTGTATTCGGACCGACCCAGAACGCGCAAAACGGCGGCGGGTTCAACCTTGCCAGCCCGGTCACCCAAACAGCGCCGCAGACCGTGACGGGGACCGAGACCACGGTTCAGATCCTCAATGTTCTCCAGTCGATGAATACGGCTGTGTCCCAGGCCAAGTTGATCTAGGCATTGGACGAACGCAGGCTGACGCACGAGTCAGCCTGCGCTCTCTGACAAATCGCCGTGGCGGCGCAGACGGAAGCGAAACGCTGTGCCGCCGTGGTTCATCGACTACTTATTCATTTTTTGGACGATTGCCATGAAATCCATCTTTATCAAAGACCTGGAATTGACGAACGAACTGAGCCGTGAAGACCTCGCGGCGGTGCGCGGCGGCATCGCTATCGGCGGGTGCGTTACACCGGTGCCTGCCATCCCTGCCATACCGGTCAACGGGGATCCCCGTGCGATGATCGAGGCGATCTACGCCCTGATCCCGGTCCGGACCCCGATGAACCCGACGCCGATGCCCGGTCCGATCATGGTGGCGCAGTAACAACACTCGCCAGCGCCGCGGCTCCCAGGCCGAATGCTGGCGGCGATGTTGAGGGCGTGAGGGCCGCAGTCGGGGGGTGGAGATTCTGTCCTCCGGCTGCGGCGCTCATTTGTTTGCATACCGGAGGCGCACTTGCGCCGCAGCTACTCGAACTGCACCGCAAATTGTGCGTGCGCAAGTTGATTGCCGGCGACCTTGGAGAAGGCGCTCGTCACCTGGTCGAGGGAAGTGACCGGCAGGTTTTCGAAGTCGATGCCGGCAACCGCCTGCGGCAGCTCCGCCATGACATCCCGTTCGGTGGCGAAGCAGGCGACCGTCTCTTTCACGCCCCAGATGTTCGCCACCAGCTCGAAACCCATCGTACCCGGGACTTGCAGCGGCGCGACCGTCTTCACTAGCGCACTCTTGGTGAAGCGGTTGGGATAGAAGCGCACGATGCGCCGGGCCTCGTCTTGCAGGTAGCAATAGACGTGGGCATCGCGGCTCGGCTTGATATGCAGCTCGATCCGCTCGCCTGGGCTGAACGTGTGGGTCGCCCCGGAAGCGGGGGGCAGCCTGGTGATCGAAAGCGTCGGCTTCAGGGCGTCGTCTTTGAAGCGCGGTTGGGTGATCCCCTCCAGGATTGCGGGTGTTGCCGGACTCTGCGGCGCAACCGCGGCCGACGCGTCGCTTCGCATCGCTAGCGGCAATGCCAGCGCGGCACCGATCACGAATGGGGCAAGCCCAAGCACCGCGAGGACACGGCGATCGGTCCGCTGCAACAACGCCACCAACGCTGGTCGGCGATGGCGCGCGGCGGCAGCGCTGCGACCCAGTAACGCAAATGCACGGCGAGCCGTCCGCTGCAACCAGGACGACAAGGCTGGCCGGATGTGGCGTGCGATGGCGGTGCTGCGATGCAGATAAGGCCGCCAGCGCGAATCCGCCAATGCCCGCAGGCCGTGGGTCGCCTGCGTGTTCGGTGGTATGGCCAGCGCTTTGAGCGGCGCTGTCGGCTCCTTGCTCGGGGTCGAAATCAGTGGCGGCGAACTCGGCGGCCGCAGCATTTCCACGAGGCAGGCTCCGAGGATGCTCGCGAATGCCTCGACGCTCTGGAAGCGCTCGGATGGATTCTTCGCCAGCGCCCGCGTGACTGCAACCTCGATCTGAAAAGGCACGCCCGCGACCAGCGTGTGCAGCGGCGGCGGTACCTGTTCGACCTGCGACTTCATCAGGTCATACACGCTCTGGCCGACGAAGGGTGCACGGCCGCAAAGCAGCATGTAGAGCACAACGCCAAGGGAATAGATGTCGGATCGGACATCCCCTTGTTCGCCGCGCACCTGCTCGGGCGACATGTACTTGGCCGTGCCGGAGATCTGGCCGTGACGGGTCAGGCGATGGTCGGAGGCGACCGCGCGGGCGATGCCGAAGTCCACCACTTTCACCTGGCCGCTTTCGGTCAGCATGATGTTGGCCGGCTTGAGATCGCGATGCACGATGCCGCACCGATGGGCGTGGCTGATGCCGTCGAGCGCCGGCCGGAATACGCGCAGGGCCCGCTCGGCAGGCACCGGACCGCCGGCGCGGATGAGCGCTTCGAGTGAGATGCCCGGCACATACTCCATCACCATGAACTGCGTGTCGCCGTCCTGAAGAAACGCATGGACGCTCGCGATATTGGGATGGCTAAGCCGGGCGAGGATCTGCGCCTCGTGGCGAAAGCGTTCGGGAAAGCCGGGATCGCACGCGATTTCGGGACGCAGCACCTTGATGGCGACGTCGCGCTTGAGCATCAGATCGATCCCCTTGAACACCTCGGCGGCGCCGCCCCCGCTCAGTCTCTCGGTGATCAGATACGCGCCGACGCGCCTGCCGATCAGGTACTTCTGCGATGCGTGCCGACTGGCAGGCGCTGCTTCGGCGCGCGAACGACACGCGGCGTCGATGGGCTTGCGGGCTTCGTCTTCCTCGTACTGCGTCGCTGACATATACATAGTCCTTTCCGCGACGGCCCCGCCGAGCCCGCGGCATTGCTACCCTGGACCTCTGTATCGCAACCCGCGGCAAGAAGGTTCAATGCGCCGAGGGTCCGCGCCGAGGGTCCGATCAAGCCCGCTCAAGACAAGTCCGGCTGGCCGGCCGCGGCGCTCCCCGGTCGGTGAATCCGGGAGTCGAGAGGGCGCGTCCGGTAGAATCGGCGCTCACAACAATTCCTGGATAGATCTCATGAGATACCAATGCGGGGTATTGGCTGTATGCCTCATGGGTGTCGGCGTTGGTGCGCTAGCGCAAACGCCTGACAAGGACCGCGAAACAGCGCTACTGCAATCGCAGCAGCGTGTGGAATTCCGGCGTAACGCCTCGATCGACGCTGATCGGCGCGCCAAGGAGGGCGCGCGCAAACTCACCGCCGCGCGCGACCGCTTGCAAGCCGCCGAAAAAGAGGTCACGGACGCGCGCATTGGTTTGAAGCGCGCCGAAGAAGATCTCGAATTCGACCGCGCGCGCGCCGCTGATGCACGCAAGGCGTATGACGACGAGTCGGCCAATTTTCAGACCTTAAGGCGCGGACAATAGATTTCTCACGACGGGGCGCCGGCCGATTGCCTTCGTCGATGCGATGGCCATGAGCGAAGCGCCCGCGCGGGCGCCCACTCAAGCGGGCATCGAGCCGGCGCGACATACGCTGGCGGCGGCGATTGCGGTGACCTTGATGACGCAGGTCCTCGCATCAGCCGCGCTGGTCGCGCAATCGGTCATCGTCCCGGTCGCCGCGCCGGATCTGGGCGTACGGGTCCAAAGCATCGGCGTCTTCGTGTCGATGGTCTATCTGATTGCCGTGCTCGCGGGCCTGATCGCACCCGCATTCGTGCGACGGTACGGTCCATTGCGCGTCTGCCAGGTATGCGTGCTCTTGCTTGCGGCCGGACTCGCTATCGGCGGCATCGGGCATGTCGCGCTTGTGCCGCTGATGGTGATTTGCATCGGTATCCCCTATGGGGTGGTGAATCCGGTCAGCTCGCAGATCTTGTCCACCCATGCGCCGCCATCGCTCATGTCGATCGCGTTCTCGATCAAGCAATGCGGCGTGCCGATCGGTGCCGCATTGGCGGGACTGTTGCTGCCGCCGTTGCTCCTGATCATGCATTGGCAAGGGTCGCTCTTCGTGCTCGCGGCCGTTTGCGCCGTGTTCGCGATCGCCTATCAGCCGTTGCGTGTGCGCTTCGACGCCGACCGGGGCGGGGAGCTGAAAGTGCGGATTGGCCGACTCGGGACACCCGTCGCTGCGGTATGGCGCAATCCCCGATTGCGTGAGCTTGCCATCAGCGGCTGCATGTTTTCGTTCGTGCAGGTCATCCTGATCACGTATTGCGTGTCGTTCCTCAATCTCGAGGTGGGCCTGTCATTGGTGGCCGCAGGCATTGCGTTCTCGTCGGCGCAAGCCGCGAGCGTGATCGGTCGAATCGGCTGGGGCGTGGTCGCGGATCGGTGGCTTGCGGCGCCGCGCACGCTCGGAATCGTCGGCGTTGCCGTGGCGGCATTGCTGATCGGCATCGCATTGATCGCGGACACCTGGCCGTATTGGGCGATCGTAATCGTCGTGACGTTGATCGGACTCACCGGCCTTGGCTGGAACGGCGTGCATTTCGCGGAAGTAGCACGCCGCGCACCCGCAGGCGAGGTCGCCCTGTCATCGAGCGGGATCCAATTCTTCTCGTTCGGTGGCGCACTCCTCGCGCCGATGGTGTTCGGCACGCTGATCAGCATTGCCGGCAGCTACGCCGCCGGATTCGCGGTGCTCGCCATTCCACCGCTCGTCGTCGGCCTGCGTTTTCTGTTTCCGCGGGCATGAACGGGCCTTCCGACCAGCCGCTGAAGGTGATCCTCCTGCATGGCTTGCGGATGAATCGGCATGTCATGCGCTATCTTGCCTCGTACCTAGAGCGACAAGGCTTCGCATGCGACACGTGGGGATACCCTTCGGCTCGGCACGATCTCGATGCGAATGCAAATGCGTTGGCGCAGCGCCTGCGAAATGAATCGAGTACCCGGATCGCAATCGTGGCCCACAGCTACGGCGGTGTCATTACCCTTTCGCACTTGCAGCGCCAGCCCGACCCAAGAGTGCATCGTGTCGTGCTGCTTGGATCGCCGATCGCCGGGTCGACTGCCGGCGTTCAAGTCATCCGTCACGCGTTCGGTCGCTGGTTTGCGGGGGCTTCGCGACCGGTGTGGGCCGCCGCGCCGCGTGTGTCGATCCCACCGGGCTTGCAGGTGGGTAGCATCGCAGGCACCAGCCGCATCGGACTCGGTCGATTCTTCGCACGCTTCGATGGGCCCAACGATGGCGTCGTCATGGTCGACGAGACGCGTCTGCCCGGACTTACCGATCTTCTGGTCATGCCGGTCGCGCACAGCGTGATGCTCGTGTCACCGCGCGTCGCGCAGCAAGTCGGACACTTCCTGCGTTTCGGAGCATTCATTCGATGAGATGGAAAGGCGCGACCCTTGGCATCGCGGGCGCCGCAGTGGTGGCGATAGCGGGCGCCGGCTGCGGGACCATTCAATACTATGCGCAGGCAGTCACCGGACACCTCGCCGTCATGGCCGCCGCGAAGCCGATCGACCGGAGTCTGCTCGATCAGCCGACCCTTGCGCCGGCGGTAAAAGCGAAACTCGAGCGTGTCCTCGAGATACGCGCCTTCGCTGTGACCGAGATGAAGCTCCCCGATAACGGTTCCTATCGCAGCTATGCCGATATCGGCCGGCCCTATGTGGTATGGAACGTGTTCGGTGCCGAAGAGTTCTCGATCAATCCGAAACAGTCATGTTTTCTCTTCGCGGGGTGTATCGCCTATCGCGGGTTCTACAGCGAGGCGAATGCGAAGGCCTATGGCGATGCATTTCGAGCCGAAGGCCTCGACGTATTCATCTATGGCGTGACGGCCTATTCGACGCTTGGCTGGTTCGACGATCCGGTGCTCAACACGTTCATCGGGTTTCCGGAGGCCGAGCTCGCGCGGATCGTCTTCCACGAGCTTGCCCACCAGGTCGTCTATACGAAGGATGATTCGATCTTCAACGAGTCGTTCGCCGTCGCCGTCGAAGAGGAGGGCGTGCGGCGCTGGGTCGGACGCTTCGGCACCGATGCCCAATTGCGGGAGTACGAGGCGAGCCGCAAACGCCGTACGGATTTCGTCGCGTTGATCGGGAAATATCAGAAGCTGCTCGCTAATGCGTATGCAATCGACAGCGCACCCGAGGCCAAACGAGCGGAGAAGGCACGCCTCTTCGCGGCGCTGCGTGCCGACTACGAGACGATGAAGCGGGAAACCTGGAGTGGATTCGCGGGCTACGACCGCTGGTTCGCACAGGACCTCAACAATGCGCACCTAGCCTCGGTCGCTACCTACGGCGATCTGGTTCCCGCATTCCGCGCTTTGCTCGCGAAAAACCAAGGGGACATTGCGGGGTTCTATCGGGATGCGAAGGCGTTGGCGGAGCGACCGAAGGCGGAGCGGTTGAAGGAGATGGGTGGGTAGGGGGTCCGGCGACGAAGGCTAATAAGTCATGCTCGCCGCATTCAGGATTCCCACGCCGAGCGAAAACGCGCCGACGAAGAGCCCTGGCGCGAGCTTGCCCGCTGGAATGTCATCGACCAGTTTCGGCACCAGCATGCGCACGCATACGAAGGCGAGCAACTGGACGATCAGTGCAATCGCGCCCCATAGCAGCATGTCGAGAAACGACACGCTTTGCGCGATAGCGATCGCCAGGGGAATGATGAATCCAAGGAACGCCCCCGACAGACTGTACGCTGCGGCCTGATTGCCATCGCGGATGAGCGCGATCTCGCGGTAGGGCGTGATGTGGATGTAGGTGAACAGGAACAATCCGACCAGCAGGATGGCCGCGACGAAGTGCAGCAGAAAATCATCCACGCCGCGAAGTGATGCGATCAGGACGTTGGTTTCCATCATTCTCTCCAGGATGTTC
>JANMUI010000404.1:0-19153 GCA_031391405.1 Betaproteobacteria bacterium
CCTTTCGTTCCTGATCCCGGAGCTCGTCGCGCGCGCCGACTACAAGAAGGGCCCTTACTTCGCCGACGAAGGCGACTTCGCATCGGCGGGCGTGGCGAGGCTCGTGCTGGTCGATCGCCTCGCGGAGCAGGCGCTGGCCGGATCGATCGGATCATTCGGACATCGTCGAGTCCTGTTGGCCGGATCGCCGGATACCTCCGGACAAAATGTCGTCTATGCCTTGGAGTATGGCCAGAGCGATGGCCCTTGGACGCGGCCCGATGATCTCGGCAAAGTGAATGCGCTGCTCCGTTTAGGCGAGGGCAATGCCGCGAATGGATGGACCGTTACGGCAATGGCCTACCGCGGCAATTGGCATGCAACCGATCAGATTCCGCGCCGGGCAGTCGATGATGGCACCTTGAATCGCTTCGATTCGCTCGATGGGACCGATGGTGGCAATGCCCACCGCTACAGTCTGTCCGGCGGATGGCGGCGTACCGGTGCGACCGGTGTAACGCGGCTCAATGCCTATGCGATCCAAAGCGATTTCAATCTGTTCTCCAATTTCACCTACTTCCTCAATGACCCGGTCAATGGCGACCAATTCGAGCAATCGGATCGACGCTCGGTCGGGGGCGCCGACGTGTCGCACACCTGGCTGGGTACGTGGGGCATGCGCACTATGGAAAATACGCTGGGGGTGCAGAGCCGCTTCGATCGAATCCGCCTGGGGCTGTTCAACACGGTCGAGCGTCAACGCCTGGCAACGACGCGGGACGACCGGGTGGCCGAGTCGAGTGCGGGCGCATACGGCCAGAATCGGGTGCAGTGGAACGGCTGGTTGCGGACGATCGCGGGGCTGCGAATCGATCAATACCAGGGGAAGGTCGAGAGCGACCGTACGGAGAATTCCGGCACGGCGCACGCTCACCTGGTGAGTCCCAAGGCGTCAGTCATTTTCGGGCCCTGGTCGAAATCGGAGCTGTATTTGAATTGGGGGCGCGGGTTTCACAGCAATGATCTGCGTGGGGCGACGATCCGCGTCGATCCCGCTTCAGGCGCGCCGGCGGATCGCGTGCCGTTATTGGTGCGTACGCGAGGGGAAGAAATCGGCATGCGCACCGAGGTCGTTCGCGGCCTCGCACTGACCGCCGCAATCTTTCGACTCGACATCGATTCGGAGCTTGTATTCGTTGGGGATGCGGGTACTACGGAAGCGAGTCGCGCTAGCCGACGAGTGGGCACGGAGGTGACCGCTCGCTATTCACCGCTGCCGTGGCTCTCCTTTGATCTGGATTACGCGCAGACCCGCGCACGGTTTCGCGAAGACGATCCAGCCGGCCGGTTCATTCCGGGGGCGCCGGATCGCATCGCGTCGGCGAAGGTCATGGTCGATCGGCTTGGACCCTGGTCGGGATCTCTCAACGTGCGTCACTTTGGCGCGCGCCCGTTGATCGAGGACAACAGCGTCCGCTCGCATGGAACGACGCTCCTCGCCGGCAAGCTCGCTTATCGATTCGATAAGCGATTGCGCCTGGAGCTGGCGGGATTCAATCTCGCCGATCGCAAGGTGAGCCAGATCGACTACTTCTATGAATCGCGGTTGCGATCGGAGGGAGGCCCGGTCGGGGATGTGCACTTCCATCCCGCCGAGCCGCGCTCGTTTCGATTGGCCGCGATCGCGAGCTTTTGATTGGTGCCGCTTGTCTGGATTGAACAGACGACCTACCGCTTACAAGGCGGTTGCTCTACCACTGAGCTAAAGCGGCGGTGACGCATCGCCATGCGCGAACGATGGGGCGCGAACGCGCGATTATAAGGAATCCGAAACGAACGATCAGCAATCACTTCCGGCAACTTATAATCGATCTCCGGAAAAGCGGGCATTCGCGTTGTTGCGAAAAGCAAATCGCGCCACTCTGCATATTCATGCATTCACCAGTTGATGGTGTGCTGCGTGCCTGCCATCCACAAGGGGAAGGTTGATCGAGCACCATGCGCATCCTGGTAAGCAATGATGATGGTTATTTCGCGCCGGGTATTCTCGCTCTGGTCGATGCGCTCGTGTCGATCGCCGATATCACGGTGGTGGCGCCCGAACGCGATCGCAGCGGCGCATCGAACTCACTCACTCTCGATCGGCCGCTCACCGTGCGTCGTGCGGAGAACGGCTTCTATTGGGTGAATGGAACACCGACCGATTGTGTGCATCTCGCGGTGACCGGATTCTTGCCGGAATTGCCTGATATGGTCGTCTCGGGAATCAATCTTGGCCAGAACATGGGTGATGACACGCTTTACTCCGGCACGGTCGCGGCCGCTACGGAAGGGTTTCTGCTCGGCATTCCATCGGTGGCGGTTTCGCTTGCCACCCGCTCGACACAGTATCTTCCCGGTGCTGCGCGCTTCGTGCGCGATCTGATCGAGCGCTTCAAGAGTGATCCGCCGCAAGAGACGCTCCTGCTTAATGTCAATCTCCCCGCGGTAACCTACGAGAATCTCGGCGCGCCGCTCGTGACGCGTCTTGGCAAGCGACACAAGGCCGAACCGGTGATCAAGACGACGAGCCCACGCAACGAAACGGTGTATTGGGTCGGTGCGGTGGGTCCGGCCGCTGATGCCGGACCCGGCACCGATTTTCATGCGGTCGCGGCCGGGCGGGTGTCGATCACGCCGCTGCAGATCGATCTCACCTACCATGATCAATTGTCCCGGGTCGGAGCATGGCTCGCCCGATGAACGCGCGCGCCTTTGCGAAAGGACCGATCGGGGAGCCCGAGGCAGGGATCGGCATGACCTCCCAGCGCACCCGCGATCGCATGGTCGCCAGGCTGCGCGAGAAGGGCATCATCGATCCGATCGTCCTCGATGCGATGGCGCGCGTTCCGCGGCATCTGTTCGTCGACGAGGCGCTCGCCTCGCGCGCATACGAAGACGTCGCGCTGCCGATCGGTTTCGAGCAAACGATATCGCAGCCCTATATCGTCGCGAAGATGCTGGAGGCGATGCGAGCCGGCGGACCGCTTGCACGCGTTCTTGAGATCGGCACAGGCTGTGGCTATCAGGCCGCCGTCTTGTCCGGCATTGCAAGCGAGGTCTACTCGATCGAGCGCATCAAAGCGCTTCTCGAACGGGCGCGCGCGAACTTGCGCCCGCTCCGCTTGCCTAATCTGCGTCTGAAGCATGGTGATGGCCTGCAAGGGCTGGCGGAGGTCGCACCATTCGATGCGATTATCGTTGCGGCCGCCGCTCCCGTGATGCCGCGCGAGCTGGTCGATCAACTGAATGTCGGCGGGCGCATGGTTATTCCTGTGGGGACAGCCGCGCAGCACCTGATGATCATCGTACGAACCGCATCGGGTCATACCGAGCGCAAATTGGAACAGGTCCGCTTCGTGCCGTTGCGGACAGGGAGGCAATAGTGAGCAACGATTCAATAGTGTTTCGCGCCGTCGTGATGGTCATGGTGTGCATTGCGATCGGAGCGTGCGCGCGACGCACCGCTGCACCGATCGACGATCGCCGGCCCGGCATCCCGATGCCTCCATCACCGCCGCCGGTCCTATCGAAGCTGCCCGCGCCATTGCCACCGGTGGTGCCGCCATCCGCGCCGGCCGAGCCGGAGATTCAGGTCAAGCCGATCGGTGCACCGGGCGCGATCGAGACGCGCCCGCTCGGCGCACCGGGTTCGACGCCGCCGGCGGTCGTGCCGCCGACCGGCCTGCCATCCCAAAGACCCGCCGGGACCGTCGCGGGTGAGCGTCCGGATCTGAAGACCGAGCCGCGTGCGTTCAAGGCGCCCTACAGTGACGACAACCTCGCGATGATCTTGCGCGGAGAAGACCCTCGCCGCGCGCCTGCCAAGCCTGAGCCCAAACCGCCGGCCGCGGACGTGAAGCCGCCACCGACAGAGTCGAAACCACCGGTTGCGGACATCAAGCCCGAGGCCCCGGTCGCGCCACCGCCGCAGGCCGCGGTTGGGGAGGCGGGCGCCGTGGATTGGACATGGCCTGCACCGGGTCGTGTGATCGAGACCTTCGAATCCAATACGAAGGGGCTTGGCATTGCAGGTCGCGTCGGGGAACCGGTGGTCGCTGCCGCCGGTGGGCGGGTGATTTTTAGCGGCAACGGCCCGCCGGGCTATGGACAGCTCGTGATCGTCAAGCACAGCGAACCCTATCTTTCTGCATATGCACACAACAGTCGCATTCTGGTAAAAGAGGGTCAGACCGTGACGAAGGGGCAGAAGATCGCCGAGATTGGTTCTACCGACACTGATCGACCCAAGTTGCACTTCGAGATCAGGCGTTCTGGAAAACCAGTCGATCCGATTGCGCATCTGCCAGTGCGACGATGACCGATGAGCTGGGCGAAGACCTTGGTGTGACGCGCGAACGCGTGCGGCAAGGCCCTTACGAATCTGCGGAAGATCCTCGCGCGTAGATTCCCGCGCTCAGTGCCCCGACCGAATGCCGCGCAAGCGTGCTTCCGCCTTGATTGATTGGGCCAGCGCATGCACCGACATCGCATAGAAACTCGATTGGTTGTAGCGGGTAATGACATAGAAATTGTTGAGGCCGACCCAGAACTCCGAAGGGGCATCCGGCGTGTCGAATTCGATGAGCGCACAGAGCGCGTCTTCATCCGGGTTTGCGTCGAGGGCGATGCCGTATTGTTCAAGCTCGCCCACCCGAAATCGCGGTTCGATGCCGGCAAGAAGCGGCAATTCATATGCATCGCCCGACACGGTTACCGGGAAGGCGATCGGCTCGTTAGCGAGCCAGCCGTGTCGCGAAAGGAAATTGCCGACACTCCCGATCGCGTCGGCAACATTGTTCAAGACGTCGCGCCGGCCGTCGCCGTCGAAATCGATCGCATAGCGCATGAAGCTGCCGGGCATGAATTGCGGAATGCCGACCGCGCCTGCGAACGAACCGCGAAGATTCGCGATTTCCGTGCCGGTTTCCCGGGCATAGAGGAAGAGTTGTTCCAGCTCGGACCGAAAGTAAGCGGACCGTCGCGGGTAGTCGAACGCGAGGGTGGCCAGCGCATCGAGTACCCGCCATGTGCCGGTATTGCGCCCGTAGTGGGTCTCGACGCCGATGATGGCGACGATGATCTCCGCCGGAATTCCGAAGCGGTCCTCCGCGCGGGCGAGCGCCGCCTGCTGATCGGCCCAGAAGCGGGCGCCGTCCTCGATACGCGATTGGGTAACGGTGCGCGAGCGATAACTTTGCCAGGATCGCTGACCGCTGCGCGCGGGCTCCATGGCACGAATGATGGCCGGCTGGTGCCGCGCCTGCCGCAAGGTTCGCAGCACAGTGGGAACATCGAACTGGTGGGCGGTCGCGATCTCGTTCGCGAATTGCACGACATCGGGGCGATCGATGAACGACAACGTGTCTTGGGCGTGGACAGCGCCGGCGAACCCGGCAAACGCAGCGAGCGCGAGGATGAGGCGAGGCATGCGGGCCCGCGGCCGCGATTGAAGAATCCGGTGTGATCGGGCGAAGGGCATAGCATCGATTGGCAACATGTTCACTTTGAGAAGTCGGGTGTTCTGTGGAGGGATCGCAGCCATCGCGAGAATCGATCGGAGCGGACGTTGACCGAACCGATGCTCCGTGCGAGCAGGGCGATTGCTTCGCGTCCCGATGATCTGCCGTAGCGAAGAGCGACATAGAGCGTGGCGACGCGTCGAATGTCATCGGCCGCTTCCAGATGCACGCGCGCCGCGCGCTCCGCGAAATCCATCGGTCCCTCGCCGTCCGGCCGAGGCGTTCCAGCGGCTTCGAGGCGGGCGCAGAACTTGAACCAAAGACGCTGCACAGGGTCGCGTTGCGGCCGACCGCGCAGGATCAGCGCGGTCACGACGAGAAGTCCAAGCGCGACGGCAAAGAACGTTGCGTGAAGAAGATACTGAACCGACGCGGAGGGCATCCCGAGTCGCTGCAACAGGCGCTGCTGTCGGCTCGCGTCGTAGCCGAGTATCCACTGATTCCACTGATTCGCCAGCGCTTCCCAGTTGTGCCTGAGGCCTGCCAGCAACGCGGAGCGCGGACGCATCATGAACGGCAGCGATTCAGACTGCGGAATGGCCGCGGCGAGACCGGCGTCTACCCGTGCCGGTGCCGCGGTGGCGGTCGGGTCGACGCGTACCCATCCGGTATCTTCCAGCCAGACCTCGGCCCAGGCGTGCGCATCCGCCTGACGCACGATGATGTTGCCATCGAAGGGATTGGCAGATCCGCCCTGATAGCCGGTGACGACTCTTGCCGGAATGTTCGCGGCCCGCATCAGGACCACGAATGCGGCGGAGAAATGTTCGCAGAATCCGAGCTTCGTCTCGAACAGAAACCCATCGACCGTGTGGCGCCCGAGTATCGGTGGCTCGATGGTGTAACGCAGCCCTTGCGAAGCGAAGAACAATGTCGATCGCTCGAGAATCGCGCGATCGCTCCGCAGTTCCTGGCGCCAACTCCTGCCAAGCGCAATCGATTGCGGGTTGTACCCGTCCGGCAGCGCGAGCGATGCGCGCAGGTCAGCTGGTGTCGTGCTATCCCGCACGCGGCGCTCGAGGGATGATTCGGATCGATAGCGAAACCGGGACCGTACCGGCTTGTTGGCGAGAATCTGACCGTCGCCCGTGCTGAACGCGCCCGCGGGGAGCAAAGTGGGCATCTCCAATGCGAAGAGCCAGTTGCGATCATGGGGTTCGACCGTCACCTCGTAGGCGATCCGCTGCCCGTCCGGGGAGGCCAGATTGGGCGTATTTTCATTCTTCTCGTTCGCCGTCCAGGTGCGTCCGTCGAAATTCTGAAAAACCGGACCGCGCCAATAGAGCAGATTCCGCGGTGGCACGACGTTGTCGAAACTCGCGCGAAAGGCGATCGAATCCGATTGCGAAAGCCGACTGATCGAGCCGGGCGACATCGTCTCGGAAAGCCCGATGGTGGCGTTCTGCTGGAGATCGGGAAATGTCCAGATCGGCCCGTCGAGCCTCGGAAAGAGGACGAACAAAACCACTGCGATAGGTGTGGCCTGCAACAGCATGACCGCACTGGTCTTGAAGGTGTGCTTCCAGGCAAGATGCGAGGCGTTGAAGCCGATCATCGCGGCGGTGAGGACGATGACCGTCACCACCATGTGCAGACCGGTGCTCGGTGTCTGCCCGTAGAAGAAGTTGGCGAACAGCAGAAAATGGCAGAGAAACGTAACCACGACGACGTCGCGCTCGTTGCGGGTTTCGAGCAGCTTCAAGCCGAGAAAGAGGACGAGCATCGTGACCCCCACATCACGGCCCATGAGGGTTCGATAGTGTGCGTACACGGCGAACACGCCGGCGAATACGAGACCAAGGAGCAGCCACTTTCTTGGCAGCGGCTCCTGTCGCATGGCGAGGCGGGCACGCCATACGATCATCGCGCCGACAATCGCGACAACCCATGCCGGCAATCGCAATATCTGCGGCGCCAGCGTAAGCAGGATGCCGGCGAGGAGGATCGTGAAGTTGCCGAGCGAGACGCTGTTCAAGCTGTCCCGAGCAATGAGCGTCACCATGTTTTTCCGGGCGCAACGGGCGGGCGAGTCCCCTCGTTCAATGAATCCAGAGCGACGCCGCCATCATAGACCGCCAGCGCCTTGAGGCATTGATCGCGATGCTCGATGCCGCGCCCCGGCGCGATCTCGGTGCCGGGAATCGAGAGGCCGTAGCTCGCCTGCGAGCCCTCCGCCTGGATGATCCAGCCGGCGAGGCGTGATAGACGCGACTCGATATCGAGCAGAACAGGCAGCGATGACCAGCCGAATATCAACTCGGCCGAACCCCGGCTCGAGAATTGTTTGGTGACGAGCTGGTCGGAGCGCGCAGTGATCTTCCAGGCGATATGACGTGGCGAATCGCCCGCCTGGTATTCGCGCAGGGCGACGAAGTCTTCGCTGCCGATGCCGATGTCGAGCGTGTTGCCGAGTTGCGGAATGGCCTCTTCCGGCGGCAACGGTGTAATTTCCGGATGCGGATAGACGAGCACGCGTGCGTCCGGGCGTACCGGGCTCCAGGCACGAAACAGCCCTAGGGGGTAGCGTCCCTGCACCGTCACTTTGCCAAGATCAAGCCAGCCGCGATGCCCGGTCGCTGCGAGCACTGCGACTGTAGACCAGCCTTGCGCTTTGACATCGAAGCGTGCGATGCGACCATCCCTCGCCGCCTCGAGCGAATAGCGATCGTACCGAAATGGGTTCTCGACATGCATGATGAACTGGGCATCTTCGCCGGCGAACACCGGTTCGGAACGCCCCATCGTGACGCGCAGACCGATCACATTGCGAAAGGTGTTGACCAGCCCGACGATTGAAATGCCGGCCAAGAGGAATGTCAGGGCGAAGCCGAGGCTGAGCGAATAGTTGGTCGAACCGATCACCATCAATACGAGCGCGGCACCGAACGTGACGCCGTGCAGCGTTGGAAAGATGAACACGCGACGGTGGCGCAGTACGATCGGTGCGCTATCGACACGCCGGCTCGCGGTCAGGAACTGATAGAGCTCGGAACGCTGCAAGACGCCGCCAAAGAGTCTCGACCACCGCCCTTTGGGCCGCTGCGGCAGGGCGTGACCCGGTCGGTATGTGGCCCGGGTTGCAGGCAACGATTTCTTGAAGCTGGCCAAGCGTTCCCGGAACGCTTCGATTGGCCGGATCGATCTTTGCATGCGTGCGACCGTGGGTAAAGCCGACCGCTACGGAATGCCGACTGCGTCGAGGATGCCCACGACCAGCTCGGAGCTCGTGCGCTTCACGCCATTCAGCTTCGGCACCAGACGATGTCCGGCGATGCATGGCAACACGGCCTGGACATCTTCGGGAATCACGATATCGCGATGGGCAAGCAGCGCCCAGGCACGGGCGGCGCTCAACAGCGACAGGGCGGCGCGCGGAGAAAGGCCGGCGGTGAACTCGGGGGCGCGCCGGGTGTGATCGACCAGCGCCTGAACATAATCGATCAACGCCGGGGCGGCATGGACGCGCCGCGTGAGCGCCTGGAATTCGGCGAGCTCACCCGGTTGCATGCAGGGCGTGAGGTTCTGGACGAGCTGCCTGCGATCGACCCCTTGCAGCAGCGCGCGCTCTGCTTCGCGATCCGGGTAGCCGAGCTCGATGCGCATGAGGAAGCGATCGAGTTGCGATTCGGGTAACGGAAACGTTCCCACTTGATGGGAAGGATTCTGCGTCGCGATGACAAAGAACGGCTCAGGCAGCGCGCGCGTTTCACCTTCAGCGGTCACCTGGTGTTCCTCCATTGCTTCGAGGAGAGCGCTTTGCGTTTTCGGCGTGGCGCGATTCACCTCGTCGGCCAACACCACCTGCGCGAAGATGGGGCCGGGATGGAACTTGAAGGAACTGGTGTTGCGATCGTAGACGGAGACCCCGACGATGTCCGTCGGCAAGAGATCGCTGGTGAACTGGATGCGATGAAAATCGAGCCCGAGCGAGCGGGCCAGTACATGCGCAAGTGTGGTCTTGCCCACACCGGGAACGTCTTCAATGAGCAGATGGCCGCGCGCCAGGATGCAGGCGAGGGCGAGCCGAATCTGCTTTTCCTTGCCGAGAATGACGCTGCCGGCCTGTTGGGCGACGCGTTGGAGCGCTGCAACGGACATCATGAGGCGATGAAGGGAGAAACCAGCAAGTAATATTATGGGCCGCAAACTGGGCCGAGATTCAGAGGCCACGAAAAGGGGCGCTGCTTGCGTTGTTCCGCCGCGCTGCGTGCGGGCCGCTCGGACGGTCAGTCCATGGTCGCTTAGTCTAAGTGCGGCTGCTGTAACATTGAATGCGGAACGGCCCCGAAGTGCGCATTATGCGACAGCAAAGCCGTTGGACTCTGGAATCCATGCAAACAGCCCTGATCACCCATGAAGCCTGCATGCGCCACGACATGGGAGCGCACCATCCCGAATGCCCGCAACGGCTGAGCGCGATTGAAGATCGTCTCATCAGCTCGGGATTGGCCGCCGTGCTTGCCCGGTATGTCGCGCCATCGGCGACGACCGAGCAACTGGAGCGCGTCCATCCACGCGAATACATCGAGGGCATCCGGCGCGCGGCGCCTTCCAAAGGCCTCATACATATTGACCCGGACACAGCGATGAGCCCGGGCACATTGGAAGCATCGCTCAGGGCGGCGGGTGCGGTGGTCCTTGCAACCGATCTCGTGTTGACGAAACAGGTTGCCAACGCTTTTTGCAGCGTGCGACCGCCCGGTCATCATGCCATGCGTGCACGGTCGATGGGCTTTTGCCTCTTCAACAATGTCGCGGTGGGGGTCATGCATGCGATTGCCCAGCATGGCCTCACGAGAATTGCGGTCATCGATTTCGACGTCCATCACGGCAACGGTACCGAGGATATTTTTGCGGGCGATGAGCGGGTTCTGATGGTGGGCACATTCCAGCACCCGTTCTACCCCTATAGCGGAACCGAACACGTCGCGCCTAACATGCTGAATGTGCCGCTCGTCGCGGGCAGCGGTGGCCCACAGTTTCGGAAAGTCGTGGAGGAGAAATGGCTTCCCGCGCTCGCGGCGTTCGCACCGGAGATGATCTTCATCTCCGCCGGCTTCGACGCACATGCGGATGATGACATGGCAATGCTGCGCTTCGCCGATGCGGATTATCGCTGGGTAACCGAACGACTCATGGGCGTGGCGACGCAATTCTCGGCAGGGCGCATCGCATCCGTGCTGGAGGGGGGCTATGACCTGTCGGCCCTTGGACGCAGCGTGGAACAGCATGTGCGAGCGCTAGCCGGGTTGTAGCACCGGTGGGTGGGTTGCTGTCGCGGCGATGATGCGTCGCGCCGCATCGGTGATCGACGCGTCGTCGAGATCATCGAGCTCCACCACCGACGCCTCGGGCAGGCGGCTGAAATTTCGATCCATCGAGCGCCGGTATGCCGGATCGTAGTGATTCGCCAGCATGTCCTCGACGAATTCGGCCCACAGTCCTCGGTTGGCCTGCATCTGCCAGCGGGCGATGATTTCGCGCGGATAGAGCGTCGCGAGAAGATCGAGCCGGTTGTGCAGTGACTGCGGATCGTTGACGAAGTGCTGGTACTCGCGCAGCAGAAATCGGACGCGCGCGGAAACGGGTGCCGCGATCCGAATGCACGCGGACTGGCGCATCGAGCCCATCAAATTGTCGGGCACATGCAATTCGCCGACCTTCTTGCTCTCCGATTCGATATACACCGGTCGCGAGGGATCGAGTGCGCGCAGATCCCGCCAAAGGAGCGAATCAAACATGCGCTGCCTTGGCTGCGCTGAATCGGGCGGATGGCCCAGCACCGATCCACGATGATTCGCGAGCCGTTCCAGATCGAGTACCTGCCCGCCATGGGTTGCGATCGCCTCCAGGATGCGGCTCTTCGCGCTGCCGGTCTCCCCGCAGACAACGAGGTAGCGAAACGCACGCGGAAGCGTTTCCAATTCGGATAACACCGCGCGCCGATATGCCTTGTAGCCGCCTTCGAGCGTTGCCGCCTGCCAACCGATTTCGCGCAGGACATGCTGCAAGGCACTGCTGCGTTTGCCGCCACGCCAGCAATAGACAAGCGGACGCCAATCCTTGGGACGCCGTTCGAAGTCGCTCTCGATGTGCGCGCCGATCCGTTTGGAAATGAGCGCGGCACCGCGGATCTTCGCGGCAAACGGTGACACCTGTTTGTGCAATGTGCCCACCTCTGCACGTTCCGAAT
This sequence comes from Betaproteobacteria bacterium, assembly GCA_031391405.1. Taxonomy (GTDB): domain Bacteria; phylum Pseudomonadota; class Gammaproteobacteria; order Burkholderiales; family SG8-39; genus SHXR01. Next base: position 11,734 of record JANMUI010000404.1, read on the forward strand.
CATCGAGCACCGGATAGCTCGCCGCACCCGGAACATGGTCTTCGGCGAACTCGGCCGGCGACCGGACATCGATGATCTCATCGAAGCGATCGATTTCGGCGACGGTGACGGTGTCCGGAAATTTCATCTTCTCCAAACCTCTACCGATCAAGAATTGAACCACAGGGGACGCAGAGGACGCAGGGGAAAACGAGGCGTGTCACACCGAAAATTTCTGGCAATCGGAAGTTGGCGCGATTGCGACGGACATCGCAGACCTGTGAACGCCACAGATCCCACTGCGTCCCCTGCGTCCTCTGTGGTTCATGCACTTGAATTTTGCGCCTGGGCTCGTTTTGAATCACGAATTCTATCTATATAATCCGCTGCTGCCCCTCGCGGGATCTCAACAGTATCAATCGATCGACATCATGAACGCACCCACGGCCACACCGGTACGCCTGACCCAGTTCAGCCACGGCGGCGGTTGAGGCTGCAAGATCGCTCCGTCCGTGTTGTCGGAGATGCTTGCCAGACTTCCCACCCGCATACTGCCGAAGGAATTGCTCGTCGGCATCGAATCGAGCGACGACGCGGCGGTCTATCGCCTGAATGACGAGCAGGCGCTGGTCGCCACCACCGATTTCTTCACGCCGATCGTCGATGACCCGTTCGACTTCGGTCGTATCGCCGCCACCAACGCGATCTCCGATATCTACGCGATGGGTGGGCGTCCGATCATGGCGCTTGCACTCGTTGGCATGCCGGTCGACAAGCTGCCGATCGATGTGATTCAACAGGTGCTCGCCGGCGGCGAATCGGTGTGTGCCGCCGCCGGGATTCCGATTGCAGGTGGCCATTCGATCGACGCGCTCGAGCCGATTTACGGGCTGGTCGCACTTGGGCTCGTGCATCCGAAGAAAATCAAACGGAACGACCGCGCGCAGGCGGGCGATGTGCTGATTCTCGGCAAGCCGCTTGGTGTTGGCGTGATGTCGGGTGCGATCAAGAGCGGCAAGCTCTCGCCGGAGGGCTATCGGACGATGATCGATTGGACGACCAAGCTCAATACGCCCGGCACGCGCCTCTGCGAGATCGAGGGCGTGCATGCGCTCACCGATGTGACCGGCTTCGGATTGGTCGGACATCTGCTTGAAATCGCGCGTGGATCGAAGCTCCGCGCAACCGTCGAATTCGCCCAGTTGCCATTGATCGCCGAAGCCGTTGCATTGGCGCGACAGGGCATCAAGACCGGCGCATCGGGTCGTAATTGGTCGGAATACGGGACGCAAGTGTCGTTGCCGGCCGGCTTCGAGCCGTGGCAACAGGTGCTGATCACCGATCCGCAAACGAGCGGCGGTTTGCTGGTCGCGTGCAGCGAGGCGGTTGCCGATCAGGTGATTGCCGAATTCGTGAAGGACGGATTCGGCGAGGCCTGTCGCATCGGCAGACTCGAGCAAGGCGACGCCGGTATGATCGTGAAATGACTATTTCTTCCGCAGCAGTGGCGCCAGCTCCTTCCACACCGTATCGAGAATGAGCGGTTGCGCGGTAGCGGTCGGATGCAGATTGTCCGACTGGAAGTGGTCTTCCTTTTCCGTGATCCCGGTGAGCAGAAACGGCACCAATGGCGTCTTATGGGTGCGTGCAAGGTCGGTGAATGCGCCCGCGAATTCCCGCGTGTATTGCGCCCCGTAATTGGGCGGCATGCGCATGCCGACCAGAAGAACGCGCGCCTTCGTCGCCTGCGTGGCCTTGATGATCGCCGACAGGTTTGCTTTCATCTGCTGGATCGGCAGTCCCCTGAGACCGTCGTTGGCGCCCAACGCCAGAACGACGATATCCGGCTTGTGCTGAAGAAGCGCGCGCTCGAACCGACTCGCGCCGCCCGCCGACGTCTCACCACTGATTGAAGCATTGGCAACGCTATAATCGATTCGCTCCTTGACCAGCCGGTCCGCGAGCAACGAAACCCAACCCTGGTTGCGTGCGAGGCCATAGGCGGCCGACAGGCTGTCTCCATAGACGAGGATTGTTCCTGCGGCGGCTTGCGTAGCGCCGAATAGGCCCCACAACAGCAGGCATCGCACCCAACATCGCACGTTCTTCATGCCAGTCGAATCTCCCGAAACGCCGATCGTCGCCGCGACCGGCCTTGCCAAAGTCGTGCCGATCGCCCATTTGCCCGGCGCGGACGCGGCGTCGCATCGTACCTTGACGATTTTGCAGGACATCGATCTTGTCGTCATGCGCGGGGAAGCGGTGGCTATTGTCGGCGCATCCGGCTCGGGCAAGTCGACATTGCTTGGACTCCTGGCGGGGCTCGACGTTCCGAGCGGGGGAACGGTGCATCTTGAAAACGAGGACATGTTTCGTCTCGACGAAGACGGCCGCGCGCGCCTGCGGGCATTGCATGTCGGATTCGTCTTTCAATCGTTTCAGTTGCTGCCCGCGTTCACCGCCCTCGAGAATGTCATGCTCCCGCTCGAGCTGGCCGGACGACTCGATGCACGGAGTGAGGCTCAGGCGATTCTCGCGCGGGTCGGACTGGGCGAACGGCTTGGCCACTATCCGAAATATCTGTCGGGCGGTGAGCAGCAGCGTGTGGCGTTGGCGCGCGCCTTCGTCGTGCGTCCGAAGGTGCTGTTCGCCGACGAGCCGACCGGCAATCTCGATGCGCAGACGGGCGCCGCGATCATCGATCTCTTGTTCGAGCTTAATGCCGAACGCGGTACGACACTGATTCTCGTCACGCATGATGAAGCGTTGGCGCGACGCTGCGCCCGCATCGTGCGGCTAGTCGCCGGGAGAATCACATCATGACGGGATCGCGATGAAGCTCGCATTCAGGTTTCTCCGTCGCGACTGGCGGGCGGGCGAGCTTGGCATTCTCGTCATCGCGATCGTCATCGCGGTCACCAGTATCACGTCGGTGTCTTTTTTTGCCGACCGCGTCAAGCAGGCGATGCTGCGCGATTCCCATCAATTGCTCGGCGGCGATGTGCTCTTTCTCGCCGATCGTCCATTTGACGGCTCGCTCGAACGGGAAGCCAAGTCGCGGGGCTTGTCGACCGCGACGAGCACGAATTTCATCAGCATGGCGCGCGCGGCGGAGAACGCACAACTTGCGTCCGTCAAAGCGGTATCCGAGGGTTACCCGTTGCGGGGGCGTGTGCGTATTGCCGATGCACCGTTGTCACCGGATCGCGAGGCGGTTGGAATTCCCGATCGCGGCGCGGTATGGGTCGATGAGCGATTCATGGGCGCGCTTGGCGTCGCAACCGGGCAGATGCTCGATCTCGGCAACGCGAAATTGCGCATTGCCGCCATCGTCACCTTGGAACCCGATCGCGGTGTGTCGTTCTTCAACATCGCGCCGCGCCTGCTGATGAATCTTGCCGATGTGCCGGCTACCGGATTGATCCAAACCGGCAGTCGTGTCACCTACCAGATCTATATGGCCGGCGAGCGCCCGGTAATCGATGCATTCGAAGCATGGGCGAAGTCCCGCCTCGATCGCGGCCAAACCCTGCAAAGCCTCTCGAATGCACGACCGGAGGTTCGTTCCACATTGGCGCGGGCCGAACAGTTTCTTGGACTGACTGCGCTGCTTGCCGTGATTCTCGCCGCGGTGGCGATCGGTCTCGCGACACGCCGCTATGTGGCGCGCCATCTCGATGGGTACGCCGTCATGCGCTGTCTAGGTGCAACCCAGTCGCGACTGTTTCGCCTCTGCGTGCATGAATTCGTCATCCTTGGACTATTGGCGAGCCTGATCGGATGCCTGCTCGGTCTTGCGGCACAGGCGGTCATCGCCTATTGGCTGGCCGAGATTTTCAGAACCACGCTCCCGGCGCCGTCGATCGCGCCGATTCTGCAAGGACTGGTCTCGGGCGTGTTGCTGCTCGCTGGATTCGCGTTGCCGCCGCTCCTTTCACTCAAGAACGTCCCGGCGCTGCGCGTCCTTCGCCGCGACGTTGGCCCACCGCGCTCTGGGGCGCTGGCGGGGTATGTGGCGGCGCTCGCGGCGCTCGGTTCGCTCCTCATATGGCAGGCGGGCAGCATCAAGCTCGGGCTTACCGTTCTCGGCGGATTTCTCGTAGCATTGCTCGTCTTCGGCCTGGTCGCATTCGTGGCGGTGCGCGCACTGGCACGTCTCGCGCGGGCCGTTCCGCTCTCGCTCAGATTCGGCATTGCCAACATGCGCCGGCGCGAACATGCGAGCATTGTCCAGATCGTTGCGCTGGCGACCGGCCTTGTTGCCATGCTCATGTTGACCTTCACCCGCGCCGACCTGCTCGATGCATGGCGGACCAAGACCCCGGTCGATGCCCCGAACCGGTTCGTCTTGAACATCCAGCCCGATCAGCTCGAGCCCGTGCGCGAGTTCTTCGCGTCGGAAAGACTGTCCGCGCCGACGATCTATCCGATGGTGCGAGGCCGGCTGATTGCGATCAACGACAAGGCGATCGAAGCCGACTCGCTCGATGATCGCGGCAAGCGCCTGGTCGATCGCGAGTTCAACCTGTCCTATATGAACGCCCTGCCGGCGCACAACCGCGTCGTCATGGGACAGTGGTTCAACGATGAAGACCTGCGCCGCGGCGCCTCGTCGATCGAAGAGGGCATTGCCACGACGCTCGGGGTGAAGGCGGGCGATCGGCTGACCTGGTCGGTCGCAGGAGAGAAGATCGTCGCACCCGTGACCAACGTGCGCAAGCTCGACTGGGATTCGATGCAGGTCAACTTCTTCGTCATTGCAACACCCGGGCTCCTGCGCGACAGTCCGACCAGCTTCATCACGAGCATGCATGTATCGGCGAACGACGCCAATGCAATGAATCGGCTGTCGAGGGCATTTCCGAATCTCACGATCGTCGACATGTCGGCGATCCTGCGCCAGGCATTGAGCGTGATGGAACAGGTGATCCGCGCGGTGCAGCTCGTCTTTCTCTTCGCGCTCGGTGCCGGCGTGCTTGTGCTCTACTCGGCGCTGCTTGCGACGCAGGATGAACGGGTGCAAGAGACCGCGGTCATGCGCACCCTGGGTGCTTCGCGGGCACAGGTGCAACGTGCACAGCGCATCGAATTCCTCACCATCGGTTTGATCGCGGGTGTGCTCGCAGCCGCCGGTGCCACGGCCATTGGCGCGCTCCTCGCAGCGCAAGTATTTCAGCTCAGCTACACGATCAACCCTTGGGTCTGGCTCGCCGGTCCGGTCGGCGGGGTCCTGCTCGCCGGCTGGAACGCGTGGTCGGGCGCGCGCGCCGCGACGCGACTGCCGCCGGTGGTCGCGCTGCGCGAAATCTGAAAGGCCCGATCCGACCGTTTGTCGCTTGATCGCAGGGAAAACATATCCCTGATTGCGTGATGTGATCCGTGGGGCATTTCGCCTTTGTCGCACCACGCCGGCGACTTACGATCGCATTCAACCCTTGTGACGACTCTCCCCCCATGCGCGCCCTGCTCCGGCGCTCGCATCACATTGTTGGCGTTGCGGTCCAATTGACCGTCCTGCCCACTGCCGTGATCGGCGCACTCGTATTTTCTTTCCTGCTGGGCCTGCGCGGCATCAGCGCCTTCGAGAAGGCCGATGCAACGCGCATCGAGCAGATCAGCGCCGGGTTATCCGGCGAAACGGAAAGCCGCTTCGACCAGGAGACCGCGCGCCTGCATGCCGACGGCCGCATGGCGTTGTCCGGCTCCGCGTTGACGCTCTCAATGCTTGCCTTCGGACTGCTCGGATTGTCGTTGCGTGAGCGACGAAGGAGTCATGAGCTTGCGACACGCGTCGAGTCTTTGATTCGAACCGACGGCGACACCGGTGCGGCCAATCGTCGCGGGTGGGACGAGCGCCTCGCCCATGAGCTTGCCCAATCCAGACGCCTTGGCTATCCGATTACGATCGCCATCGTAAATATCGACCAATTCAACATATACACCGCGAAAGCGGGGCGCGACGCCGGTGATCGATTGCTCGGCGCGCTCGCCGGGATTTGGGGCCCGACCCTGCGCAAAGGCGATCTGATGGCGCGATATTCCGGCGAGCACTTCGCGTTGCTGCTGCCGGGCTGCCCATCGGAGCAAGCCGAAGCTCTGCTCACGCGCCTGCGCGGTCTCGTTCCTGAACAGCAGACGATTTCAGCGGGTGTGGCGAGCTGGCATTGGCGCGAATCGTCCGAGACGCTGCTCGAACGCACGTTCGCCGCCTTGGACGATGCAAAGGCACGGGGCGGCAACCGGATTGCGCTTTCGCAGAGCATCCCGACGAACGTGGATCGACCGGCCCACAAGCGCACCGCGCGGGTGGCGGTGGAGGAAACGAGCGCTTAGCCGCTTACAGCGAGCCCGGTTCCCTCGTACAACGCCGCAAGCGAGAGTGGGAACGGGGTGCCTCCGCACGAAACCGTGAGAACGTCCTCGACCTCAAGGGTTCCGGTCTGCCATTCGTCAGGCCCTACGCGTTCGTGCCAGGTGACGCGGATCGATTCCGAATCAGCGAGCAGGTAGTACCGCAGGCTGGCGATATGCCGGTACGCAGCCCATTTCTCGCGCGCGTCCGTCATGGCGGTCGATGGAGACAATACCTCCACGATGGCGCACGGCGCCACCTTGAACATCGCATCCTGATCCGACGGATCGCAGCAAAGCATGACATCCGGGTAGTAGAAGCCGTTGGTTGCGTCGATGCGCAACTTCATATCGGCGATGTACGGCGTGCATTGGCTTCCAGCGGTCCGCGAGCGAAAGGCGTAAAACGCGTTGCCGGCGATGCGGTTGTGTCGTTCGCTCGCGCTCGCCATCGCGTAAATCTCGCCATCGACGTACTCGTGTTTGACGGCCGCGGACGCCTCCAATTCGAGGTAGCGATCAGGCGCTAATTTTTGCCGGCGAAGCGGGGCGGACATGGCGGCTCTCCAATCGGGTGCCAAAGCCAATTATGCCAAACGGGGCGTTTCGATCGGAATCCATATCACTTCAATGCCGGGAAATCACCCCGATGCGATCAATTGGCATTGGCTGGGCCGGCATTGCCGGGAGAGTCGTATAATGACTCATCTCGATTCAAGAATGACTCGCCATGGACCAGCTCACCATCCGGGGTTTCGATCGGCCTCTTGAACGTGCGATACGCGCTCTGGCCAAGGTTGAGGGTATTTCTCTCAATCAGGCGGCGCTGAAGATGCTGCGCTCTGGTGCGGGCCTGGAGAGTGGGAGCAAGCAGAACGGCACGCGGCGCGATGTCGTGGGCAATACGCTGGATTGGTTGATTGGAAGCTGGACGGACGAGGAAGAGAAGCAGTTTCTCGACGCCATCGCGCCGCTTGAACAGGTCGATGCGGATCTGTGGCGATGAAACTCCTGCTGGACACGAACGCGTACAGCGCGATGCTTCGGGGCGATCAGGCAATCGCAAAGCGGGTCCAGGAGGCGGAGCAGG
>JANMUI010000558.1:0-1896 GCA_031391405.1 Betaproteobacteria bacterium
GCCAGCGACCTCAGCCAGCACCGTGAGTACAAAGTCGATGCCCGCTGTGACGCCACCGCCAGTAAATACGTTGCCGTCTCGTACCACTCGCGCGGAGTCGGGCGTTGCGCCAAAGGCGGACAGTGCGTCGCGCCAGGCCCAGTGTGATGTGGCGCGCTTACCCTTCAGAAGTCCCGCCGCGCCGAGTACCAGCGCGCCGGTACAGACGGACGTCACATAGCGTGCGGTCTTGGCGAGGCGCCTGAGCTGCGCAAGGAACTCCTGATCCTCCATCGCTTCAATCGTGCCGAAGCCGCCCGGCACGCAGATGAGCGCGCAGCGCTCGATCTCTGCAAGTCGCCGCACCTTTGTAAATACGAGTCCTCCATCGGCCTCGAGGTCGCCTCCTGTGCTGGAGGCCAGAATGCATTGGGCCCCAGGCAGGCGCGCAAGAACCTCGTGAGGCCCGGTGAAATCAAGCTGGGTGACGTGTGGATAAATCGCAAAGACGACTCGAAACTCTTCAACCATGGCGACCCCATTGTTTACGGTTAAGAAAGCGACCCCTAGCCTGTGTGACGCCTAACGTCGCTACGCGATAACGCGTGTGTAGGCTACTCATCAAAGCCGAGCCAACGCGTGAATGCCTCCAGTGGTTCTCGCGGCATGCCCAATTGGTTGACCGCAGCGTGCTTATCCGCGTGGCCGAGAGACATACCGCAGGTCACCGCTTCGTCGGGTGCGAGCCCTAGGTGCTCCGCGATAACGGACTGGTAACGTACGAACGAGACGTGTGGGCAAGTCGCCAAGCCTCGGGCGTGGGCGGCGAGTACATGCACGCGCCAAGGCTGAGTGTTGAAGTTGCTCGGCGCCATGCGCGCCACCTCGATGATCTCCACCAACTGTGCCTTTGGCACAGGGTCGGGCCGTAATGCGCGCACCGTCGTGCGCGAACGGATCACCCCGTCGACCACAGCAGCTGCATCACGCGTCTCGGTGTGCATGGACGTCTATCCTTCAAGGGCCCGCGGTGCCAATGCGAAGTCTAACGTGGGTGTAGAAAAATCATTCTCGAATCATGCGCCCGCGGAACACCGGAGGCAATCGCCGGTCGAATAGTTACCCCTTCAGTCGTAGATATTCGCCCTCGCCATGGCCCGCTACAAGCACATCGACACCAGCCCGCGATTCCTCGCCGTCAATCTTTCACGGCAGTTGATTCCTGGCACGATCGAGCACGCGCTGAACCACCTGCTCGATCACGAGATCGACCTGTCGCATTTCGATAAGCGCTTCAAGAACGATCTGGTCGGTGCCTCGGCGCGTTTGCGTACGATCCGCCGGCGATGTTGCTGAAGGTGGTGCTGTTCGCCTATGTACAGGGGATCGTCAGCAGCCGGGGCATCGAGCGCGCCTGCCGGGAGCAGGTGACCTTCATCGCCCTGTGCGGGGATTCGGGTCCCCATTTCACCACCATCGCGAGCTTCGTGAGCAGCCTTGGGGAGGACATCGCCCGGGTGTTCGCCGCCATCCTGGCGATCTGCGACCGGCAGGGTCTGATCGGGCGGGAGATGTTCGCCATCGACGGAGTGAAGTTGCCCAGCAACGCGGCCAAGAGCAAGAGTGGCACGCGGGCGGACTTCGAGCGGCAAGCCACGAAGCTCGAAGCGGCAGCACAGACGATGCTGCAACGGCATCGGGAAGAGGATGCCCAGCCGATCGAGCCTGATCTGGCGGCGAAGGAAGCCAAGCGCATCGCGCGGCTACAGCGCGACGCGGCACAGATTCGTGGTTGGCTGGCCAAGCACCCGGAGGACCGGCGCGGGGTGAAAGGATCAATCCGCAAGAGCAACCGCACCGACAATGAGAGCGCCAAGATGGCCACTGGCAAGGGGGTGATCCAGGGCTACACCGGGG
>JANMUI010000561.1:0-7076 GCA_031391405.1 Betaproteobacteria bacterium
TCCAGCGACCGATTTGTTCCTGCAGAAGACGATCCTGGAGATCGAGCCGAAGGATCACGTGGCACGATTTCGGCGCCGACCCAGTCCGACAGGCGCGCACGAATCTCCTTGCTCCACTTCTTCTCCTGGCTCTTGCTGGCCGGCAGTGGCGCATCCGCATCACCCACCAGATCGGCGGCGATGGCTCGGATGTCGTAGGTCAGGTCCACGTCTTCGGAGAAGCGCCGGATGACGCCGTAGGCCTTTGACAAGGAAGTGCCGCCCTTGAATACCAGGTGGTCAGCGTAGGGGCCGGCAAAGAGGTGTCGCAGCGACCAGACCACCCAGATGTCTTTTTCCAGCAGATGGGGCAGGAGGCCCGATGTGTTGGCTGCCGCGTCGAGCGCCTCTAGGCGGTCGGCGGTGGAGAGCTGAGAGAACTCAGCCATGGGTCACCAAGGCACTGATCTCTTGAGCCATCCACGTTGGCAGGCGCGACCGCGCCGCCACGACTTCTTTCAGCTCCGACGGCGGCAGCTTGGCGCGCAGCTTCCGGATCGCTTCCCCGGCTTTTTCCGGGCCCAGCCAAGCCAGTGCCCGCACTACTTCGCCGGCGGCCCGCCCAGGAAAGATCAGTTGCCAAATCGGCGCGTGCCGGAACTCGACCATTTGCGCGCCCAATTTCAAGCGGCGGCTAGGGCCAGACGTGAGATAGACCGCCCGCATCGGCACCTGCGTGGTCAGGCCCAGCGCGTTGGCGGCGACGGCGCCGTGCGGCACGATGGTTTCCCCACGCTGCTTCGCCAGGCCCTCGACCATCTTGACGGCCGAGGGCGCGCGGGTGCCAAAGCGGCTTTCGACGGGCAGGACATAGATGCCGCGGCCCGCGCGCAGCAGGGTGCCATGCTGCACCAGGCGGGACAGCACTTGGTCTACGGCTGCGCGGCTGCCCAAGTGCAACAGTTCTTTGGCGACCAAAGGCGTGCCTTCCGGCAATTCGGCGGTGCGCTCAATGACTCGCTTGGCAAGGGTTTGCATGGTGATCCCTCCAGAATGGTAGAATTATCCATCTATTTCTGACACTTATCAAGCCCTCCGGTTCATGTAGAACCGGGATGGTCGGAGACGCTATCGCCTCGATATTGACGAAAGGATTGACGAATCATGGAATTTGCACCAAATTTAGATTGACGAATCTTAAAAAGTGCACCAAATGACTCTGCCATCGCCCGCAACCTTCAATCCCGAGCTTTCCACCGATCGTCTGGAGGCCGTGTCACAGTGGCTACTGGACGAGCTCTATGCGACAGAAGACGATCTGTCGCGAGCCACCGATAGCGGCTACACGCGCGGTTGCACCACCTTCGGACGACAAAAGAACCGGATCATTGCGGAGGCTTTGTCGGGTCGGCATGCTTGGCTCGGCCTGCCCAACAGCAACAATGACCTCGTTTTCACCATCAGTGGGATTCCTTGCTGTTTCAGCAACGACGATCCGTCCCATCCATCGAAAGATGCGGTGCTGACCGCCAATCGCTACCAGATGGACTTTCTGGAATTCGCAAATGATGGCAGGCCAGCCCGTTTCCGTTTCATCATCGATCGCGGCCACGATGGCTCTGCCGAACCGCGGGTCGAGTTTCTCGGCTTCACGCCCAGCAACGAACTTGCATGCCGCTGGGTGTCGAACTCCGTGCGTGTATTGCGCGTGGAAGGTCAGCAGACCTTGCCGCAATCCGTCGATGTAGCGAGGCCCCAGGTGGCGCCGAAGCGGCGTGGCGAAGGCGATGCAGCCTCCGAAGCAGTGGGATGAGCGACTTCATTGGAACCAACCTTCGACAGATCCGCCTCTTCCACGACCTGTCGCTCACGGAGTTGGGGGAGCGGGTTGGGGTCTCGAAGCAGTTCCTTAGTCGTGTAGAAACTGGTGCCGAATCGGTTGCCGCTCCGCTTGAAAATTCGCTCGCCGGAGAACTGAATGTTCTGCCGGAGTTTTTCTATCACCTCGATCCGAATCCGATTGCCGATGAGCAGTGCCACTTTCGTCGGCAGCTGACGACCAAGGTGGTGTTGCGCCAGGTCGCACGCGCCCGAGGCGAATTGCTCAAGCGCTTGGTTGGTGTGTTGGATGAGCACCTCGAGCTGCCGCGCTACCAGGTTGGGGAGGCCGATCCAGAGTCTCCCGAGACGATCGAGCGCGCTGCCGGGAAATTCCGTTCACTGTTCAGCCTCGGTCTGGGTCCGCTCAGCAATGTCACGCGCATTGCGGAGAACGCCGGCGCCGTCGTGATGAAGGTGCATGGTCTGGCAACTGAAATCGATGCGGTGTCGTTTGCGACAAAGCGACCGTTGATCGCGTTGAACGCTTCTGGTCGTTCGGCCTGCCGTGAGCGCTTTGGCATTGCCCACGAGTTGGGGCACTTTTCGCTGCACATTGGCGTCTTGACCGGCGACCGATTAACCGAGACGCAGGCCAATCGTTTCGCCAGCGCATTTCTGCTGCCGGGAAGCACGTTCGCCAGCGAATGCAAGCTGGCAATCCGCGGTACGCGTCTCAACTGGCCGGGCCTGTCCGAATTGAAGTTGCGTTGGGGCGTGTCCAAGGCGGCGATTATTTTTCGCGGTCGGCAGCTTGGAATGTTTTCGGATGAGCAGGCGAGGGCAGGATATGTGGGGCTCAATCGCCATGGCGAAGCAGTGCAGGAGTCGGAAGACCACCTGATCGCGAATGAGGAGCCGGAGGTTATCATCGAGAGTCTGAAGGTGATGAAGGAGCACTTTGGCGTCCCGCAGTCTGCTGTTGCGCGTGCGATGCGAGTCCGGCCTGGGCTCTTGCAAATCCTGCTGGGATCGCCTCCTTCGCAGAGCGCGGATAACGTCGTGAGCCTCCTGGCTACGGACCGGTCGGCGCGTGGCGTCGCGCCACTTTGACAATCGAGTGGGAATGATGCCAGCGGCCGAGCACGATGCAACCTGGATGGCCGAAGCGATCGCAATCGCTCGGGCAGCCGCGATTGCGGGCGAGATCCCGGTAGGGGCCGTCGTCGTGCATGAAGGCCGCATCATCGGGCGGGGGGGCAATCGGCCGATCGCGCATCACGATCCGACTGCGCATGCCGAGATCATCGCGTTACGCGAGGCTGCCGCAACGCTCGGAAATTACCGGCTTCCTGGCTGCACCCTTTTCGTGACCTTGGAACCCTGTTGCATGTGCGCCGGTGCGATCATGCATGCACGTCTTGCCAGGCTCGTGTTCGGTGCACGCGATCCAAAGACCGGCGCATGCGGAAGCGTCGTCGATCTCATGCGCGAGGCCAGGCTTAATCACCATACCGAGGTGACCGGTGGTGTACTCGCCGACGCGTGCGGTGAGATGCTTTCGTCTTTCTTCTCGTCGAGGCGCCGATCCGCGGATCGTACGATCGATGCCCTCGATTAGGATCTTCCTTGCTGCCCAGACGCTCGAGCTCTGCGATGACTCGGGTGCGCTGATCAGGCGATACAGCGTCTCCACCGCCCGCAATGGGGCGGGGGAACGCAATGGCAGCAACCAGACACCACGCGGGCCGCACATCATTCGCGCGAAAATCGGGCAAGGGGCGCCTTGCAATACCGTGTTCAAGGGGCGCCGTCCAACCGGTGAAGTGTTCTCGCCTGCGCTGGCAGAGCAATTCCCTTATCGTGACTGGATGCTGACGCGCATCCTCTGGCTCTCGGGCTGCGAGCGCGGCTTCAATCGCCTTGGTGATGTCGACACGATGCGCCGCTACATCTATATCCATGGCAGTCCGGATTCCGCACCGATGGGTGTCGCGGGATCGATCGGATGCATCCGGATGCGCAACGACGACATTGTCGAGCTATTCGATCTCGTGCCGCCCTATACCGCGGTCGAGATCATCGAAGAGAATCCGTCCGATCAATGATCCGCCGGCACCGTTCGCCGGAACGCTTCGTTCGCTCGCGATAGCACCTTGCCGATTCGCTCCGGCGCGAAGTCGAGTTGCGCGAGCGCCATGCCCGAATCAAACACCTCCCAGTAGCGCTCGATCAGGTCGCCTCTCATCCGCAACTGACTCACGCCTTGGAAGTGCACGCGCCGGCCTTCCTTGCCTGCGAGCTTCGATGAATACGAGATCGGATTCATTTAGATCTCCTCAGTCGGGCAAATTATCCAAATTGCGCCCGGATCTTCTCAGCGTTTGGCGATGGGATCACGCCACGCTCGGTGATGAGCCCCGTCACGAGCTCTGCGGGGGTGACATCGAACGCGGGATTGCGAACGATCACACCTTCGGGCGCCCAGCGTTGATCGCGAAAGCCGGTCACTTCGGCGGCCGCTCGCTCCTCGATAGGAATGCCTGCGCCATCCCGGGTTCCAAGATCAATGGTCGATAAGGGCGCGGCTACATAAAAGGGAATGTTGTGGCGCGCCGCCAGCACGGCGAGCGTGTAGGTGCCGATCTTGTTCGCGAAGTCGCCGTTCGCCGCGACGCGGTCGGCGCCAAGGACGATCACGTCAACGTCTCCACGCTGCATGAGATGACCGGCCATATTGTCGGTCACCAAGGTCACCGGAATCCGTTCCTGCACCATTTCCCAGGCAGTGAGCCGAGCACCCTGCAGATAGGGACGCGTTTCGTTGGCAATCACCATCAGACGCTTGCCCTGATCCCGCGCGGAACGAATGACACCCAAGGCTGTGCCGTGTCCAGCCGTCGCCAGTGCGCCGGCATTGCAATGGGTCATGACGCGCGCGCCGTCGGCTATAACCGGTGCGCCATGCCGGCCGATAGCGAGGTTGACTGCGAGATCCTCGTCGAAGATACGGGTCGCTTCATTGCGCAGACGCCGCGTGAGTGCGGGCCCGTCCGTCTCGCGCGTATCCCGCCAGACCCGATCCATGCGATCAAGCGCCCAGAACAGATTAACCGCCGTTGGCCGACTTGATCGCAACGTGGCACTTGCTTCGGACAATCGTCGCTCGCGTTCGGAGCGGCTCAAGTTTTCAACGCGCGCCCCCTCCAAAGCAAGTCCGAATGCCGCCGCGCAACCGATCGCCGGCGCGCCTCGGACGACCATGTCGGTAATGGCGCTCGCCGTTTCGATCGCGTTGCGACATCGGGCGTAGTGAATCTCGAATGGCAACAGGCGCTGATCGATCAGCTCGAGGACGTTGTCCGCGGTCCAACGCATCGTCTCGACTCGCATTGACATCAAATCACCCGCTCGTTGCCGCCGTCGACCGGCAATTGCGCCCCGGTCGTCTTTGCGAATAGCGGGCCGCACATTTCAGCGGCCAGTTCGGCTACATCCTTGCTGGTCACCTTCGTCCTGAGCACGTTGTTCCGCTTGTAGGCATCAACCGATAGGCCGTAACGCTTGGCCCGCTCGGCCAGCACATCTTCGGTCCAAATGCCTGTATCGAACACTGCGTTGGGGTGAAGCGTATTGATGCGAATGCCGTCCGCGCCCCATTCCAGCGCGGCAATGCGGGTGAGCTGGTTAAGCGCAGCCTTTGATGCGGAATAGGCTGCCGCGCCCGGTCCGGGTGCGGGAACATTCTTCGATCCGATCACCACCACACGACCACCCCGCGGCGCGAGCTTGAGATAAGGATGGCAGGCGCGCATCAGGAGCAGATTGGCGTCGACATTGACGGTCATTACCTGGCGCCATTCATCCAGGCCAAGATCCTTGATGCTGCGACTGGCCGGAAAGATGCCGGCATTCAGGATCAGCATGTCCAATCCACCGAAACGGGCAACGATGGCCGTGAGCGCACCATCGATCGCCTCCGGGTTCGTGACGTTGCAGACGACGCCAAGATAGCCGTGGCGCTGATGGAGCGATGTGATCGCCGGATTGAGATCGAGCCCCACCACGGCGGCGCCGCGCGCCAGCAACGCGGTTACCGCGGCCTTGCCGATGCCCGAAGCGGCGCCGGTCACGACCGCGACCTCACCGGCAAATGGCGGCGAGACGCCGCCTTTTCTTAGCTTGGTCTGTTCGAGATCCCAATACTCGACATCGAAAATATCCTGGGCGGGCAGGGCGCGATAGCCTCCTAGAGCCTCTGCGCGCAAGATGATGTCGATCGTGTGCTCGTAGATCTCCTCGACGATCGCGGCCTCTTTTGCCGTGCGCCCGATCGAAGCAAGTCCAAAGCGAGGATCGAGCACCATGCGGGGGGCGGGATCCAGCATCGTCTTTGACTCTTTCGCCCGCGGCGCGTGCGCCTGGAAGTATTGGCGATAGCCTTCGACGAACGCCGCTACGCCGGTGCCGACCATTGGTGTGCGTTTGGTGCGAATCACGTGATCGGGTGTTGCGGGCCCCTGCTGCGAGATCCGCGCAACGTCGGGGTGGCGCGCGAAGGCGAGCGTTTGCTCGGTCGAGCGGATTCGCATGATTACCGGGAATCCGGCAACAGCGGCAATATGACTTCGAAGTTGCGCAAGAGCGATCGATTCGACGGCCGCAGTGACCATTGACTGGGACCGCGTTACCGCCCAAGCGTGTTGAGCTTCGAGATGTTGTTCCGCCATGCCCACCAGCTCGATCATCCGATCGTATGACTCGCGTGCGGTTGCACCAAACGAAAAAATGCCGTGGTTCATCAGCACGACGCCGATCGTCGCTGGCGTCGCCTGGCGCTGGTACTCCCGGGCAGCATGGCGGGCAAGGTCGAACCCTGGAATGAGATATGGAATCACGATCACGCGTGCGCCGAACAGTTGTTCGATGCGCCGCTTGCCTTCCGCGGTATTGGTGATCGCCAGGATCGCATCCGCATGGGTGTGATCGACATACTTGAATGGCAGGCAGCCGTGCAGAATGGTCTCGATCGACGGTGCGGGCGCCCCGGCACGGAGCATATTGGTCATGAGCTCGTTCACCATGTCGGGATCGGACAACCGGTCCAGCCCGGCAAGCCTTTGCACATGGGCAAGGCGCACCGGCGAGAATCCTGGAACGTCTATGTGCTCGAGATCCCAGCCGCTGCCTTTCACGTACAAAACCTCTTCGGTGTCACCAAACCGATTTTGCTCAGTCAGCTTGACCGAGGTATTGCCGCCTCCGTGCAGGACGAGGGT
>JANMUI010000604.1:0-19040 GCA_031391405.1 Betaproteobacteria bacterium
GCGTCGACGAGCTAATGTCGTTGGGACGAGCCAGAATGCCTCTTCGCCCAACCTGATTGGGAAACGCGGCAGACGCTGCTGGCTCTGTCCGGTCGTGGCCAGAAAATTGTCGAGCGCTTCGACCACGGCAAGTGGGTACGCTTCAACGTCCGCTTGCCCGATCGCGACGCGACGCTCAAGGCGATGGAGAAATTCCATCGCCATGTTCTCATGCGCCGACTCCGTGGCCGCTCGCTTCTTCTCCCACGCGTTGAGTGCGAGATCCGCGCCGTCATGATCGTTCGCTAACACCCAAAGGCGTATCAACGCCCGGTGAGCGTCTTGAACGTCCGGATCATTGAGATACGCTGCGACCTGCTTCATTGCGCGATGCGACTATCGGTTTGAGATACGCATCGCGTCGATTCGGTCTAGCCACCGATTAGTGGAGCAGCGAGTCCGTCGACGTTCAAATAGACCTCAGCAACGGCGATTCGGGAATCGAGTGCCTCGATGATGACGATGTCGTCCGCGCGGTTATAAGCGGTGAGCAGCCAGCGGTTATCCGCTTGTCGCGCATAGTGTTCGACAAGCATGCGGTCCTGCGCGATCAGCACATAGGCTCGAAGGGAAGGGAGTGCGCGATATTGTTCGAATTTCGCTCCGCGGTCGTACGCTTCGCTTGATTCGGAAAGCACTTCGATCAGCACTGTTGGATTGACGAGCGTTTCGCCCGGTTGCTCGAAGTGTTCCTTGCCGCACGCGATGACAATGTCAGGGTAGGTGTAGAGGCCACCGGGACAGACCTTGACCCGCATTTGGCTTGGATAAACGCGATATTGTGTCTGGCGCAACGCTCCGCGTAGCTCGCTCATCGCGTTTGCGACGATCAGATTGTGAACCGCGCTCGCGCCTCCCATCGCGAAGATCTCACCACGAAAGAACTCATGCTTCTCGCGGGTTGACGCTTCGAGCGCCAGATATTCGTCGAGGGTGTGCTGCGCTTTCGGCTGGACGGACACGGTGATGGTCGTCAATCGGAAACCGGCGAAATAGATCTGTACATGTTACTCGCTTGGCGGGCCATCTCTAGACCCGATGCCCGTCATCGCGCTGCCGGCGCGACTTGTATTCGCCCACCCTGCGCGAACCACACCAGCCCGACGATCAGCATCGCTGGCACGTACAGCCAATGCGGCGACGGCCGTTCATTCGGCACCTTGATCGCCACGATCTTCCAGCCTTGCTCCCATCCGGATTTTCTCGCCGGACTGCCGAACTTGACACCCGAGATCCGGGCATCGTTGCCCACTGACGGTGCGATGGTCAAGCCCGCCTGAGCAAGACGCTGCCTGCCTTCGGCCGCTGAGCCAACGCGCACTGCGACGGTTTTCTTGATGTCATCACCTTCGATATTCGTCCCTTCGATCACCGCCACGAAGCGCCCACCTTCTGGTAACCCTGATGCGATCGCGAACACCTCGCCGGCCGGCGCATCCCGATCGGGCGGGTACCACTTGTCCATGAACCAGTCGGGCCGAAAGAGCATGAAGGTTGCAAGCAGCAGCGCGAGGACTTCCCACCAGAGACATCGCGTTCGGAACCATGCCATCGTCGCCGCGGCGAATGCGAGCGATGCAGCCGTCGCCGAGAAGCACACCATCACGACATCCCACCAGGTATCGACATCGATCAGGAGCAACTGCGGATTGAAGATGAAGACGAACGGCAGCACCACGGTGCGCAGTGCGTACATAGAACCTTGGATGCCGGTCTGGATGGCGTCCTCGCCCGATATCGCCGCGGCCGCGAAGGTCGCCAGACCGACGGGTGGGGTGATGTCACCCATGATTCCGTAATAGAAAACGAACAAATGCACCGCGATGAGCGGAATGATCAGGCCCGACTGCGCACCCAATTCGACGATGACAGGTGCCATCAACGAGGCGACGAGGATGTAGTTCGCGGTCGTTGGAACACCAAGCCCGAGCACGAGACACACGAACGCGGTAAAGAGCAGCATCAAGGTGACATTGCCCATCGACACGACTTCGATGAAATCGGTCATGCGCAGGCCCAGTCCCGTCAAGGTGATACCCCCGACGATGATGCCGGCCGTACCGGTGGCGATGGCGATGCCGATCATGCTGCGCGCACCATCGTTCAAACCGCCGATCAACTCCCGCCATCCTTGCTTCAGGTCGGTTCCGGTCGGACGCCGCTTGCGGAACCAGGCCGTAAGCGGACGTTGTGAGAGCATCAGCCCGATCAGCACGATCGTCGCCCAGAAGGCGGACAGGGCAGGGGACTGCTCCTCGATCATCAGGCACCAGACCAGGACACCGATCGGAATGAGAAAGTGGAGCCCCGCCTTGACCGTCGGCCAGGCTTCGGGAAGCACCGGGTTGTCCACATCGATGTCCGACGGCAGGTCCGGGCAGTTCGCGGCGACATACACCGTGTAGACATAGAGCAGCGCGAGCAGCAAGCCGAGTACCCACGGCGCCGCCTCGCCCAACATCGATTGCACCGCGACCGCGATGTAATAAATGAGGCCGCAGGCAACCATCGTCCCGGATAGGCCAAGGCCCCACGACACGAGCGCATCGCGATTGGAGCGATCGCGAACCCGCGCCATCGGCTGCATGCCAAGTTTCATCGCTTCCAGATGCACGATATAGAAGAGGGCGATGTAGGAGATCGTCGCCGGAAGGAACGCATGCTTCACGATGTCCGAATACGGAATGCCCACATACTCGACCATCAGGAACGCGGCCGCCCCCATGACCGGCGGCATGATCTGTCCGTTCACCGACGACGCGGTTTCGATCGCACCGGCCTTGACCCCGCCATAGCCCGCCTTCTTCATGAGCGGAATCGTGAAGATGCCGCCAGACACCACATTCGAGACTGACGACCCCGAGATGAGCCCGTTCAATGCGGACGACACGACCGCCACTTTGGCCGGCCCGCCGCGTAAATGTCCAAGCAGGGCGAACGACACCTGCATCATGTAGTTGCCCGCACCGGCACGATCCAGGAGCGAACCGAACAGTACATAGATGAAGATGTACGAGGACGAGACGCCAAGCGCGACACCGAACACGCCTTCAGTCGTGAGCCACATATGGGACAGCATGCGCTGGAGCGACGCGCCCTTGTGTGCGAGCACATCCGGCAGATACGGCCCGAAATACATATAAGCAAGGAACACCATCGCGAGCACGGTCATCGGCAACCCGACCGCGCGTCGCGTCGCCTCCAGCAACAGTACGATGCCGATGGTGGCGGTAACAATGTCGAATGTGCTCGGTTGTCCGGGGCGTGTGGCGACGTCCGCATAGAACAGAATGAGATACGCACCCGCGAACGCAGCCGCGAGCGCGAGCAGCCAATCGGTTGCCGGAACCTTTTCCCGTGCGAAACCCTTGAACGCGGGGTAGGCAAGAAACGCGAGAAACAGCGCGATGCCAAGATGCAGTGCGCGCGCCTCCGTGTCGTTCAGGACGCCGATCCTCAGCACGAACGGCAGCGGCGAGGCATACCAGAGTTGAAACAGCGACCAGGCGATTGCAATGGCGAAAAGAAGCTTGCCGGCGAAGCCCTTGGCCGAGCGACCGCCGATGTCAGCATCGGCGACGAGTTGCTGGAGGGTCGGGGGTGGGGCAGACTGCCGCATGGGTGGACTCTCGTTGTGGCGTCGCTCTGCGCGGACGATGAATTATTGGCGCTTCCTATCCCACGAAGCGGGATCGGCACACAGGTAGTCGGCTATTGCATCGGGCCTACTTTTCTTCGAGATTCGCGAACGGCCCTTCCGCATACACCACGCGCCCGCCCAGCATGGTGAACAATGCGCGAATGCTGCTTACCTCGTCAACCGGCACACTGAAATAGTCCTTGCTCAACACCGCGAGATCAGCGAGTTTCCCGACCTCGAGCGCCCCGCGGCGGGCGTCATCATGCGCGAACCATGCGCTGCCTTGCGTGAAGATGCGCAGTGCCTCGACCCGCGTCGGCGTTTCTTCCGCGGCGCGCATCGGTGTGCCACCCACGGTCTTGCCGTCGAGCATCCA
The DNA here is from genome assembly GCA_031391405.1 of Betaproteobacteria bacterium. Taxonomy (GTDB): domain Bacteria; phylum Pseudomonadota; class Gammaproteobacteria; order Burkholderiales; family SG8-39; genus SHXR01. The sequence continues at coordinate 4,056 of JANMUI010000604.1, forward strand.
CTGCAGCGATACGAACGGATTGTGGGACATCACCCGATGCGCATCGGTACCGCCACCCGTCGCGAGCCCCATGCGCAACGCGCTTGCGATCGGCGGCGCGAGTCGTGCAGCGTCCGCGCCGCGCTGACCGAGGAACGCCTCGCCACGAAAATAGAAGGCGTTCTGCACGAGCCATCCGACGCCCAGTGTCTTCATCCGTCGCAGACTGTCGAGTGAAGCGTCGTTGAGATGCGCGATCGACCAGCGAAGTGGCGCGATCGGCATCTCGCGATTGACACGTTCCAGCACGTCGATCAGGTGATGGACCGAGCGATTGTTATGCCAATGGAAGGTCGCACCCAGTCCGCGCGCGGCCGCCCATCGCAGCGCCTGGAAGAGGCGTTCCTTGTGCGGTTCGGTGGGCGCATCGTTGTTGTACATGTCCCAGGTGACGTTCTCGCCGATGCCGTTGAAGCGTAGCCATTCGTCGCCGAAGCCCATCGGCACCATCGCGGTGAGCGCCTGGAAGTCTTCCAACTCGTGGCCGCGCCGCGGGGCGGAGAGGCTGTACGCAACGCGAACGGTGAGCGCCCGATCGCGCCATACCTCGAAGAGCGCGCGATACGCATCCACCGGAAGGTTATAGCCGCCCGGGTCGATGACACCGGTGACCCCGAGGCTGTTGAGCGTGCGGAAAAAAGCGCGCGTACCTGCGATCTGTTGCGCGAGCGAAGGGCGCGGCAAGCGATCGAATACATCGCTGATGCTGCGATTGTCACCGGACATCCATCCGGTTGGCCGACCCTCCGGGCCTGTTTCGATCTTGAGTCGCGCGGCCAACTCGCGATCCTGCCCGACACCTAGCGCGTCGAACCCACCGGGCGACAGCAACACCGCGGAATAGAGCAACTGAATGTAGACGTGGTGGTCGGGGGCGGCAGCGGCAATCTCCATCTGGGTCGGACGGCGACCCTCGGTGAACTGGCGCTCGACCCAGCCGCCCGCAACGATTAGCCACGAACCTTTCGGGGCGATCTTGGCTGCCGCATGAAGGCGATCGAGTGCACCGGTCAGCGATGCCGCGCCGATCCAGTGCACCTCCGTCTGCCAGGTGAGGCCGGCGCGAATTGCGTGGATGTGGGAATCGATGAGGCCGGGAATGACCGTGCGGCCGGCAAGATCGATGATGCGGGTGGCCGGACCGGCCAGCCCACGGATGTCCGCGGAGTTTCCAATCGCGGCGATCCGATCGCCGCGAACCGCGAGTGCTTCGGCGGGAGCCGCCTCGAACCTTACGATCTTGCCATTGATCAGGATGGCGTCAGCAGTGTTTCCCAGCTGCGCTGGCGCAGCGTGCGCCAGTACCGCCAGCAGGCAAACTAATCCGGCGAATCGCGCCAACACCGTTCACAACTCCAAGCGTCTATCATCAGGAATCTGCGCGGTCTGCCGCGCAGATTCCTACGATCGTTGCAGCGTGCAGTCGGTCTCAATGAACATCGCGGTGCTTCCCGGGGGCGTACGTCGAAAAACCCGCGTCTGCTTGAAGCCTGCCTTTTCGCATGCGACCGCAACATCGTCCGGACGCGCTTCCTTGGAGACGTGACTCCGATACAACCCGACCGCGTTGGACTTGACCTCGACCGGCGTGCCGGTCTTCGGGCGCAGCACCACACGCGCATCGGGTACGGGCGAGCCGCGCGCATCGCGCACGAAGCCAAAATAGGCGGGCCCGGCGTTTTCCTTGTCGTTGGCTGCATCGTAATCGTCGCCGCCTGCCACCACCGGTGCGCCGGTGGCCAACGCGAGCACGGTTCCCGCCGCTAGTGCAAGGGTGCGAATCGATAGGGTCATAGCTACCACCGCCAGAAGAAGTTGAGCGAGTAGATCAGCACCGGCGTCAATACGACCGGGACGATCCAGACGAGTGACAACGGAATCTTACGCGTCATGCGCTCCGGCAGCATCGCGGCAAGGATACCGAGGGTCGTCGCGCCAAGGACCGATGTCGCGATCCAACCGTACCAATACATCGCCGGCCCTTCGTCCTTGCGTGCCGCCGCCCAACCGAAATCGATGCGATCCGTACCCGGGTGATAGGTGAACAGCGGCAGGCGTGCCATGTCGCAGACGATGTAGAGGACGGCAGTCGCAATGCCGAAGACGAGCGCGAAGGTCTTGAACCTCGATGACGAGGCCAGCGACGTTGCGGGCCGATCCGCCGCACTCATGATCCGTAACCTCGGACGTTGTTGACGATGTGACCGACTAGAAAAGCGTACCAGCAGATGACCGCGAGGCAGGTGGTCAGCCACTTGCGGGCGCTGTCGTATTCGGATTTCCGCGCATTCATCCAGAGGTACCAATAGATCGGCAGCAAGCCCAAGCCGATCGTGGTCAGATGCTCCTTCAATTCGAACGCACCCAAGGTCTTCCACGATCCCTGCGCCTCGATCGGAATGCGGATGTGGATGCGGTACCTGAGGTAGATCCACGCACCGAACAGGAATGTGACCAACCACAGCACGCAGACTGCATTGGTGTAGCGCGGTCCGGATACCGCGCGGAATCGGGCAACGAAGCTATCGCCGCCCGCCTGGCGAACCGGCATCAGCACAGCCACTGCCTGATGTGTGAGCGCGCCAAGCAGCGCCACTGCGCACAATCCGTGAATGATCAGTACGATCGTCCAGAAGGTGTCGACTGCAATGTAGTCGAAGATGAAGTCCATTGCGCGAGCTCGTCAGTACCGATCGATTTGCTCTTGAAGCCCACGGCGAACCCGAGGGGCGGCGTACGCCACCCCTCGCGTTCATTCACATCCCCGGCAGACGACGCATTGGACTCATTGCGCCAGCGCGTTGGGCCGCAGCTGGATGTGTACGGCGCGCGGCTTGCTACCCTTGCCGCCTTCCATCAGCCAAGGCGTGCGATCGCCGTTCGTGCTCCACAGACCGCGGCCTTTCCAGCCGGCATTCGGATCATCGATGCGTCCATCGAATCCCTTGGCGTAGAAGCCCATGGGATAGGGGATGCGGATCATGACCATCTTGCCGTCCTTGAGCGCAACGAACCCGTCGTTCAGGTTGGCCGTGGACATCGGGATGTTCGCGCCCAGCCCGAACGTGTTGTGCTGATCGACCCAGGTGTAGTAGCTCGCCTCGGCACTGTTGGCGGTGAAGCCGTCGAACCCTGGGCCGGGATACCGATAGAACGCCCAGCCTTCGGGGCAATGATTGCCGGTTGCATTCGGACCGTTGAGCGGGCCCTTGCACTTGCGTCGATCGAAGCTGCCGAGATGGCCGCTCGACATCGAACCCCACGCGACGCCGTCCTTGTCGATGTCACCACCGCGAATGCCGATGCCGCGCTCGGGCAGGTTGAACATTTCCGACAATCCGGTGGCAGGATCAAACCGGAGGAACCCCGGGGTCCCGCCGAATACACCAACCGTGTACCAGATCGAGCCATCCACCGGATTTGGCATCACCGCATACGGTCCTGAGCCCGGGTTGATACGCTTGTCTTTGCCCGCTTCGATCGGCTGATTGGGCTCGACGTATTCGTCGCGCTTGCCGTTGCCGCTGGTATCCATGATGAAAGGCGACCAGCCTTGCGATTTCGCCGCATCGCCGGTCTCATCGAACAGCTTGGTATTGATCCAGCCTGCCACCTGGCCCGTGCCGCTCAACCACAGCGTATCGTTCGCGTCATAACCGAACTGCGGATGATGCGTACCGAAGCAGGTGTCGACGAATACGTACTTGTTGGTTTTGGGATCGAGCATCGAGACCTGCCGCGACGAGCGTTCGATCGGGAATTCCTTCGCTGACGGATGGTCCGAGCCCTTCTTGCAGAATGCGGGGTTGTCCAAGCCGCGGATGTTCGCGGCCATCCAGAGGCGGCCCTGCTTGTCGAACATCGCGTTGTGGTTGTTGGCCCGCGTGTCCCAGATCTGTTCCTCACCCCAGTACGGTGACGGTTGGATCGGTTTGATCGCCGCGGCATGTCCCGGTCCGAGCGACAGCGGCATGTCGGGATCACGCACCGGCATCTTGTAGATCGACACGGCGTGGGTCTTCGGATCGAGGACCGGCATGTTATCGGTCGAGTATTCGGGTGAGCCATAGAGCGGACCGTAGGCGTTGACGGTCGGATTGCGCCGGTCCGAGGCGATTAGATCGTGCAGATAGTGCTTGTCAGTACTCCACTCCCACGACGTGACGACAATGTTCCGCTCGACACCCTGCGGCCGTGGCGGTTTCGCCGTGGGCAGCTCGCCCTTGGCGATCCGGTCGGTCCAGTCACCGAAGTACTTGTATGGCGCGCCGCCGAACTGTCCGGCAATCCGGGTGGTCATCATCTCGCCCGATTGCCCTGACTGGAGCCGTCGAATCCAGGCGTCGCGGCCCGACTCGAACTTGCCAAGCTGCGCCGGAATCGTGCGCGTGGATTCCTGACCAAGCTGGTGACAGCCGATGCAATCGACGTTGTTCATCTGCCGAAGCCAGTTGGCCTGGCTGATGTTCTTCGGAATGTCGCTATTGCCGCCGAATTCGCCCGCCGGCGGAATCTTCATCAGCGCGTACCAGTAGATCGCCGGATAGTAGTGCGCGGCCGCGGCAGCATTCGGCGCTACGACCGCGCGATGATTGAGCATCTGGCTCGGCTTCGCGCGCATCTTGGGTGAATCGACCAACCCGTAGCCCCGCACCCAGACGCTGTAATTCGCGGTCGGCAGATCGGGAATGACATAACGGCCGCTGTCGTCGGTCACCACCATCTTCGCGTACTTGGTGGGAAGGTCGGTGGTCTCCGCGATGACCCATACACCGGCTTCCGGTCCTTTTGGACCGGATACCGCACCGCCGATGGCGGCCGCGCCAACCGCGACAGGCTCGACGGCAGGTGCCGCTTTCGCTGCGGGTTTCGCGGCAGTGCCTGCACCCTGCTGGGCGTAACCCGGCACACCGGTCAGCATCGCGCTCGCCGCGACGGCGCCAATACCCAACAGAATTTTCTTGCCGGATTCCATTGAACACTCCCCCTTTGAATTCTTTGCGATCAGAACGGCATTGTATCGGGCGCCGATCTGCGATCCCCGGTTACGTCTTCATCGGACGATTCTTCGCGTGATGATCGATCGCCGGATCAATGTGCATCCAAGGCAGCGCACTGTCAGTCCAAATGTTCATGACCAGTTTGAGCCCCGACGCATCGTCGAGCGTGCCCACCCTCAGGACCATCATCTCGGGCATTTTCTCGCGCTGGCCAAAGAGCGATGAACCGCACTCACCGCAGAAATGCCGGAAGAGCAGATTGCCGCTATCGGCCGTATCCTGATAGCGCTTGGGCTTGCCCGAGGTGAAGGTCACGGCACTGGTGGGCACCATGGCGTTGTGACTCGAACCGGCGCCGGAGGCCTTGCGGCAATGGGTGCAGTGGCACGCAACGACATTCGTGAGCGGAGCGTTCACCGTGTAGCGAATCGCACCGCACAGACAGCCGCCGGTCAGGATTGGGTTCATGAGTCATGACCTCACATTAAAGTCAGTCGAACAACGTGGATAGATCAACGGCAAACGAAGAAGTCTGTATCAAACCTGCGCTACCGTAATACTCGATGCGCTTGGAACGCGGAAATAGAATCCATGACTCCGTAGCGCCGGCATCGACGTAAGCCTTGGCCTTTGTTCGCAAATCAAGGAGCGTGTTCGAAGGCGATGCAATTTCCACACAAATCTCCGGCGCGACTTCAAGGGGTGACTGCTCGCGCCGCTCGTTCCAAAATTCGTTCGAGCACCAGGCGACGTCCGGCGCAAATACTCCCTCCTTGGTTCGCACGCCCACTTCGACCAGGGTGCGTCCACCGAGTTGTGAGCGCAGCAAGTGGGACAACTCCCCGGCAAGGCCGCCGTGCTCGGTATTTACAGGTGACACGACAATTCTTCCCCAGCGATCCAGGTCTAGCTTCCCAACGAAATTTGCGAAACGCGGATCTTCCAGGATCTCACGCCAGCGCACAGACATCGCTTCGGCATCTAGAGGGTGCTCGATGACCTCGGGAAATAGAGCGCTCATGTTTTCCTGTTTCCAAATCTTCGGGACCACTGCCAGTCTACGCCCGCTGGGATTTCCTATAAAGCAGTGGAGGCGCGACGCAGTCGGCACCTGCCCCCCGATTTTCCGACAGGAGGACGCACGAAGAAGAGACAAAAAGGACAAAAAGGGGACGCATCCCTTTGATCCAAGAGCTCTCAGCGTCGGGTTACCCCTTTCCCGTTTCACATCCTCACTTCACCCACCCCTTCTCCTTGTAATACTTGATCGCCCCGTCGTGCAACGGCGCCGATAGGCCGTCCTTCACCATGTTCGTCGGGTTCAGATGTGCGAGTGCCGGATGGAGTTTCTTGAAGTCTTCGAAATTGTCGAAGATCGCTTTCACGACGAGATAGATCGTATCGGCCGGCACTTTCTCAGAGCTCACGAAGGTCGCAAGCACGCCGTACGTTTCGGTCGCTTGCGGGTTGTTCGGGTAGAGCCCCGCCGGAATCGTCGCCTTCGCGTAGTACGGCTTTTCGGCCACCAGTCGGTCGACGACCGAGCCGGTCAATGACACGAGCTTCGCACCACAGGTTGTGGTCGGGTCCTGGATGTTGGCGGACGGATGTCCTACCGCGAAGAAGAAGCCGTCGATTTTTCCATCGCAGAGTGCTGGGCCGTGTTCGTCGGCTTTCAACTCGGAGGCCAATGAGAAGTCCGCGTTCTTCCAGCCCATCTCGCCCATCAGCTCTTCCATCGACGAGCGTGTGCCGGAACCAGGATTGCCGATATTGAAGCGCTTTCCTTTGAAATCAGTGAACGCCTTGGCATTCAATTCCTTGCGCGCGACCACGGTGAACGGCTCCGGGTGCAGCGACATGACGGCACGCAATTCCTTGAACGCACCCTCCTTGAATTGCGCGACGCCCTTGGTGGCGTTGAAGTGGACATCGGATTGCGCGACGCCCATATCGAGCTCGCCCGCCTTGATGGTGTTGACATTGAACACCGAGCCGCCGGTGGATTCCACCGAGCAGCGCACGCCATGCTTCGCGCGGTCTTTATTGACCAGCCGACAGATCGCTCCGCCTGCCGCGTAATAAACGCCGGTGACCCCGCCCGTGCCGATGGTGATGAACTTGGTTTGCGCGAGCGCGGGGCTCGCCGGAATACCAATCGTTGCCACTGCCGTGAGCAGGGCACTTCGCAATGCGAACATGGGATCCTCCTTGGTTCGAGACGACAGTCGTCCCGTCGAGGCACGCATTCTGGGGCAATCGCGAAGGATTGAGCAACGCGACTGCACGGACGAAAAAAGGGCGACCCCTACGAGCCGCCCTTTATCGCTATGCCGATCAACGCGGCCGCGTGCTCCTACTACTTGCTGTCGTGGTCGTCGTCGTGATTATTGTCATGGCTATGCCCGCGCGGCTTGTACGGCACCAGCTTGAGCACGACACCACCCGGAACAGGCGGGTCACCGGCGGCCGGGAACGGAATCCCGCGCCGGTTGCCGGTCATGTACACCTCGCCATCGTGATCCTGGCCCGAGCCGAGCATGGCGAGGTTTGCGCGACCGCTCGGGACGAACATGATCTCGCTGATCGTTCGCGGGCCGTCGTGATGGCCACGCGGATTGATGTGGAACACGCGTCCGTAGTCATGCGGCCCGGAGGGAAGATTGAACAAGGTGGAGTAGTCGGCAAAGATATATTGGCCCCACATTTCCTTGATCGCCTTGCCACGGTACACAAACCCGCCGATCACGGAGTGACCTTCATGGTGATTGTCGTACTGGGCGATCGGATCGATCAGGTTGCTGGGGACAATCGCGCCAAGCGGCGGATTGACGGATACCGTTCCGTCCAGCTCGCCGTTGTGATTGAAGAACAGCGTGCCTTCCTTGATCGGCCAGCCGTAGTTGCCACCTTTTACGATCACATTCACCTCTTCGATGTCGTTCTGTCCGACATCACCGGCATAGAGCTTGCCGGTGCGCATGTCGAACGACATGCGATAAGGATTGCGCAACCCGTAGGCATAGATTTCCGCCAGCGCCCCAGCTCTCCCGACGAACGGATTGTCATTGGGAATGCCGTACTCTTTGCCTGTCGCCTTCGAGTTGACATCGATGCGCAGGATCTTGCCGAGCGGGACCGACAGCTTCTGTCCGTTGCCATCCAGGCCGTGACCGAAGATCGGTCTGAATTCCGCGGCGTGCGCGGGAGTGGTGACGGGGTAGGGGAACAAAGCCGTGGTCGTATCGCGATCATCTGCGCCGCCACCATCGCCCATCGAGATGTAGAGATACCCGTCGGGACCGAATGCCAAGTCACCGCCGTCGTGGTTGAACTGCGGCCAGTCGACCTTCAACAGAACGCGACGAGTGTTCGATCCGCTAGTCCACTCCGATACCACGTTTTGATGGTCGGGCGATTGGCTGGTCGTCCAGGAGCGCGTGAACGTGGCCGCTCCCGATGCCGGTTCTGACGTATAGGTATAGAACTTCTTGTTGTTCGCATAATTGGGATGGAATGCGAGCCCGAGCAATCCGCGCTCATCGAACGTATCGGGTCCCAGCGCGCCGATCACCACCAGCAGATTCAAGCCGGTCTTACCGACGTCGAGGATCTTCGTCTTGTTTGTTTTCAAGTCCTTGTTTTTCAGATCGATCTTCCAGATCTGACCGGTCTGATCCACCGCGTAGAGATTGTTAGGCTCACCCGGCGCGACGACCGCTTTCACCGGAGACAGTAGCCCGGTCGCAATGGTCTCGAGGCCCAATACCGGGCCAAATTCTTCGATGGGTGCGAACTGCGTGTTGTCGTAGGGTGCGAAGACCGGATGGCTCAGCACCGGCATAGCGATCGCCGCGCCCAGCAGTGCGGCGGCCGCGAGGGACGGGAGTTTCCTCATTCTCATGAAAATGCCTCCTAATGATTATTGGTGAGTAATCGAGGTGCAGAGTGAGGCGGCGAACGCCGAGAGCGAAATCCGCATGACTCGGAAGCCCTGGCGAACGACTGCGGAGATCGACGTTCAGCCGAACGGTGCCCCTCTGCGTGAGCGCCGAGCAGTCAGAATAGGACAAGCCCTCGGCGCTGGCAACAACAATTTTGCGACAACGGATTCACCGAAGTGACAAGGGAATAGCCAGGTGGGCGAATTTCCCACTGTGCTGCCCACTGGAGTAGCCGGCTACGCCTTCCCGATCGCCTCGTCGATTGCTCCGGCCAGGCGCTCGACAATCGCATCCAACTGCGCCTCGGTGACGATGAAGGGCGGGGCGAGCAGGATGTGATCGCCGCGCTTGCCATCCAAGGTGCCCCCCATTGGATAGCAGCAGAGCCCGCGTGCCATCGCGAGCGCCTTCACTTGAGCATGGATGCGCCGGGCTGGATCGAACGGTTGCTTGGTCGCACGATCGGCGACCAGCTCAAGCGCCCAGAAGAGTCCGCGCCCGCGAATGTCCCCGACATAGGGATGCCGCCCGAATCGGGCAACGAGCCGCTCTGCCAATTGCGCGCCGCGCAGGCGAACGTTCGCAATGAGATTGTCGCGCTGCAGCGTATCTTGCACCGCGAGGGCGGCAGCGCACGCGACCGGATGGCCGAGATAGGTGTGGCCATGCTGGAAGAATCCGGTGCCTTTCTGGATCGCGTCGATGATCTTGCCGCCGACCAGCGCCGCGCCGATGGCCTGATAGCCGCCGCCCAACCCCTTCGCGATCGCTAGCAGATCGGGCGCGATGCCGTCCTGCTCGCAAGCGTGGAGGGTGCCGGTACGCCCCATCCCGCACATCACTTCATCCAGGATCAACAGGATGCCGTGCCGGTCGCAGATTTCTCGCACCTGCTTGAAGTAGCCCGGCGTCGGAACCAGCACGCCGGCGGTGGCGCCGCCCACCGTCTCGGCGATGAACGCCATGACCTTGTGCGGGCCGATCCGCTTGATGGTCGCTTCCAGCTCCTGTGCCAAACGCTCCGAATACTGTTCGCGGGATTCATCGGCGCGCCGGTCGCGGTATTCATAGCAGGGCGACACATGGGTCACGTCGATCAAGAGCGGGGCGAACTGCTTGCGCCGCCAGGTATTGCCGCCCACCGCGAGCGCGCCCAACGTATTGCCGTGATAGCTCTGCCGGCGCGCGATGAAATGCGAGCGTTCGGGCTGACCGATTTCCACGAAGTATTGGCGCGCGAGTTTGAGCGACGCTTCGATCGCCTCCGAGCCGCCCGCGACCAGGTACACATGACTCATGCCGGCCGGGGCGTCTTCGATGAGGTGATCCGCGAGGCGTTCCGCGATATCGGTCGTGAAGAAACTCGTATGCGCGTAGGCGAGGCGGTCGATCTGTTCATGCATCGCCTTGATCACCGCAGGATGCCCATGGCCCAGGCACGACACCGCGGCGCCGCCGGAGGCGTCGATGTAGCGCTTGCCGTTGCTGTCGATGATCTCGATGCCTTCGCCGTGGACGGCGGTGGGATAACCCGCGCGGAGCGAGCGATGGAGTATTTTGGTCATGGGGTTTGCTCCTTTACAACATGCGGACTTCGGGCCTCAAGCACCCGTTATCCTTCGACAAGCTCAGGACGAACGGGCCGTTATCCTTCGACAAGCTCAGGTCCTTCGACAGGCTCAGGACGGTCGGGTTGGGCCGTTCGGCTGAGGTTCGCGTAGGTAATCACCCGTTCGGGCTGAGCTCGTCGAAGCCTGCGCGTGCCATGTGTCCGTCTACCCTTCGACGTGCTCAGGTCCTTCGACAGGCCTGTCCTGAGTTCGTCGAAGGGCTCACGACGGTCGGGTTGGGATTGGTCAGTATTAACGTATCGCTACGCACCGCCACGAATCACCCGGATCCGTTCGGTGAGCTCACGTGCGCGTTTCGCCACGCCCGCGAGATCGCCCGTCTTGGCCGGTGCAGAAATGTAGCTGCCGATGCCCACAGCGAACGCCCCCGCGTCGAACCACTGCTCGATATTGTCGAGCGTGACCCCGCCAGTGGGCATCAATAGGATTTGCGGCAGTGGCGCACGCACTGCGCGAATGAACGCCGGGCCGACGATCTCACCCGGGAAAACCTTGATCACATCCGCGCCGGCTTCGTGGGCCGCGACGATTTCGGTCGGCGTCATCGCGCCTGGCATCACGGCCACGGCCTCCCGCACGCAAAACGCGACGGTGGCCGGATTGAAATGCGGCGAGATGATGTATTGCGCACCTGCATCGAGCGCTTCGCGTGCCATCCCCGGACTCAGCACGGTTCCGGCACCGACCAGAATATCGCCCGTCCCGAAGCGCTCGCTCAGTGCGCGAATCACGTCTGTCGCGTTGGGGACCGAGAATGTCACCTCGACCGCCGCCGCACCACCGAGCGCGCAGCCCTCGCCGATGCGCAGCGCCTCCTCGGTCGAATCACAACGCACGATCGCGACCCAGCCGGCAATGCCGATGCGCCGGACGACTTCTGACTTCGGTACGCGAATCACATCAATCCTCTTTTCCGTGCGATCGCAAGCGCGCCGCGTCCAGCGAGCTCGTCAAGCATAGCCTGATCGGGCACATCGACCAGAACGAGATCGAGCAGGTCGCGCGCAAGCACGCCATAGGCCGATTGCAGCAAAGGCCGACCGCATACGACGAGTTGTCGCTCGCGAGACAGCAAGGCGTTTGCCTTCGCGGCAAGCAGATCTTGCACGAGTACCGCACCCAGGAGGAAGCTGAAACGCGATGCCTCCGCGAGCGGACTGAAGAGCTCGAGCACACGGGTCGAAAAGGCCGCGCGGCTCACGCCATCTCTTTGCGAAAGTGCGGCACCCGCGGTGAGCGCGGGTACATCGAGCGCATCCGGCCATCCATGTTTGAGTCCGGCTGCGAGGACTGATTGACCAATCAGCAGATCGAGCAACTCGCCCGACAATGTCGTGAGACAGCGCGTAATCGTCGCATCGTTGCTCACCTCGACGAACTTCGCGTGCGAGCCCGGCAGCAGGACGACCAGCGGTTCAGAATATTGCAGGCGCGACAACAACCCGAACACCTCCGTTTCTTCACCCCGCATCATGTCCATTTGCGATGCGGTGTCGGCGCCGACCGGTGCCGCATCGTGCCGGACACCCGGGATGAACCAGATCGGCACATCGACGATGTCGGCGAAATGCGCCCTGCGCATGCCGGCCGCGAGTTGATTTGCATCGGCCGGCATGGTGAGGTGCGGAACCTCGAGCAGGCCAAGGCCGGAGGTGATCATCCCCGAGGCGAGGATCAACACGCGATCGCGCTCGCTCGCATCGACCACTGCGAGCGCTGCGCGGATCGCATCCCGGACACCCACGCGCAATGAAGCATGCGATCCGGTGCGCGCGGTGTCGCGCACGCCGACCGCCGCTTCGGCGCGACCCACGACGCGATCATCGCGCCACGCGCGAACGCGGGTGTTCGATGTGCCGGTGTCGAGCGTGAGGACGATCTCGCCCATCAAAGGTCGAATGCCACGGTCGCCATCCACCGTCGGGTAAATGTTTGCGACTGGAACATCTCGCCGGTCGGACCGCCGATGTTCTGCCCCACCACGGCAAACTCGGTGCGCGTTGCGCCGATCAGTATCGATTTCGCGAGTCGAACGTCAACGCGGTTGGATCGCTGTAGGGGAGGGGTCGCGACATGGAATCCGACGAGCTGGGATGGAAAGTGGCGATCGGCCGTCGCGTAATACCAGACTACGCTTGCATTCAGTCCCCATGGGAGCGCTTGCCCAATCAGGAGCGAACCCAGGTGGCGCGGAGCGTGGATCCCAGTGGAGGTGAATGCACCCGGCGTGCCCGGTACGCCCGACAGCGAAGTACCCTCCGGTGCTTTGTAGCCGACGTTCTCCGCTGAGAACTTGGACATTTCGCCGTGATAGCTCCAAGCCGCAGAGATCAAGGTGCCGCGAAACGGGCGCAGCCGCCCGCCAATCTCGATGCCACGCTTCTTCGATGCGGTCTCGCAATTGGCGAAGTCGTAGGCGACCTGTTCGGGCGTGAGCTCGACCGTCGTCGCCGGCAGCGGCCGCACGATCCGGCACAGCCAGTCGTGAAACTTCTGCTGGAACAGTCGCACATCGACCGACCCGCCCAGCCAGCCCAGATTGCCTACATAGCCGATTTCAGATGAATCGACCCGCTCGGCGCGTAAGCCTCCGCTCGACAAGTAGAACTGATCCACCAGCAGCGGACCCGTTCGGTTCTGCCAGTTGCTCCGGTCTTCGAAAATAGTCGGCGTGCGATAGCCGCGGGAGTGGCCGATCCGAAATGCGTGGGCCTTTGAGGGCAGGTAATTCAGGTAGAGCCTTGGCGATACGGTGTCCCCGGAAAGGCTGTAGTCCTCATAGGTGAGACCCCCATTCACGATCCATTCGGGCGCGACCCGCAACTCGCCATTCACGAACACGCGTGCCAAATCGGCGCTTTGCTTGGCCGACGTACCCAGTACCAGTGCGTTCTGCAGGGTGTCGCGCCGGATCTCGCCGCCCCAGGCGACCCGCAGGCTTCGAAACGGCACGAAGACGTGTTGGATCTCAAAGTCATCGCGTGTGGCGAGCCGATCAGCATTGATCAGTTGCGGAAATCCCGGGATGAATTGCGCGTTGACGGATTCCGTGCCGCGGTCGCGGTTGTGGTAGTAGTGCAACGTGACTTCATTGTCTGCGGCGAGATTGTGGCGAAGTTTGATCTGGGCAAAGCCTGTTCCGGTCGTGAAGTCGTGGGGCGGATTGAACGTGTTTGGCAGGGTGGGCTGATCGGCCAGAAAATCGTAGCCGTCCCGGCGTTTGCCGTCCGACCCGCCGCCCCATACGGACAGGCTGGTGTTCGAGGTCAGGGTCCAGTCGAACCGGCCATTGAAGATCTCGGTGCGATGGGTGTCATTCACATTATCGAACCCGTCATCCTTGCGCAGTCCGTAGGTGAATCGAACGGCCATGCGATCGTCTGCGAACCCGAAGCGCGCGAGTCGATCCTGAATGCCTTTCTGTCCTTGCGTCGCTTCGACCCGGAACCCCTTCCCCTGCGCGGCCGACTTGGTGATGATGTTCACCACGCCAAGGAAGGCGTTCGAGCCGAATGCCGCGGAATTTGTGCCGCGTACGACCTCGATCGTGTCGACGTCTTCGATGGTGATCGGCAGGCTCATCCAGTCCACCCCGCCCACGAAGTACGGGGTGAACACTGATCGACCGTCGATCAGGACCTGCATGCGTCGCGCATAGTCATCCGTATAACCGTGATGCGACACCGACGCAAAGTGGCCGTTCTTGAATGCGACATAGAAACCGGGCACCAGCCGCAGGAGATCCGGAATCGTGCGTGCCCCGCTCGCGCGGATGATCTCTTGCCCGAGGACGGTCACCGCACCCGGCGCTTCCGCAGTCGATTGCGGCATTCGCGAGAGCGAGAGCACGGTCGGGAGATCCTCGAAGAACGCCGACTCTTCCGTACGCTCGGCGGCCATCGGACTTGCTGCTAACGCCCCCAACACGACAAACGCGCCGGCACAGGTCCTCGCCCGGCAATGTGGCCGATCATCCCCCATCTCGAGTTCTCCCCTTTCGCCTGGCGTTACCAATGAAAGCGTTGACCGGGAATCGTCGAGCCGCTTGCCGGGCGGCAACGACATGACCCGCGGCCATTATTGACGTACGGCATGAGCTCAATTATGTGACAACATTCATCCCGGATGTCTTTTGATCGATCTCAATTTACCATTCAATTTTCGCGAGGCACTATCGTCGATGAAAGCCTTTACGCCCACCGCACGCACGCGTGTCAAGCGACTCCACAAACGCGGCCACTACGATGTCCAGACCGTGAACGCAATTCTCGATGCGGGTTTCGTGTGCCATGTCGGCTACACCATCGATGGGCTCCCCTATGTGACGCCCACTTCGTACTGGCGTGAGGGGTCGCGGCTCTATTGGCACGG
>JANMUI010000632.1:0-2129 GCA_031391405.1 Betaproteobacteria bacterium
CGCGGTTGTCGTGAGACGGGCCGATTGTTCACGTGCGTCCTGCTTTGCCACTTGAATTCGACTGGTGCGTTGGATTCCAGAGCACTGTTGGACAAAGACGTTCCGATCACCGCCCGAACGTCATCTGCATAGTCGGTCGCACTGCGCCTTGCATAGCAACCTGAACATCCACCAGTTCACCGCAACGGCTGTACGGTTCGGCCGTATTCGTCCAACGCGCGTTTCTGTAGATGAGCTTGCAGGGCATCCCCGCTCATCCGATTACGGCTTGGTCTATCATCACGGGTTGTCGTCGGGGGGGCGCCGCTGTTGAAGTCACGATTTACCATGACACCGTCCCTTGCGACGGCGTGAATGTAGTCAATCAGGAGGATCGTATGAGCTTGTGTTCAATGAAGACCGTTATCGCTGGTGCAGTGGCGTCGCTCTTTGCTGCCGCCGCGCTACCGGTTGCTGCGCAGCAGAACATCACTTTGACCCTGGCATCCAGCCACCCGACGACTTGGCTGCCGATTGGGCTCATGGCCGGGTTTTTCAAGAACGATATCGACCGCCAGTTGAAAGAGGGCGGCAAGTACAAGATCAACTGGAAAGAGGCTTACGCCGGCACGTTGTTCAAGCTGCAGGACACGATGGAAGCGATTCGCGACAACATCGCCGATATCGGCTACGTCGGGTCGGTGTTCGAGGCCGATTCCATGCCGCTTTCGAACATTACGTTCTATACGCCGTTCGCAAGCGGTGACATGGGGATCGTGACGCGTACGCTCGACAAGCTCGCGCGTGAGCTACCGGCGCTGCAAAAGGAATGGTCGGCCAACAACATCAAGTACCTCGCCCCCATCAGCATCGAGACGTACCACGTCTGGACCAAGACGCCGGTGGCAAAATTCGATGATCTGAAGGGTCGTCGTTACAACGCCCCCGGACCGGCCGCCCAATGGCTGCGGGGAACCGGCGCAGTGGCCGTCGACGGTGGTCTGCCCACGTATTACACCAACGTGCAGACCGGCGTCACGGAGGGTGCGATCTCGTTCTATACGGGTATCCTGCCGATTCGGCTGTATGAGATTGCGACCCACGTTGCCGAGGTCGATATCGGCGCCATGTTCTCCGGTGGGATTGCGGTGACGGCGGACAAGTTCAACAAGATGCCGAAAGAGGTACAGACGGCAATCGTGAACGCGGGAAATGCCTACACCTCCGAGCTCATCAAGCAAACGAATGCGAACATCGAAACATCGAAGAACACGATGATCGCAGCCGGTACCAAGGTCGCGAAATTCTCCGACGAGGATCGCGCACGTTGGGCGAAATCGCTGCCTGACATCGCCGGCGACTGGGCGCGGACGAACGATGCAAAAGGGCTGCCCGCTACGGTCGTGTTGAAAGCGTACATGGAAGAGATCCGCAAGGCGGGTGGCAAGCCCCTGCGCGACTGGGACAAGTAACCGGCGTTCGCAGCAAATCGTAACCATGCGGTAACGGCGACGGTGCCTTCAAGCCCGTCGCCTTTTTATTAGAAACGCGAGAAGGGGAGCACGAACGTGGATACCGCGCCGCCGAATTTTGATGACGCCAGACGAAGCGATGGTTTGACCGCACAGCGCGGTTGGCTCTACCGAGGTTACGAGGGCGTGCTGATGGGTCTCAACAGCATCGGCACGGCCTGGATTTTTGTTCTGATGTTCCTGATCTGCGCCGATGTGATCGCACGGTCCGGGTTCAATCACCCGATTGACGGCGTGACCGATATCTCCGCGTTCTCGATCATCGGGATCGTGTTCCTGCAGATCGGGGCGACGGTCCACACCGGGCGGATGACCAAGGGCGACGTGTTGCTCGAGATCATCACGAATCGCTCGAAGCGCTGGGGCGCCGTCGTGGAGTCCATGTTTCTCTTTATCGGCGCGGCAATGTTCGCGTTGATCGTCCACGCGAGCTGGCTGCCGTTTACCCGATCATTCGGTCGCAGCGAGTTCTTTGGAGTGGAAGGGGTCTTCACGTTTCCGACCTGGCCGATCCGCCTGATCATCGTCGTTGGTGCGGCTGCGGTCACGCTCGCCTATCTTGTGCAAATCACCGACCTCTTGCGAAGAGAGTTCGCGAGCACGGAGCGCGCGCTCGCG
>JANMUI010000418.1:0-2178 GCA_031391405.1 Betaproteobacteria bacterium
CGGTCGCGCTCGTCGGCGGTGGTGGCGGCCTGGTCGAAGCGACGTGTCTCTTCAGCGCTGTCGTGAAGCGGTTCCTCGAGACCGCGCATCCGCGTGGACTCACGGTGGTCCATGCGCTGGGCATCGGCGATCGCAAGACCAAGGGGATGAACTGCTTTGCCTACGAAGGCATGGTTAAGCGGGTCATCGGCGGGCACTGGGTCTGGTCGCCGCGCATGCAACAACTCGCGAAGGACGAGAAGATCGAGGCGTATGTGCTGCCAGGCGGCGTGACGATGCAGCTCTATCGCGAGATCGCCGCGGGCCGGCCCGGATTGTTGACACACGTGGGGCTCGGCACATTCGTCGACCCGCGGATCGACGGCGGAAAGATGAACAGGAGCGCGCGCGAGGACCTGGTTGAGCTTGTCACCATCGACGGCAGGGAGTGGCTGCGCTACAAACCCTTTCCCATCAACATCGCATTGATTCGCGGTTCCTACGCCGACGCCCATGGCAACATCAGCCTGGAACAGGAGCCGGCGAATGTCGACATCTATGCGGCAGCGGCGGCAGCGCATAATTCCGGCGGGAAAGTCATCGCGCAAGTGCGGACGGCGGTCGACGTCGGCACGCTACCCGCCCGGGCGGTTCGCGTCCCGGGTGCGATCGTCGATGCGGTCGTTGTCGATCCCGATCAGTCGATGAGCTACCACATCGTCTACGACCCGACGATGTCAGGCGAGCGGCGTGGTCCGGCTGCCACCGCGCACAAAAAGCCCTTCACGGTGCGCGAGGCAATTGCTCTGCGTGCGGTCGAGGAGTTGATCGAGGGCGCCGTGATCAACTACGGCGTGGGCGTTCCAGACGGGGTCGCATCGCTCGTCGATGCACGCGGCAAGCTCGATCACTACTATCAGACCATCGAGCACGGTACCTATGGTGGCTCGCTCCTGGTCGGAGACCTGTTCGGCTATGCACGCAATCCCACGGCGATGATCGATGCACCCTCGCAGTTCGATTTCTATTCCGGTGGTGGGCTCGACATCGCGTTTCTTGGATTCGGCGAAGCGGATGCGAGCGGACATATCAACGTCTCCAAGCTGGGTGGTGTGACGGTTGGGCCGGGCGGATTCATCGACATCGCGCAGAACGCGCGAAAGGTGGTGTTCTGCGGGACATTCGATACCAAAGGAACGACTATCACGACCGGGAACGGGACACTCCAGATTGCCCGGCACGGGGAGGTCCGCAAGCTGGTCGACAAGGTCGAGCAGATTACATTCTCCGGCATTGAAGCGAACCGCCGCGGTCAGGAAGTGTTGGTCGTCACCGAACGTGCGGTATTTCGACTCTCACCCAAGGGGATGATGCTCACCGAAGTCGCGCCCGGCGTCGACATACGTCGCGATGTGATCGAACGGATGGGCTTCACCCCGCTGGTACCGGCGGAACCCGTCGTCATGCCGGCGGCCTACTTCACAGCTTAGGCGTCCGCAGGGCGGGCTGCCCTGAAGCCACTGCGCAGACCCTCATCCTCCCCTGAAAGATCGGCATTCATGACACCCACCCGTATCGCCATCGTTGGTGGCGGCCTCATCGGCAAGCGCCATCTCAAGGTGCTGGTCGAGAGCCCCGCTTATCTCGCCGCCGCGATCGCGGATCCCTCGCCGGCCGCGGCATCCCTTGCGAAGGAATACGGGGTTCCGTATTACGCCGACTATGAACGCATGCTGGATGATGTGCGTCCGGACGGAGTGATCGATGCCGTGCCCAACGCATTGCATGTGGCCGTCGGCCTCGCCTCCATCGAACGCAAGATTCCCGTGCTGGTGGAAAAACCGATTGCTGATTCGCTCGCCCAGGCAAGGAAGCTCGTACACGCCGCAAAGAAGGCGAACGTTCCGCTCCTCACCGGCCATCACCGCCGCCACAATCCGATCATGACTGCCGCGGCGCAGGCGATTCATTCAGGCTCGGTGGGCAAGATCACTGCCGTCAATGCGATGTGGTTGAGCCATAAGCCCGATGTCTACTTCGACATTGCCTGGCGGCGCGAACCCGGCGCGGGGACAGTCCTCATCAACGGCATCCATGACATCGATTGCCTGCGCATGATGTGTGGGGAAATCGAGAGCGTGCAGGCCTTCACCGAGACAGGGACGCGAAAATTTCCGGTCGAGGACACAGCCGCCGCCG
>JANMUI010000693.1:0-3233 GCA_031391405.1 Betaproteobacteria bacterium
GAACATCCCTTACGAGTAGACTTCTTCATGGTGGTTGAGCTTTCTTCGGTTCAGGTTGAGGATGTCGAGAACCCGCATTCTGGGCCCTCGATTGCTTCAACCACCAACTCAACCTTCAACTGTGAGCGGGACATCCTCTACTTTCTGTTGGGCAATCGCTATCACTCGTACTTCTTTAGGATCCCCCATGTCCCATCCGCCGCGAATTAAGCACTAGTACGCTAGTATGCTAGTCCTTTCTAAACCACAGACGCACGCGTCGATGGAGGTACTGCAATGGCCGCCACGAAAGAGCAAATGAATGTGCAGGTCACCGCCGCCGCCAAGCAGCTGGCCAAGACCTGTGCAACCGCCCACCAGAAGAGTCTGAATGTGTGGATCGAAATCGCCATTCGGGAGCAGGCTGCCAGGGACAGTAAGACATTCAATCTCGATGCAATGAATAAGGCCCTCAAGAAAGTCGCCAAGCAGTACCTGCCAGGCAAGGTCGCCACCGAGGCACAAATGCTCGCCATGGCGCAGCGCGTCGCTGCCGAAGATACGGTGGAAGGCTTCGCCGTGGAGCGCCATGCGGAACCATCGCCGGTGCCCAGGAGGCGAACCCAGTCGGCCCGTTCTCGTAGTCGATGAGCCGTTCTCGAAAACCCAGGGATTTCTGGGACGACAACGAGACGAGCCCGGAAGATATCGAGCGAGGAACCACGAACAGAGAGCAAGTTCTCAAGGAGCTCATCCAGCATGCGCTGTCCACCGAACCGCTCGATGCCTCACGCATTGCCCGATGGCACAAGGGCTGCCTTCTGGGTCTGAGCTACGTGACCGACGAAAGTCTGCTGGGTGCCTACCGCGGCACTAATCATCCTCGCCTCAAGAACATGGTAGTCAGCGTGGGCGGCATACGCGGCGCCCCTCCCCATGAAGTTAGCGAGGAGATGGTGAGATTCTTCGCGCAACTCAAGAAGCGAATGGACATCCTCGCGGGCAAGATCAGGCTCAATCAGGACAAGTCGAAAAGGGAACTCCGGCAGATTGCAGAGGTCGCGGGTTGGGCTCACGGCGAGTGGGTACGGATCCATCCGTTTGCCAACGGCAGTGGGCGAACAGCCAGGCTCATCGCGAATTGGGTGCTCTCCCGTTTCCGATTGCTTCCAGTCGTTGGTATTCGCCCAAGACCGGAACACCCCTATGGACCAGCGGCTGTCGCCTCCATGCGAGGCGACCACAACAAGATTACGCAGTTCATCTTGGACCTGCTCGAAAACCCGTCGAATGGCGACTAGCCTCCGCAAGTGACAACGCAGTGTTTCGCGCCCATGCCGCCGAGCCGACTAGAACCGCGGTGAACTCCCCACCGAAAAGATCAGGCTTCTCCCCCCTCTGCGATTCACAAAGCGGATCCGAATCGTTCCTCTCAAGAAAGCTCCCGGCACTGGAAATTGGATCATTCAACAAGACTATTGATCGAATTCGCGCGCTGACACCGAGGACTTACCGATACGCTGTGATCACCTTGCTCATCGTGCGCGTGGTCCGATCGCGGCGTGGAGCGGGGGTTCAATCGGAGACAAACGCTGGCGCGGATCGTCCAGGTCACCGGGCTATTCGCAAACAGCTCAACGACTGCCTCATGAAAACCCTGGACTTGATCGAATGCGCGGCGTTCCTCAAGATCGACCGCACCACCGCCCTTGCGCTGGCCGGACGCGGCGAGCTGCCCGGTGCAAAGGTCGGTCTGCCTGGGTATTCCTCGAAGACGAGGTGGCCGAATGGCTGCGGCAACAGATCGCATCGCAACGGCGGCAACGTCAAGCCGAGGCAAGTCACTTTACTCTCGACGCCCAAACTTCATTCAACGCGCGGGCCCGCATCGCGCGCCGACGAGGCCGCCGGCGGAATATTCCTGATGTTCCGGACATTCCCGCCGCGGATCAGGATATGCAATCTGCAGCGGATGGGCGAGCATCTTCTGCGTCGCACTCCAGGCTTGTCGAGATTAAACGCACCCAATCGACCGACTAGCCGCGCGCGTTTCTGCACGCAAGCGTTGCCCCACGCAACGGTCAACTCCAAAAAAGAAGCGCCACCAAAGGCGCTCTGCGAGATCGCTCCCGCGCAAGTTCGCATAGCGACTGAGCATCTTCAGGTCCTCGTGTCCGGTGATTTTCGCGATCTGCAAATCGGACAGGGTGGTGCGCTCGTAGATTCGCGACGTCGCCTCGTGGCGCAGGTCATGAAAGCGCAGGTCCTCGCACCCGGCGGCTGCGAACGCTCTGGCGAACTGATGCGAGAGCATGGTCGTGGTCCGGTTCAATGACTCGGGTCGTGCGTCCCACCACTGGAACAGCAAGCCAGCCTGTGGTTTGAACCCTGCCATGCCACGCTCGCCCGATGCGACCTGCTCCTGGCATCGCTTGATGACCTCGAGCGCGCGGCCCGATAGCGGGACCTGGCGTTTGCTACCGTTCTCGGTCACATCCACAAACACCGTGCGTCGGCGCAAGTCGACCTGTCGCGATTCGAGCGTGTATATCTCGCGCAATCGCATCGCGGTCTCCAGCGCAAGATCAAAGACTGCTTCGATCGCACCTTGCCATTACAACTGGAAGGCGCGCTCGGGACCTGGTGGTTTGTCCCCGGCAAGGATGGCGCGAATGCGTTGCTCTTCCTCTGGTGCAAAGCGACGATCGCGCGCCCGATCGGTCGGAACCGGACGGCGCATCGCACGGACCGACCGCTGCTCGGCGTTGTTGTAGGAAGCGTGGCGCTTCGGCAGCGCGCGATCGGCAGCGGGCACGCTGACGGCGAAAAGGTACTGACGGATCGCTTCATCGATGGTATTGGCGTATGTGCGGCCTTCGATCAACTCGAGCGGAACGACGCCGCGATCGAGCAACGCTTCGAGCATGGTGACACACACATCGTTTTCGCGCTCGGCATCAAAGCGCAGGTACAAGGGCCGCGGCAGCAGCCCTTGCGCTTGATGACGTAGTCCCAGGTTGAAGCCCCACGCTTGCGTTTGCTCGCAACGTTTCCCTCCGCGCATCGATGACAGTTGCCAACTCTTATCCACAGCTGGCAGGGCCTTCGACGCGCGTCGACGGCCAATCACACCGTTCCGGTTGGCAAACTGCCGACCCGGGTTGGCAAATCAGGCGATTTTGGGCAACTGCAGGCGACCTTCGAAGGGATATTCCCTCGGCAAGTCTGTTGGAGGCGGGGGTCGGAATCGAACC
>JANMUI010000712.1:0-15914 GCA_031391405.1 Betaproteobacteria bacterium
CGATCACCGGGCGAGCGCTCGGAAATTTCTTCTCGGCGGACCTCGTTCTGGTCAAGAAACTCGTCGAAGAAGTTCCCTGGGTACGCAACGCGGATGTTCGTCGGCAATGGCCCGATCGGCTCGAAATCCTGGTCGAGGAGCATCGCGCTCTGGCACGCTGGGGCGATCAGAAACTCATCAACGTTCATGGGGAGCTGTTTGTCGCGCTCGCGCCGGCGAATCTGCCGATGCTGAATGGGCCGGCAGGTTCCGAGGGGGAAGTCGCCAGGCGCTTCTACCGCTTTCGAGAGCTGGTGAAGCCTCTTGGCGCGGAACCCGTCGAGCTATCGATGTCCCCGCGCTACGCATGGACGCTCAAGCTCTCGAACGCAATGACCATCGAGCTTGGGCGCGACCAGGCGAAGTCGTCGGTCGACACGCGGTTGCAGCGATTCGTCGATGCACACGGCAGTGCAACAACGTCGCTCGGACGCAAAGTGGTCCATGCGGACCTGCGCTATCCAAACGGATTCGCGGTACGCATTCCAGGCCTTGGGGTCGAGCAACCCCGAGTGCCGGTTATGAAGAAAAAAGGTTGACGAGGAGGATGAGCGTGCACGGAATCGATCGAGGAGACTCGCTTGCCTAGAGAGGAAAAAAACCTGGTGGTAGGCCTTGATATCGGCACCTCCAAGGTCATGGCGCTGGTCGCCGAACGCCACGAAGACGGCAAGCTCGAAGTGGTGGGTTTGGGGAGCCATCCGGCCAGCGGCCTCAAGAAAGGGGTCGTCGTCAACATCGAATCGACCGTGAGTGCGATCCAGCGTGCGCTTGAAGAAGCCGAGCTGATGGCCGATTGCAAGATTCAGCATGTGTACACGGGTATCGCGGGCAGTCACATCAAGAGCCTCAACTCGACCGGCATGGTTGCGATCAAGGACCGCGAAGTCGGCCGGGTCGACATCGATCGTGTCATCGAGACTGCGCGCGCGATGCCGATCCCGACCGATCAGCAGGTCCTGCACATCCTTACGCAGGAGTTTGTGATTGACGGGCAGGATGGCATTCGCGAGCCGCTCGGCATGTCGGGCGTGCGTCTGGAAGTCAAGGTCCATATCGTCACCGGCGCCGTCTCGGCCGCGCAGAATATCGTGAAGTGTGTGCGCCGCTGCGGATTGGAAGTCGCCGATCTCATCCTGCAGCCGCTCGCCGCAAGCATCGCGGTATTGTCCGAGGACGAAAAGGATCTCGGCGTCTGTCTGGTGGATATCGGTGGTGGCACCACCGACCTCGCCGTGTTCACGCAAGGAGCCATCAGGCATACGGGCGTCATCCCGATCGCCGGCGACCAGATCACCAATGACATCGCGATGGCGCTGCGTACGCCGACTGCGGAAGCGGAGGAAATCAAGATTCGGCATGGCTGCGCGCTGCGACAGCTCGCTGACCCGCATGAAATGGTCGAGGTACCCGGTCTTGGCGATCGCGCGCCCCGCCAACTCTCACGACAGACCCTCGCCGAGGTGATTGAACCGCGCGTCGAGGAGTTGTATTCCCTCGTTCAGCAGGTGCTACGTCAATCGGGCTACGAGGAGTTGCTGTCGTCGGGAATCGTGCTGACAGGCGGTTCCGCCGTCATGCAGGGAATGGTCGAGCTTGGCGAAGAGATATTTCATATGCCGGTGCGGGTGGGCATTCCCCGTTACGAAGGGCCGCTCTCCGATGTCGTGCGCACGCCCCGCTATGCGACGGTGATGGGGCTGTTGTTGGAGGGCAAATCGCAACTGGATCGCGGCCATGCGCTACGACAGAGCGGTTCGTTTCGGCAGACTTTCACGCGTATGAAGGACTGGTTCCAGCGGAATTTCTGAAAGTGTTGTGGCCTCGGAATGCCTAGTGAACGCTGGCACGCCGAGGAAAGCTGAACCGGATGCACGCGGCGTTTCGCGGACATCCGGGATGACGAAAATAGGATGCGTTTCCGGTGCGTAGTCGATACAGGAGGTTGAAAAATGTTCGAGCTCGTTGAGTCACAGCAAGGCGGGACAATCATCAAGGTCATCGGGGTCGGTGGCGCGGGCGGCAATGCCGTGGATCACATGATCCGCAACGGCGTGACCGGCGTCGAATTCGTTACGGCGAACACCGACGCGCAGGCGCTTGATCGCTGTCTCTCGAAGAATCAGATTCAACTCGGTGCGTCAGGTCTTGGCGCTGGCGCGCGCCCGGAGGCCGGGCGGGGAGCGGCGATCGAACAACGCGAATCGATCCGTGAGGCGCTTACAGGGGCGCACATGGTCTTCATCACCGCGGGAATGGGCGGTGGGACGGGGACGGGCGCCGCGCCGATCATCGCCGAGATCGCGCAGGAGATGGGCATCCTCACGGTGGCTGTCGTGACCAAGCCGTTCACATTCGAGGGCAAGCGACTGCGGGTGGCGGAGCAGGGAATCGAAGAACTTTCGCAGCATGTCGATTCCTTGATCGTGATCCTCAACGAAAAATTGATGGAAGTGTTGGGCGACGATGTCTCGATGAAAGATGCGTTCCGGGCGGCGGACGACGTCTTGCGCAATGCTGTGGCAGGCATTGCGGAAATCATCAATTCTCCCGGCATGGTCAACGTTGATTTCGAGGACGTACGGACGGTCATGGCGGAGATGGGCATGGCCATGATGGGTTCTGCCCATGCAAGCGGCGTGGATCGCGCGCGCCTCGCCGCCGAGCAGGCGATCGCAAGCCCGTTGCTGGAAGGCGTCAACCTGTCTGGCGCCCGTGGCGTACTGGTCAATATCACCGCGAGCGAGACGCTCAAGATGCGCGAAGTCAATGAGGTGATGAGCACCGTGCGCGGCTTTGCGGCCGATGATGCGACGATCATCTTCGGTGCCGTGTACGACGATGCAGTGGAAGACAATCTGCGGGTTACCGTGGTCGCGACCGGGCTCGGACGCGACCAGGCAAAGCAGATCAAGCCTCAGCCATTGCATGTGATTTCATCCAAGACCGGAACCGATAACGTGTCGCTTCAGCAGCCGGACTACGAGCAATTGCAGGTACCGGCAGTGGTGAGGCGCAATCGCGCGGCGCATGCGCAGATCGAGGCCTTGACCGCAAGCGGTATGGACCATCTGGACATTCCTGCCTTCCTGCGCAAACAGGCGGATTGACCAGTCGCCGGCAAGTTTTCAGACGCACCGTAGTTGCCATTGATACCGTTCGGGGTGCGGCATCCGCACCTTCGCACCCCGGCGGGTTTTGTACAGCGCGGAACGGTGGGATCGCAGAACGCTCGGTTGAGCGAAAATCTGACTCGTCCCCGCGGGTGGGACGGACTATACTTGCGCGTTTTTCTCTGCGGAAGAACTCAATAATGGTTCGCCAACGAACATTGAAGACTCCGGTGACGGCCACGGGCGTCGGATTGCATAGTGGCGCCAAGGTAACGATCACTTTGCGTCCTGCGCCGACGGGTACTGGCGTTGTGTTCCGACGCCTGGATCTGCCTCGCTCTCCAGACATCAAGGTCGATGCGATGGCCGTGACCGACACGCGGCTTTGCAGCGCGCTGATCGCAGGCAACGCGAAGGTCTCCACCGTGGAGCACCTGATGTCCGCACTGGCCGGACTCGGCGTCGACAACGTTCTGGTAGACCTCAACGGACCTGAAGTGCCGATCATGGACGGCAGCGCAAGCACGTTCGTGTACTTGCTTCAGTCGGCTGGATTTGAAGAACAGTCCGCCCCGAAACGGTTCATGCGGATTACGCAGGCGGTCGAAGTCACGGATGGCGACAAATGGGCCCGCCTCGAACCCTTCGATGGATTCAAGCTCACTTTCTCGATCCAATTCGATCATCCCGCTGTCGAGCGCACGGCGCAATCGCTGACGATCGATTTGGCGGAAGTGTCGTATACGCGCGACATCGCGCGGGCGCGTACCTTCGGGTTCGTGCAGGAAGTCGAGGCATTGCGCGATATCGGGTTCATTCAAGGTGGGAGTCTCGAAAACGCGGTTGTCGTCGATGAATATCGCGTCTTGAACGCCGAAGGCCTTCGCTACGCCGACGAATTCGTCAAGCACAAGGTCCTCGATGCCATCGGCGATTTGTATCTTGTGGGCTTTCCGATTATCGGCGCGTTCGCGGCACACAAATCCGGGCACGAATTGAACAACAAGCTCCTCCGTGCGGTTCTGTCCGATGAGGCCACCCACCAGATCGTCTCGTTCGAGCGGGCGGAAGAGGCGCCTCGATCTGTTCTCGACTGGTACCTGAAGCCAGCGTGATCGGCCAGTTCATCAAGAAGGTGTCGACGCATCGCCCGCTGCGTCGTTCGACGCTCCGATCCAGTGTCACTAGCGTTCGCGCACGGCGATGATCGTTGCTCGCCTCGTCGGGGTCATTGTCCTCATTGCCCTGGCGGTCTCTGTCATCATGTGGCTCTTCACGCGCGACAATCGCTACCTATGGTTTGCTTACCGTGTGATGCAACTCACCGTGCTGGCGGGTGTCGTGTTTTTCGGCATCCTGATTCTCGAAAAGGTGCTCTGACGCCTGCAAACCACGGGTCGGATGCAAGCGTTGGTCGAACCTCGAGTGGTTTCTCATCCCGAACGCCGAACTTGGGCCCATCGCGGTCAACCTTCGTCGCCCTGGTCGCTGCGTTGCTCGCGGTATTTGCGATGAGTTGCGAGACACAGGCTGCCGAATCCGGTACCGATCGATACTTCTTCGCGAGCGACGGCGTACGCCTTCACTACGTCGAATCGGGCAGCGGTCGGACCATCGTATTCGTACCCGGTTGGACCATGCCCGCGTGGATCTTCACGCCGCAGATGCGCGGATTGAGCAGCGACTTCCGGATCATCGCATTCGATCCGCGTTCACAAGGCGCCTCGGAGATCGCCGCAACCGGGCACCATCCCGACCGACGGGCAAAAGACCTCGCGGAGCTCATCGCGGATCTCGGTGATTCGACCGTCGTGCTGGTCGGCTGGTCGCTTGGCGTCCTCGACTCGCTCGCCTACATCCGCCAACATGGTGATGGAAAAATCGGTGCGCTGGTGCTGATCGACAACTCGATCGGCGAGGAACCACCGCCCGACTCGAAGTTCGATTTCATCGGTGCGTTGAAGAAGAATCGCACTGCTACAACTCGATCGTTCGTCCGAGCCATGTACAAGCGACGACAACCTGATTCCTATTACGAGCGCGTCGTGGAATCGTCGCTGCGGACGCCACTTTCCGCGGCCGTAGAGTTGCTCTCGTATCCG
The DNA here is from genome assembly GCA_031391405.1 of Betaproteobacteria bacterium. Lineage (GTDB taxonomy): Bacteria > Pseudomonadota > Gammaproteobacteria > Burkholderiales > SG8-39 > SHXR01. Next base: position 5,255 of record JANMUI010000712.1, read on the forward strand.
TATCCGCGAACCTACTGGCGCGACGCAATCTATTCGACGCAGCGGCCGGTACTATATGTGGTGACTCCGCAATGGGTTGGGCAGGGACGTAACCTCTCGCGAAAGCATCCGAACGCACGGCTTGAAGTGTTCGCCGATGCGGGACATGCCTTGTTTGTCGATGAAGCGGATCGATTCAACCGCGTTCTCGGCGACTTCATGGCGAACCTTCAGCCTAGTGTGAAGTGATGACCGAATCCGTTGGAGACCCGACGAACGGTTGGTAGCGTAAGGCGCGGGTGCAGACGCACGCCTCGGTCGCTATAAAATCATCGTTGCGATTTTCTTGCGAGTGATCTGACCGCTTCCCGCAAGCGTGAGGCCGGAAGTCGTGCTTCCAAGCCATGAAGCGCATCACTTGCGTGGGTACTCAGCACAGTTTTTCGCGATTGTCCAGCGCCGCTTGTCGCTGATGTCGGGATTTGCACTTCAACCTTTATCGCATTAAGATCCCTTGACGATTCTTGGACAGTTGTGAGGAGCCGAGGAAGCATCAGGCGTAGTCGGGCAGCCGCAGCGTTGGTCGCTGCATGAATGACAAGCGCTTGCCCTCTTACGTTGGCAACGATGCATCTACCCGCGAGTTCGATGGGGGTTACACGATCCACCGCACGTTGCAGGGATGAGAGAAGGGCAGCTTTCTCGCAGAGTCGTGAAAGGTGTTTATCCGACGCGATAAGTGCCGATATGGAATGGAATTGCTTCATTCAGGCTATGGAGCTCGAGGCCCTTTGGGGAGGCGTTTCGTGCAAATCATAATCGTTTCTAATCGCTTCGCACAGGCGAGATCGCTGACGTTGACGGCGCGACAGGTGTTCCTGGCGGGGCTGCTGCTCGCCTGCCTGATGCTGGTCGGCGCTGGCTCGCTTTCCTATGCGGCACTGCGCAGCGTGTGGATCATCGGGCTTCCCGAGGTCGAACAAGTGATAATCCAGCTCGCCGAGCGCGAGAAGCGCGTTCACGACGGATTTGTGCGGGACAACATCAATGCGCTCGCGGTGAAACTGGGCGAGATGCAGGCGCATCTCACGCGCCTCGACACGCTCGGTGAACGGTTGGTGTCCCTCGCGGGATTAAAGTCGTCTCGGGATCTCAAGTTCGGAGAGACGCCTGGCCGCGGTGGTGCGGCGCCGACCGCCGAGGCATCGATGCAGTTCTCGATGAGTGAATTACAGCGCGAGCTCGATCGGTTGACGTTGCGCCTGGACCATCGCGGCGACTCGTTGCGCGTATTGGAAGATGACCTCGTCCGCGATCGGGCGCGTAAGACCTTGCTTCCTTCGGCTGCGCCGCTCAATGCCCCGTACCCTGTCTCCGGATTCGGATGGCGGATCGACCCGTTCACCGGACACAACGCGCACCACGAGGGGATCGATTTCGCCGCCCCGGTCGGTACGCCGATCCTTGCTGCCGCTGGCGGAATCGTCGTGACCTCCGAGCGCGATCCGGCATACGGATTCATGATCGAGATTGATCACGGCAAGGGCCTTCTCACCCGCTACGCCCACGCGTCGCGCCTGCATGTCAAGACGGGTGAAGTCGTCAAGCGTGGTCAAAAGATCGCCGAAGTCGGGGCGACCGGGCACGCCACCGGCCCACATCTGCACTTCGAGGTTCGGCAGGACGGTATTGCGCAAAACCCGACCCGCTTCCTCTCCGTGCTCGCATCGAAATAGCGCCCGAATCCCTTCGAGGTGTCTCGGCATGGCGGTCCTTGAATCGGGGACGGCGTGCTACCATATTGCGTTGTCTGCGATACATTCATTCCAAGGCGAACAGCGCGAGAGGCCAGTCCGCGCGCCGCCTTGCCACGTGCGTGGCGTCCTGCAACTTGCGTCGTGCGCTGATGGGCTGATCCCTCTCCATTCGAATCCAGACCTCCCGGTCAGTCAAATCCTGCGATGTTTTCCACGGTTCTCACGAAGATATTCGGGAGTCGGAACGATCGACTCCTCAAACAGTACGCACGAAACGTACGCCTGATCAACGCTCTTGAGCCGCAGATGGCGGCGCTTGCGGATAACGCGTTCGCCGGCAAGACGCTCGAGCTCAAGGAGCGGCTCGCGTCGAAGGTTGCCGCAGCCGCTGATGAAGATAGGCGAAAAGTCGAGGCGGCTGCGTTGGAAGAGCTGCTGCCCGAGGCCTTCGCAATCGTGCGCGAGGCTTCGAAGCGGTCCTTGCACATGCGCCATTTCGACGAGCAGTTGATCGGCGGCATGGTCTTGCATCAGAACAAGATTGCGGAAATGCGCACCGGGGAGGGCAAGACGCTGGTCGCAACGCTTCCCGCCTACCTGAACGCGCTCACTGGACGGGGGGTTCACATCGTCACGGTGAACGACTATCTGGCGAGTCGCGATGCCGACTGGATGGGCAAGATTTATCGTTTTCTGGGTCTCACCGTAGGCGTCAATCTCTCCCAGATTCCCCGCGAAGAAAAACAAGCCGCCTACGGTTCGGATATCACCTACGGAACAAACAACGAGTTTGGGTTCGACTATCTCCGCGACAACATGGTCATGGAGACCGGCGAGCGGATCCAGAAACGCGGCCTCTATTTCGCGATTGTGGACGAGGTCGATTCGATCCTGATCGACGAAGCGCGCACCCCGCTCATCATTTCCGGGCAGGCTGAGGATCGCACCGAGGTGTACACCCGGATAAACGAGGTCGCGCCGATGATGAAGCGCTGCCCGAAAGAAGGTGATCCCGGCGACTTCATGGTGGACGAGAAGAACCATACGGTTCTACTTACCGAGGATGGTCATGAGCACGCGGAAGGCCTGCTCGCGCGCGCCGGATTGCTTGCCGAAGGCTCGAGCCTCTACGAGCCCGCCAACATCAATCTCATGCACCACCTCTATTGCGCATTGCGCGCGCATCATCTGTACTTCCGCGACAAGGCCTACGTTGTCCAGAACGACGAGGTCGTAATTGTCGATGAGTTCACCGGACGCCTGATGCCCGGGCGGCGCTGGTCGGACGGGCTTCATCAGGCCGTCGAAGCGAAGGAACGCGTGTCGATCCAGAACGAGAATCAGACGTTGGCGTCGATTACGTTTCAGAACTTCTTCCGCATGTATGACAAGCTCGCAGGCATGACGGGCACGGCGGATACCGAGGCCTATGAATTCCAGGAAATTTACGGCCTGGAAACGGTAATCGTCCCGACCCACATGAAAATGGTCCGGGAGGACCGGCTCGATCAGGTCTTTCGCACCAACGATGAAAAGTATGCAGCCGTAGTCGCCGAAATTAAAGGCTGCTCGGAGCGCGGCCAGCCGGTATTAGTGGGGACCACTTCGGTGGAGGCCTCCGAGATGTATTCGCGCCTCCTGAAGAAGGACAACCTGCCGCATCAGGTGTTGAACGCGAAGCAGCATGCCTCCGAGGCACAGATCATCGCCCAGGCCGGTCGTCCTAAAGTGATCACCATCGCGACCAACATGGCAGGCCGCGGCACCGACATCGTTCTTGGCGGCAATGTCGAGAAACAGGTCGAGCATCTCGAGGCCGATCCGAGCGTCGATCCCGCTGCAAAGGAAACGGGGGTCACCAAGCTTCGCGACGAGTGGCAGTCGCTGCACGATCAGGTTGTGAAAGCGGGTGGCCTGCACATTATCGGGACCGAGCGACACGAATCCCGGCGCATCGACAACCAATTGCGAGGACGATCCGGGCGCCAGGGCGATCCCGGTTCGAGCCGGTTCTTTCTCTCGCTGGAAGATCCGTTGTTGCGCATCTTCGCGGGCGATCGAATCAATTCGATCATGCAAATGCTGAAGATGCCAGAGGGCGAGCCGATCGAGGCGGGCATCGTGACCCGGTCAATCGAATCGGCCCAGCGCAAGGTCGAGGCGCACAACTTCGATATCCGCAAACAACTGCTCGAATACGACAACGTCGCAAATGATCAGCGCAAGATCATCTACGAGCTGCGGAACAAGATTCTTGTCGGCGGCCCCGAAGAGCTCGCCGAGCAGGTCAAAGATCTTCGCGTCGGTGTGCTGCAAGATTTGTTTCGCGCCCATGTGCCCGCCGAAAGCGTGGAAGAGCAGTGGGATCTGGACGGCCTGGAAAAAGTCATTCATGCCGAGCTCGCCGTGGAAATCCCGGTGCGCCCGCTCGCGGAGCAGGGGATGGACGACGAGAAGCTGCTCGCGACGCTCGGCGAGGCCGTCGAGAAGGCTTATCAGGTACGGATCGCACCGGCGCCGGCGGACGCACTCAGCCAGTATCAACGTTTGATCCTGCTCACAGTCATGGATCATGAATGGCGGGAGCATTTGTCTTCGCTGGATCACCTCCGGCAGGGCATTCACTTGCGTGGCTACGCCCAGAAGAATCCGCGCCAGGAGTACAAGCGTGAGGGCTTCGAGCTGTTTGGAACGCTGCTTGAAACCGTCAAGCTCCATGTCACCCGGACGCTCATGCGGGTGCAAGTGCAAACGCAGGAACAGGTCCAGCAGGCCGAGCAGCAGGTCGAGCATGTGTCGAATGTCCAGTATCACCACGCCGATTATGACGAAGCGCTTGCCGAGGCCGCGACGACCAGCGATAAGCCGAAAGCCATGCCTTTCGTAAAGGCCATTGGAAAGGTCGGGCGCAACGATGCATGTCCCTGCGGATCGGGCAGGAAATACAAACACTGCCACGGCAAGCTTTCCTAGCGGGTCGATCGGTTCAGAAAGAATCACCACGATGGCGGTCAATCTCACTCCCCCGGTTCCAGCCGAGCTCATTCCGGTGGCTGGCGTCGAGCTCGGTATCGCTCAAGCAGGCATTCGCAAACAAGGCCGCACCGATCTAATGCTGATGCGGCTCGCCGCCGGTTCAAACGTCGCGGGTGTTTTTACCCAAAACAGCTTCGCGGCCGCCCCAGTGCAAGTGTGCCGGCAGCACCTCGCCGAAACCAGCGAGATCCGTGCGTTGATCGTGAACGCGGGGAATGCCAATTGCGGAACCGGCGAGGCAGGCATAAAGGCCGCGAACCAAAGCTGTGCGCTGGTCGCGGCCCGGATCGGTTGTGCCCCGCGGCATGTCCTTCCCTTCTCAACCGGCGTGATTCTCGAAGAACTGCCGGTCAATCGAATCGAGTCCGCGCTACCCCAATGCTTCGCCACCTTGACTGAAAACGGATGGGCAGCAGCGGCCGAAGCCATCATGACCACCGACACGGTCGCGAAGGCTGTATCGCGCATCCTTCAGATCGACGGCAAGCGCATTGTCGTCACCGGCATTGCAAAGGGCGTCGGCATGCTGCAGCCGAATATGGCGACGATGCTTTCATTCATCGCGACCGATGCGTCGATGGCCGGCACTGGCCTTCACGAGCTCGTGCGTGAAGTCGCAGATGTTTCATTCAATCGCGTAACGGTTGACGGCGACACGTCCACCAACGATTCCTTCGTGCTGATCGCCACCGGTCAATCGGGGGCCGCGCCGATTTCGCGGCGTGACACGCCATCCTATCGACAGCTCAAGGCCGCGATCGTCGACGTCGCGGTCGTGCTCGCGCAGTCGATTGCGCGAGACGGCGAAGGCGCGACCAAGTTCATTACTGTCGAGGTCGATGCCGCGGCATCCGAAGCAGAAGCCGTGCGTGTCGCGAAGGCGATCGCACATTCGCCGCTGGTGAAGACCGCATTCTTTGCCTCCGACCCCAATCTCGGTCGACTCATCATGGCGATCGGCAATGCAGGGATCCCTGACCTCGATACGTCGCGCATAGATCTTTATATCGGTCACGTCAAAGTCCTCGATCGCGGCGGGCGCGCCGCGAGCTACGACGAGGCGCAAGGCGCGGCCGCGATGAAGCCCGCGGAGATCTCCATTCGCGTCGACCTTGGTCGCGGGAATGCAAGTACCCGTGTCTGGACGTGCGACTTTTCCTACGACTACGTCAAGATCAACGCCGAGTACCGCACCTGAGTGGTCGGCGCTGCGGCATTCCCCGAGGCAACTTGTTCAATGTCGTCTGACTATTCCAAGCTGATCGCGCGCGTCGAAAGCATTCTCGAGCGGGTCGAGGCCATCTTGCCGCCTGCTGTTTCCAGTGTGGACTGGAAATCATCGACGGCGTTTCGGTGGCGACATCGCGGCGGTCGCGGCTATCTGCATCCGGTCGGCAATGTTCATCAGATTTCACTGAGCGATCTGCGCGATATCGATCGGCAAAAGCAGATCATCGAGCAGAATACGAAGCAGTTCGTCGAGGGACGACCCGCGAACAACGTATTGCTTACCGGTGCGCGCGGAACCGGCAAATCGTCGTTGATCAAGGCGCTTCTCAATCGCTACGCGCGGCATGGCTTGCGCCTCATCGAAGTCGACAAGAACGAGCTCGTCGACCTATCTGAGATCGTCGACATAGTGGCTCAGCGTACCGAGCGCTACATTGTTTTCTGCGACGATCTTTCTTTTGAAGCATCCGATCCCGGCTACAAGGCACTCAAAGTCGTGCTGGATGGATCTGTTTCGGCGACGTCGGCCAATGTGCTGGTCTACGCGACATCGAATCGACGGCATCTGATGCCGGAATACATGCAGGAAAACCTCGAATTCAAACACGTCGGTGACGAGTTGCATCCAGGCGAAACCAGCGAGGAGAAGATTTCGTTGTCGGAGCGCTTCGGATTATGGGTATCGTTCTATCCATTCGATCAGGACGAATATCTGGACATCGTATCGCACTGGCTCGAGCACTTCGGGTGCGATGCGAAGACCATCGGGAGCGCGCGGGAAGAAGCGCTGCAATGGTCCATGCAGCGCGGATCCCGTAGTGGCCGCGTGGCATGGCACTTCGCGCAAGATTGGGCAGGCCGACACGCCACCGCCGCAAAGCGCAAAGAACGCGCACGATGACCGAGGGGGCTGTTGATGTCGCGGCCGGTGTCCTCATCCGAAACGATGGGCAGATTCTGCTCGCGCAACGCCCCCTGCAAAAGGTGTATGCCGGCTACTGGGAATTCCCCGGGGGAAAGTTAGAACCGGGCGAGACGCCGCGGATGGCACTCGATCGCGAGCTGGCCGAAGAACTTGGAATCCGTGTCACCTGCGCCTACCCATGGCTCACGCAGGTGTTCACATATCCGCATGCCACGGTCCGTATATTCTTCCATCGCGTCACATCATGGGAAGGCACCATGCAGGCGCGAGAGCATCAGGCGCTCGAGTGGCAGGTCCCCGAGCGGATAACGCTCGCGCCCATGTTGCCGGCGAATACTCCGCTCCTGCGTGCGCTCGAAATTTCGACCGAGTACGCGATTTCCAACGCCGGTGAAGTGGGCGAGCAGTCGTTTCTAAGGATCCTCGAGCGTCGCCTCTCGCGCGGGCTTCGGCTCGTACAACTGCGAGAGGAGTCCGCGAACCGGGAGGTCCTGCGGACATTGGGGCATAAGGTTGTCGCGTTGTGTCGGGCCAACGGGGCTCGGTTGCTGGTGAACACGGACATTCAGGTGGCGCAGGAGATCGGCGCCGACGGCCTTCACCTGTCGACACAGCAGCTTGCACGAGTGGAAGATCGCCCCCCATTCGCGTGGGTCGGGGCGACGTGCCACGACGAGGGTGAGCTCGCCAAGGCTGCGCAACTGGCGCTTGATTTTGTCGTGCTTGGCCCGGTCGTTGAAGGTGCGTCAGGCAATTCCCGCGCGCCTATGGGTTGGCAGCGATTCTCGCGCCTGATCGAAGACTACGCACTTCCGGTATTCGCATCAGGCGGTCTGGCACGCGCCTATCTGGAAACCGCATGGACCCACGGCGCGCATGGTGTTGCGGTCCGTCGAACAGCATGGCGCTAGTTCATTTTGGGTCGGACTTCGGCGCGCTCTCGTCCTCACCCGCATTTGGATCAAGATCGGGTCCAGCGACCCGATAGCGTTCGGTAGCCCAAGCACCAAAATCGACCAGCTTGCACCGCTTCGAGCAGAAGGGTCGGAAAGGCGATCCTGGACCCCATTCGACCTGCGTCCCGCAACGTGGACAACCGACGACCTTCGCTCGGCTCATAGGCTGCAGAAGGTGAGCTCGAACGGGACATCTTGTTCAACCGTGCGGGGACGTGGATCATCACCTTGCACCGTAAACCGGATGTTCAGCGCATAGCGGTTCGCGCTCACTTCCGGAACGCATTCGGGCCAGATCGGAACCTTGATCCGAACAATCTGCACCACGCGCCCGCCAAGAGACTGCTGAAAAACGCCCTGCGGTGCGCTGAGTTGCTGCGGCTTTCCACTTTCACGCAGCATTGCCAGAACCAGTATTGCGCCGTCACGGATCGGCAGCATCGGGCTCACCCACCGTTGTAGAGCCTGGACGCGTGCCGAGTCTTCGCGATGCAGCCATCGGTGATAGGACGGAAGGTCGAATTCGCACGCGCCACCGGGAATCGCGGCACGCTGCCGGATTCCCATTAGCCAATCGTTGTCCCGAAGGTGCTGTCCGACCTTGCCGGACATTCCGTGGATGGCGCCGGCTGCCCGCTCGATACCATCCACGACGCCTGAAAGGATCCGCTGGTCGGCGTCCGGGTTGCTTCGAAACGATGCCATGACCTGGCGCTGCCGCTCCAGTTCCTGAAGCAGGTCGGACTTCAGCTCCGCGCGGCCAACCACTTCGAGGATCTCGAAAAGGCTCAGCAGTGCGACGTGATGATCCTGCGGGTCGGTTCGATTGATGAACAGTTCCGCGCGCGCGAACAGCGTCTCGAGTCGGAGCAGCGTTCTCACGCGCTCGATCAGGGGATATTCGTAGGTGATCAACGCCGCGCTCACTTGGTTGTAGCACCTGTTAGTTCTTGCACTCTTCCGTGGTCGGACCATGCGCCAACCTCGCGCGATTTTACACGGTACGCGCAGGCGAGGCGGGCGAAATCAAACGGATGATCCATCCCGACGTGCGCACATGCGATTCGATTCGCTCGATTCAAGTCGAGCGAGCCGATCCTGCCCTCAGCGCGGTGTCGGCCACGCTCGCGAAACGGCAAGACCGGAATATTTTCGATGGAGCCCCTCAACCTGTTCGACAAGCGCCGATTCCGCACCGCTGTTGTCGATCACGTCGTCCGCGTTATCCAGGCGGCGTTGGCGCGAGGCCTGGGATTTCATGATCGACTCGACCTCGGCTCGGGTCAGTCGATCGCGACGCATGACGCGTTCGATCTGAATCTCCTCGGGACAGTCCACGACGGCGATCAAGTGGCACCTTTTTCGCGGTGCCCCGGATTCGACCAGGAGCGGAATCATCAAGATCACATAGTGCGATTGCGCGCCCGCGACGAGACGGTCGGACTGCGTTCGTATCATTGGATGCAGAATCGATTCCAGTGTTCGCTTCGCAGCAGGATCTGAAAATACCAAGCCCCGCATTCGTGCGCGGTCGAGGGCACCCGAGGCATCGATAACGTCAGCGCCAAACTGCGCTCTAATTGCGTCAATTGCCGCACCTCCGGGTGCCGTCAAGGCTCGCGAAAAAGCATCGGCGTCGACGACGACGACGCCGTGTGCTTCAAACTCGCGGCCGACCCTTGATTTGCCGCTGCCAATTCCCCCCGTCAATCCGACGATGAGCTTCATGGCTGAACTTACCCCCAACGATTCAAGTGAGTCGTGCGAGATAGTAGTCGATGATGGCGTTGCCGAAAAAGAGAGCAAGCACCGCCGAGATCGCGAGATATGGTCCGAATGGCATGGGCACTTCGCGTCCGCGTTTGGCAATGATGATCAGTGCAATCCCGAGAATCGCGCCGACCAGCGACGACGCGAGGATAACAAACGGAAGAATTTTCCATCCCATCCACGCACCAATCGCCGCGAGCAGCTTGAAGTCGCCAAATCCCATTCCTTCCTTACCGGTCGCCAGCTTGAATAACCAATAGACTGCCCACAACACGAGATACCCGGCAATCGCACCGATTACCGCACTTCTCAGATCAACAAATGTTCCCCAGAGGTTGACGATCAAGCCCGCCCAGATCAACGGCATCGTGATGTCGTCGGGAAGAAATTGCGTGTCAAAATCGATGAACGAAAGTGCAAGCAAGGCCGCAAGGAAGACCATTGCCGCGATCGCAGCAGCGCTCCATCCGAACTTGAGTGCCGCTCCGGCGAACAGGGCGCCGGTCAGGATTTCAACGATCGGGTAGCGAATGCCGATTGGCGCGCCGCATGCGGAGCATTTTCCGCGCAGCATCAGGTAAGACAGCACGGGAATGTTCTCGAACGCGGTGATTTGATGCCCGCAACTGGGGCATGAAGAGCGCGGTCGCACAAGGGTTTGGGGTGGCGCCTCGGCGATGGCTTGTCCAGACAGATCGGCACATTGTTCGCGCCACTCGCGCTCCATCATCTTGGGCAATCGATGGATCACTACATTGAGGAAGCTGCCGATCAAGAGACCCAACACGCTCGCGGTGAGCGTGAAGGCCCAGGGATCATTCAACCAGCTTAAATTGCCCATTGGAGATAGAGGAGTTTGTTCGCGAACGCCGAACGCGGCCGTCGCACGATGCAAAAGACAATCAAACCACGGAGCCCATCTTGAAGATTGGAAGGTACATCGCTACGACCAAGCCACCGATTATTACACCGAGGACGGCCATGATCATCGGCTCCATGAGCGAGGA
>JANMUI010000738.1:0-12953 GCA_031391405.1 Betaproteobacteria bacterium
CACACCGTTTCTCAATCAGCAGTGTGTCATCGAGAATCGGCCGGGCGCGGGTGGCGTTTCCGGTACCGAGATCGTCGTGAAAGCGCAGCCGGACGGGTACACGCTCCTGGTCGCCGACTCCGGCCAATGGGCGGTGGCGCCCGCGATGATGGCCAAAGCACCGTATGACCCGGTGAAAGACCTCGCACCGGTTGGGATGGTGACGACCTCCTCGATGTTCATCGCCGTCCATTCTTCGGTCCCGGCCAACACCCTCGCAGAGTTTGTCGCGCTCGTCCGCTCGAAACCGGGCACGATGCAATACGGTTCATCAGGCAATGCCACGGTGCATCACCTCGCGATGGAGACGTTCAAGGCAACGATGGGTCTGGATATGCAGCATGTGCCTTACAAGGGTGCAGGCCAATCCGTTCCTGCGCTGGTGAGCGGCCAGATTCCGGTCGTGCTGGCCGGACTCACGAATCTCATGGCGTTTGTGAAGACCGGGCAGGTAAAAGTGATCGGTGCGACAACGCAGAAGCGATCACCTCTCGCCCCGAATGTTGCCGGCATGGCGGAGGTGGGCGCGACCGGCGTGGATTTCCCTGGCGAGCTGGGGCTGTTCGAGCCGGCCGGTACGCCGCGTCCGATAATCGAAAAGCTTTCCTCTGCACTTCGGAGCGCCGCGCAAACCCCCGAGTTCGCGACCCGCACGAATGCCGTCGGCGTCGAACCTGCGGCGGGCACACCGGAGCAACTCGCGGAGATCATCCGCGTCGATCAGGAGAAGTACCGGCGCGCGATCAAGGTGTCGGCGGCGAAGGTCGAGTGAAGGACCCACAAGGGCGGACCATGACAACCACCGGCATCGGCGCTTCGGTCGCCCGGCGCGAAGACTTGCGGCTTCTCACCGGAGCGGGTCGCTATACAGACGACATGCGCGTCGACAAGCAGGCGCACGCCGTGTTCGTGCGTTCACCGCATGCCCATGCGGATCTGATCAGCGTTGACATCAATGCTGCGCTCACGATGCCCGGTGTGCTCGGCGTCTTTACCGGCCGGGACCTGGTCGCTGACGGCGTCGGTCCGATTCCCACGCTGATCGCCGAGCGTAGCGGCGGCACCCGATGCATCGACGGCACGCCCTTCGCGGAACCCGCGTGGCATGCGCTCGTCTGCGATCGCGTGCGTCATGTCGGTGAACCGGTAGCCATTGTGATCGCAGAGTCGCCGGCGATCGCGCAAGACGCCGCCGAATCCGTAGTCGTGCGCTATGGCGAGCGACCCGCAATCATTGACGCAAAGGTCGCGCTCGATGCCGGCGCAGTGGCGATTCATCTCGACGTCCCGATGAGGAATCGCGCGTACGACTGGCAATGCGGCGATGCAATTGCCACGGCACGCGCCTTCGAGAAAGGGGCGCATGTGACGCGGATCGCCCTCATCGACAATCGGCTGGTCACCTGCTTCATGGAGCCGCGCGCGGCCCTTGCCGAATGGGACGCGACGAACGCACGCATGACCGTCCACGCAGGTCTGCAAAGCGTCCACGCGCTGGCCGAGAATCTCGCTCGGATACTAGGCCTGCCGATCGAGCGCGTGCGCTGTGTTTCGGGTGACGTTGGGGGCGGATTCGGTTCCAAGATCCAGGCGTACCCGGAGTACATCGCGATCGCTTGGGCGGCGCGTCGCCTGGGTCGACCGGTCCGATGGACGAGTACGCGCTCCGAAGGCTTCGTGAGCGATGCGCAATCACGCGATCATCAGATACAAGGCGAGCTCGCGCTCGATGCCGACGGGTGCATTGTCGCACTGCGCGTGCACTCGATCACCGACGTTGGTGCCTACGTTGCCCCGTGCGTGCCGTTCTCGACCGTTCTCAATATGCAGCGGATGATTTCGAGCCTCTATGCGATTCCGGCCATCCATCTGCGGGTCACCGGCGCCTTCACGAATACCGTACCGATCAATGTGTATCGGGGCGTCGGGCGCTTCGAGTGCGTATATACCGTTGAGCGGTTGATCGAGAAAGCGGCGCGCGAGACGGGGCGCGACTCGGCAGCGCTGCGTCGCGCGAACATGGTCCCCGCCAATGCGTTTCCGTACCGCACTGCCACCGGCGCCGTCTACGATTCCGGCGACTACGCAGCGCGCCTCGATGAATCGATCGTGTTGGGCGACTTGGCAGGATTTCCATCGCGACGCGAAGCATCGATGCGACGCGGTGTGCTGCGGGGTATCGCGCTTGGGCCGTATCTCGAAGGCACCGGCGGCGTGCCACAGGAATATGCCGAGGTCCGCGTGAATCCGGACGGCACGGTTGACGTGCCGGTGGGCAGCCATTCGCAAGGGCAGGGCCATGAAACCGTCTTCGCCCAGGTCGTCGCCGAGCGGCTTGGCGTGCCGTTCGAGGCCGTCCGCATCGTCATGGGCGATACCGACAAGGTGGCCAAAGGTGTTGGCACCTTCGCCTCGCGTTCGATGGTGCGGGCGGGAAGCGCGGCCGCGGAAGTCGTGGACCTGGCGATCGCATTGGGGAAGAACATGGCCGCGCATGTGATGGAAGCATCTGCAGCCGACATTGAATATTCCGGCAGCGCATTTCGGGTGGCGGGCACGGATCGCAGCATTGGCATATTCGAGGTCGCACGAGCGGCGGCGGCAGGCGAGTTGCCGGCCTCGTTCGGCACGACCTTGGCGGCCGCGAAGATGCACGAGAATCCATCCTTCGCGTTCGCGAACGGGTGCGAAGTCTGCGAAGTCGAGGTCGACCCGGAAACCGGTGTCGTACAAATCGTCGCGCTCTCAGTTGTCGATGATTCCGGGCGCGCCGTGAATCCGGCCGTGGTGCACGGGCAGATGCATGGCGCCATCGCGCAAGGCGTTGGACAGGCGATGTTCGAGCGCACGGTGTATGACAAGGCGACGGGTCAGCTGATGTCGGGGTCGTTCATGGACTACGCGATCCCGCGTGCCGATGAAATTCCCGCCATCTCAATCGTTAGTCGGGATGTGCCGAGCCCGACCAATATTCTGGGTGTGAAGGGGGCTGGCGAAGGTGGAACCGTGGGCACGCCCGCAGCGCTCATTCACGCTATTCTCGATGCGCTCGCGCCGCTTGGCGTCGATCACCTCGACATGCCCGCCACGCCGGAAAGAGTCTGGCACGCGATCAGGCGCGCACGGCACGCCCGCAAGGAAACGGCGGGGTAGCTTGCGAAGTTTCCCGATGACAATCAACCATAGGACCCACTCGATGATCAGACGACTTCTCACTGCCCTGCCCGTTGCACTGGGCTTGGTGGGTACCCTGTTTCCGGCACTGTCCTCCGCGTAGGCGTTCCCGAACAAACCGGTGCGGATCATCGTTCCGTATCCGGCGGGCGGTCCGGTCGACGTGCTGGGCCGCGCCCTTGGCCAACGATTGACCGATGTCTGGCAGCAATCGGTTCTCATCGAGAATCGCGCGGGCGGCAGTGAAATCATCGCGGCTGAATTGGTCGCGAAATCTCCTGCCGATGGCTACACCCTGCTGCTTGCGACCGACGCATCGTATTCGTTAAACCAGTTCCTCTTCAGCAAGCTGCCCTACGACCCGGTCAAGGATTTTTCTCCGATCATGCGGGTCGTATCGGTCAACATGGCGCTCGCCGTGGGCAATGCAAATCCTGCGAAAACGCTGCAGGAGTTTGTTGAGCTCGCCAGGAAGAATCCCGGCAAGATTACCTACGGCTCGTCCGGCGTTGGCGGCGCCCAGCATCTCGCGGCAGCGTGGCTGGCGAATCTCGCCAAAGTCGACATGCACCACGTGCCATACAAAGGGCTCGCGCCCGCGTTGGCAGACATCATGGGCGGGCAGATCGATTCGGTGTTCGGTGCCCTGTCGGTGATTCAGCCGCTCGTTTCCGGGGGCAAGCTCAAGGCGCTCGCAGTGTCCGGTGCCCAACGTGCCAAAGTCCTGCCCGACACACCCACGTTTGCGGAGCTGGGCTACAAGGACTTCGCGGCGAGCTTCTACATGGGATTGGCGGCACCGGCGAAAACGCCGCAAGCCATCGTCGATAAGATCGGTAACGACGCCCGTACGATTTTACAGAGCACCGCATTTCGCGAAAAGAACATGGAGCCATTCGCGTTCGAAACGGTGGCCGATACGCCGGCGCAATTCAGCGCATGGCTCGCGAAGGATCGCGAGCGGCAAGCGTGGCTGGTAAAGATATCGGGAGCGAAGGTGGACTAGAGTCCTCGTCCAAAGTCGGGCTTAAATATTCACCACAGAGGACGCAGGGGACGCAGAGGAAAAGATGGGGGAAGGGTGCATGGGCTTGGCGTTTCCCGTTTCCCGTTTCCCGTTTCCCCTGCGTCCTCTGTGTCCCCTGCGGTGAAAAATACTTCACGATTTCGCGCGTTCCCCTGCGCAAAATCCTAGAGCCATCTCCCGCAATTTCCCACGCTGAATCTTCGTACCGTTCGCGCTTGGCGTCGTCGGGAATGCATCGACCATCCACACCCGCGCCGGCACTTTGAACGGCGCCATCACAGCGGCACAGCGTGCAACAACATCCGCTTCGCGCGGTGCCGCGCCGCTGACCGGGATGACGAATGCGACACAACGGGTTGCGCGTCCGATTTCGATCGCCACCACCTGCGCATCCGTAATCCCTTGGATGCGCCGCATGGTTTCCTCGATCTCTTCGGGACTGACCAGAAATCCACCCAATCGCATCGCATCGAGCTCGGCATAGGAAATGGTACGACCGGAATCGATGAGCGCCGGATCATGCGGGCGCAGGGTGGCGTGATCCTCAAGTAGCGTCGCGAGCATCGGTCGCATTTCAGCCGTCCAACTGGTGATGATCAGCTCGCTGCTGCCCCCCCGGTGAGTCGAGAAATAATTCGCACTAGGTGGCAATCAGAACAGGTCCCGATAAAACGGACGCCACGAGGCCTATCTTGTCTATCTATGATGTTGACCGTCTCGAAGGCGCATGAAATCACGACCCGATCGAAAGTACACGCTGAAGTCTCGGAGTGCGTCGATGACCAGCACCGTGTTACACGCCGCCGGCCGATCCCTGGTTCAACGCGAGCGACTGAAAGCGCTGTCGCTGGATGATGCTCCTCGCGCTTCGTGGCGTCCACGACTTGGCAACCGGTTGGGGGACCCATTCAAACTGAACGTCCCCGTCCTGGTCGTTGACGACGAGCCTGCCAATCTGCTCGCGATGGAGGCGGTTCTTGCCGGGGCCCGCATCGAATTCGTGGGCGTGGCCTCGGGCGCCGATGCGCTGCGCTGCCTGCTCAAGCGCGACTTTGCGCTGATCCTGCTGCGATTTCTGCAAGACCTCGGCTGCGACCAGATCCAGGGCGAATGGATCAGCATGCCGCTGCCGGCCGATCCATGCGCTGCGTTCATTCGAAGCCGGCAAGGACTTTAGCTAGACCCGGTTCAAAGTGGCAAATTCGCCGAGGAGCCCAACAACATGAACACCCTCCCTGCCATCCTGCTGGTGGACGACAACCCGGTCAATCTTTTTGTGCTCAAGGCGACGCTGGAGCAAGCGGGGGCCGACCTGGTGCATGCCAGCTCGGGCGTCGAAGCGCTGCGCCTAGCGCTGCAACGCGACTTCGCGCTGATCTTACTGGACGTGGAGATGCCGGGCATGGACGGATTCGAGACCGCCGCGCTGATTCGCCAGCGCGAGCACTCGAGCCGCACCCCGATCATCTTCGTCACGGCGTACACACCCGACAACCCCAAGCTTCTCGAAGGCTATAAAGCGGGGGCAGTGGATTACCTGTTCAAACCGGTGGACCCGACCATTCTGCGCTCCAAGGTCGACGTGTTCATCGCGTTGTACCGCAATACCGAACTGAAGCTGAAGGCGGCGGCGATGGAGGCCGCCAACCACCAGCTCGAACGGGACCTCGATGCCCAGGCGAAGCTGGCCGAGCAGCTCGCCCGCCTGAACCAGCACGACCTGCTCACTGGCCTACCGAATCGCCTGGCAATGGAACAGCGCCTCACCGAGGCCCTGGACGCCGCACAGAATCGCGGCCGCAGCGTTGCACTGGCGCTTCTCGATCTGGGCGGCTTCAGGCACGTGATCGACAGCCTCGGACACGCGGCGGGCGACGCACTGCTGCGCGAGGCTGCCGCGCGGCTGCGGGGCGTGGCGCGCAATCATGACCTGATCGCCCGCCTCGAAGGCGATCAGTTCGCGCTCGTGCTGCCTGATCTGATCGACGCGGCCGATGCGGTGCGCGCCGCGAGCGATGCGATCGCCGCGCTGGCAGCACCGTTCGCGCTGGCCAGCGAAGAAGTGTCGATCTCGGCCCATGTCGGCATCGCCGCTTCGCCGCACGACGGCAAGGACCCGGCCAGCCTGCTCAAGGCGAGCGAAATCGCGCTGGCCCAGGCCAAGCACGAGGGCGGCGACGGCTACCACTTCTGCACGGCGGGGCTGGCCGCGCGGAGCAAGCGCCGCGTCATGCTGGAGCGGGGCCTGCGCCGCGCACTGGAG
Organism: Betaproteobacteria bacterium; assembly: GCA_031391405.1. Classification (GTDB taxonomy): domain Bacteria; phylum Pseudomonadota; class Gammaproteobacteria; order Burkholderiales; family SG8-39; genus SHXR01. Next base: position 6,504 of record JANMUI010000738.1, read on the forward strand.
CGCGATGAGTTCGTGTTGCACTATCAGCCGCGCGTGGTGCTGCCGGACGGCGCACTGTGCGGATTCGAGGCGCTGCTGCGCTGGCAGAGCCCGGAGCTGGGCCTGGTCGGTCCGAGCGAGTTCATACCGCTGGCCGAGGACACCGGCCTCATCGTGCGGCTTGGCGAATGGGTGCTGCAGCGTGCCTGTAGCCAAGCGCGCGCGTGGCATGATGCAGGCCTCGACTTCGAAGTGATGGCGATCAACGTCTCGCCCCGGCAGCTGAAGAGCGATGACATCGTCGCCGCCGTGCGCGCAGCGCTCGCTAAGTTCGGACTGGAACCGCGCCTGCTCGAGCTCGAAATTACCGAATCGTCGGCGGTCTTCCAGGACCAGCACTGCCTGGCACGACTGCGCGACCTGAAGGCAATCGGCGTGCACATCTCGATCGACGACTTCGGCACCGGGTACTCCAGCCTGGGTTTTCTAAAGAGCTTTCGGTTTGATCGAATCAAGGTTGACCAGTCGTTCATGCACGACATCGACGCCGACCCGATCAATCGCGCCATCGCTTCGGCGGTGCTCGCGCTCGCGCGCGACCTGGGCATTCCGGTGCTCGCCGAGGGCGTTGAGACGGCGGAACAGGTCGCGTTCCTGCGTGAGCATTCCCCCGCCGAGGGCCTGGGCTGCTGCGAAATCCAGGGTTTCCTGTTCAGCCGCCCGTTGCCCGCCCTCGAGTGCACCAAGCTGCTAGGCACTCGGCGCCGCTTGAATTAAGCTTCCCAATATTAAGCTTCCCGATTCCGTACGACGGCAGGCCATTCGTGAAGAGAACAAAGGGGTGCGCCGTACCCCGCCTCCTGAGCACGCTTTCAATATGACCCCTGCTTCGCTCACGACACGCTACGGCCTCGCCGTCGCGGCTCCACTCGTGGCGCTGGCGCTCCGCGCGATGCTCGAACCCCTGCTCGGGGACGCAGCGCCGATGCTGATCTTCGTCGTCGCGGTGGTGCTCGCTGCGTGGCGCGGCGGTCTCGGCCCGGGCCTGCTCGCCACCGGGTTCTCCATCGTGCTGGCGGATTGGTTCCTTATCGAGCCGATTGGATCGTTTCACTTTGTCAGCGTGGCCGAAGCGACCCGCCTGGCGCTCTTTGCGGTCGAAGGCGCGATCATTTCGCTGATGGGTCAAGTGGCGCTCACGGCGCTCGACAAGCGGACCCAAGCCGAGACCAAGCTGCGCGAGCACGAGACCCTGCTGCGCACCATCACCGACCACGCCAGCGTCGGCTTGGTGATGCTCGCGGCCGATCATCGCTATGTCTTTGCCAGTGCTGGTTACGCCGAGGTTCTCGGCCTTTCCAACGTGCAAATCATCGGCCAGCACGTGGCGGACGTATTCGGGCCAGTGTATGACAGCCAGATCCGCCCCAAGCTGGACCGCGCTTTCGCCGGGGAGGGGTTCACCTACGAGCTCGAGATGCCGCCCCGCACGGAAAGGGACGCCAAGCGATTTTTCGCGGTCACCTACGCTGCGCCGGTGCAAACCATTCACGGGCCATGCGTGATCGCCGTGGTGTTGGATATCACCGAGCGCGTGCAGAGGGAGCGCAACCTCGCCTTCCTGGCCGAGATACAAAAGCTGTTCGCCCCGCTCGTCGCATCCGTGGAAATCATGCGCGTGGCGAGTGAGCGGATTGCGCAGCATTTGAACCTGAAGCACTGCCTGCTGGTGGAGATCGACGAAGCCGCGGAGCAGGCCACGGTGCTGCACGATCATCATGCGGTCGATGCGAAGAGCCTCGTGGGGGTCTATCGCCTCGCGGACTTCCGCAACGAGGAAGGTCGGCGGCAGTTCGCAGCCGGGATAACGCAGGTCACCGAAGACGTGCACGGTGACTCGCGCGAATCGGCGGCGGTGCAGCGTTTCGAGTCGCTAGGGGTCCGCTCGCTGGTGAGCGCGCCGTACGTGGCGGACGGGCGCTGGAAGTTCTTGCTGAGCGCGCTGCGCAGCGAACCGCATGCGTGGCCACGGGAAGACGCCGAGTTGCTGACCGAGCTGGCGGCACGCGTCTGGGTGCGCGTCGAACGCGCACGCGCCGAGGAGGCGCTGCGCGAGAGTGAGGGGCGATGGCGGTTTGCCTTGCACGTGGCTCAGCTGGGTGCATGGGAGTTCAATCTCGTGGACCACACCGTCTGGCGCTCGCCGCGGCACGACCAGATTTTCGGCTACGAACAGCTGCTGCCGCAGTGGTCGTACAAGATCTTCCTGCAGCAGTATGTGATCGAGGCGGACCGCGCCGAGGTGCACCGGGTATTCCAGCACGCGATAGCACACCACCAACCCTGGACCTTCGAGTGCCGCATCCGGCGCGCCGATGGAGCATTGCGCTGGATCAGGGTCCACGGCGGAACCTTCAACCAAGCGGACGGTACCGCGGGGCCCATGTTTGGCTTGGTCGAGGACATCACCGCGCACAAGCAGGCCGAAGAGCTGACCAGGATACGTAACGAGGAGTTGCGCGTCGCCGCCGCGGTGGCGCAGGCCTCGAAATACAAGTCCGAGTTCCTCGCCAACATGTCGCACGAGCTGCGCACGCCGCTGAACAGCCTGCTCATCCTGTCGAGGCTTATGGCCGACAACCGGGAGGAGAACCTTAGCCCCAAACAGATCGAATTCGCCGAAACCATGCACCAGTCCGGCTCGGACCTGCTCCGCCTGATCAACGAGATCCTCGATCTGTCGCGGATCGAGGCGGGCCAGGTCGAGGTGTACGTCGGGGCAGTCAACTTGGCGATTCTGTGCGCGAAAATCGAGCGCAACTTCCGCCATGTCGCGCCGCATCTCGAATTCGAGGTGAGCCTCGACCCGAAGTTGCCCGAGGCCATCCGCACCGACGCCAACCGCCTGGATCAGGTGCTGAAGAACCTGCTCGCCAACAGCTTCAAGTTCACAGAGCACGGCAGGGTCAAGCTCGCCATTCGGCACGCGGCCGAGGGCTGGTCCCGGCCGCAGGCGAGCCTGGACCAGGCCGAAGGGGTGATCGCGTTTGCGGTCACCGATACGGGAATCGGCATTGCACCTGAAAAGCAACAACTCATCTTCGAAGCGTTCGCGCAAGCCGATGGAACCACCAACCGCAAATATGGTGGCACCGGGTTGGGTTTGTCGATCAGCCGCGAGATCGCGAGCCTGCTGGGTGGCCAGATCGTCCTGACGAGCCAACCCGGCGCGGGCAGCACCTTCACGCTCTACCTGCCGTTCGCCTACGTGCCTCGGCCCGCCGCGCCTGAGTCTGCCGCCATCAAGTCCACCACCGCCGTGCCCCCTGGCCGCCAAGTCGAGTACCGCCATCCCCCAGGCGCAGCGTCCAGCGCCGTCGAGGACGATCGGGCGGCAATAGCGTCCGGCGATGCCGTGCTCCTGCTGGTCGAGAACGACCCAGTATTCGGCAAATTACTTCTCGACATCGCGCATCGCCACGCGTTCAAGGGGCTGGTCGCGACCACCGCGGCCGAGGCGCTGCAGTTTGCGCGCCAGCACCAGCCCGCGGCCATCACGCTGAGCGTCACGTTGCCCGACCTGGACGGCTGGAAGCTGCTGCGATACGTGAACGACGATTTGAGCATCCGTCACATTCCGGTCCACATCGTATCGGGCGAAGACGAGCGGCCGCGCGGGCTGCGCCAGGGCGCGTCAAGCTATCTGCAAAAACCAGTCAGCGAAGCGGCGCTCGGCGAGCTGTTCGACCGGATCAGGGTTGCCACTGCACGCGCGCGCTCGCTGGTTCTGATTGTCGAAGACGACCCCGCAACGCGGGGGCAAATCCTGCAAGCCCTCGGCGAAGGCGATGGCTTCGAGACGACCCTGGCCGCAAGCGCCGAGGAGGGGCTGCCGCAACTGCGCAGCAAGCGCTTCGACTGTGTCGTGCTCGATCTGCGGCTGCCGGGCTTGTCGGGCTTCGAGTTTCTGGAAGCGGTGCGCGATGAGCTGCACATCGACGATCTGCCGATCGTCGTCTATACCGGCCTGGACCTCACGACCGAGCAGCAATCGAGGCTAAACCAGTTGGCCGAGTCGGTGCTAGTGAAGGATGCTCGATCGATCGATCAGCTGCTCGACCAGGTGTCGCTGTACCTGCACCGCCCGTTAAGCGCCCTGCCTGCGCCGGCGCGCGCCGCGCTTGAGCGCCTGCATGGCGACGTGTTGGCGGGAGCGAAGGTGCTGGTGGTCGACGACGACATTCGCAACGTCTATGCGCTGTTCGCCATCCTGGAAAACGCCAAGGTCGAGGCCAAGCACGCTGACAACGGCAAGCATTGCCTCGAGATCCTGGAGGCGGATCCGACCTTCGACGCCGTGCTAATGGACATCATGATGCCCGGGATGGACGGCTACGAGATTATGCAGCGCATCCGCGAAATGAAGGGCTTGGAGACTCTGCCGGTCATCGCGCTGACTGCCAAGGCAATGCCAGGGGACCGCGAAAAATGCATCGCCGCCGGCGCCAGCGACTACATCGCCAAGCCGGTGGAAACGGAGCTGCTGCTCGCGCAGTTGCGATTCTGGATACGGCGGTCATAGAGATCCACCACAGAACGGGAAACGGGAAACGGGAAACGAGAAACGCCAATCCCGATCACCCATCACCCTGCTTTTCCTCTGCGTCCTCCGCGTCCTCTGTGGTGAAAAGTAGCGCAGCGTGAGTTGGCGCTTGCCGAAGCTTGCCGCCCGGTCTATCGTTCTCGGCCTGCACGAAGATGAGGAGAGACGATTCGTGAAAGCATCTGCCTTGCGCGTTGTTGCAGTGATGGGCCTCATCGTACTGTGTTCCGGCGCGACGCTCGCGAACGACGTGTTTCCGGACCGGCGCGTCCAACTGATCGTGCCCTTCCCACCCGGCGGGGTCATCGATCTCACTGCACGGCCGGTCGCGGCCGCGCTGGAACGCGTATGGAAGCAACCCGTCATCGTGATCAATCGTCCAGGTGGTGGTGGTGGCGTCGGGGCGGTGGCCATGGCGACCTCGAAACCGGATGGTTATTCGCTGCTGCTTGCTCACATGAGCATGATCACGATCCCCGCGTCCGACCGCGTATTCGGGCGCGCACCATCGTTCACGCTCGATCAATTCACGCCGCTCGGTCTCCTTGTTGCAGATCCGCTCGTGATCATTGCGAAGAATGACGGGCCCTACAAGACGCTTCAGGAAATGATCGACGCCGCGCGCAAGGCACCGGGTGCGGTCGCATACGGATCGTCGGGCAATTATTCGGCTGTGCATGTCCCGATGGAGATGATCGCGCTGAACGCGGGCGTGAAGTTCAATCATGTGGCCTATCAAGGGGGCGGTCCTGCACTCATGGCCGTGATGGGCGGCCATGTCGTGGCGACGATGGTGTCGCCCGCCGCCGCGATTCCTCAGGTCATGCGCGGGGATCTGCGCGCACTGGCCATCACCGGCAGCCGGCGCATCGCGACCATGCCCGATGTGCCCACCGTCATGGAGTCAGGCATTCCGGATGTCGACTTTTACCTGTGGGTCGGTGTGTTTGCGCCGGCGCAACTTCCAGATAGCATTGAGAAAGCAATACGCGAGGGCTTCACCAAGGCCCTGCGCGACCCGGAATTGATCGCACAGATGGCCAAGCTCAACCTGCCGATCGCACACATGGATGCCCCTCAGTTCAAGGCGTTTCTCGCGAAAGAGGAGCCGCGGCTCGGCGCCGTGATACAGAAGATCGGTAAGGTCGATTAGCAACGCAAAGGAGAATCAGACGATGGAATCGAAGGAAGCATCGAGCGAAGTAATACTGAAGCGGGTCGCGCGCTACAAGAATCTCGTGTTCCCGCCGGAGCGCTATCCGGACAGCAAACTGCCGGGGCATGAGCGGCGCAACTACCTCGTGATCGGCACCGGCCTGATTGTCGATGGTGCGCAAGACCCGCTCTCCGCCATTCCGATCAACGAAGGCTTCACGCTCTCGTATGTGGAAGCCAAGCCGGGCAACGGCCCCAAGCTCCACAACCACGACACGAACGAGACCTTCATCGCGATCAAGGGCCGATGGCGTGTCATCTGGGGCTCGAAAGCGGACCAGCATGTGGACCTCGACCCGCTGGATGTTTGCTCCATGCTGGCGGGTGTGCCGCGACGCTTCATTAATATCTCAGACGGGGACAAGGAGCAAATGGGGATTCTCATGACCGTGCAAGCGGGTGACCAGCCGAGGGCGGAGTTTCTGGAGTAGGTTGAAAGGCCGAGTGGGAAACGGGAAAAGAGAAACGGGAAACGGGAAATGTGCAGTCAGACTTGAATGGCACTTACTTAAGCGGCGAATTTGGGCGAATTTGGGCGGGTTAGAAGATCGACCGTTCGCCCTGAGCCCGTCGAAGGGTGAATGCTGGAGAATCCGTGAGCGGCTCGCCGCGCGACGTCGACGAGCCTGCGTTACCCTTCGACGGGCTCAGGG
>JANMUI010000743.1:0-5448 GCA_031391405.1 Betaproteobacteria bacterium
TGTTGCAAGGCCTGCGAGACGACGACATCGTGCATTCTGTCTACGGGCACGGCATGGTGAACGGTGGCCACTACATCCGCGAAGTGTTCACGCACTGGACGCGCGCGATCTTCATGCCGGCTGGTACGGGCATCGAAACGCGATCGCAAACGCAAGTCGAGCTTATGCGCGACTTCGGTTCGACCGTTATCGTGGGGTTCGGCGATTACATCAAGCATCTCGGTCAGGTCGCGCGCGAAGCGGGGCTCGAATGCGGTCGCGATCTGAAGATCCGCATGATCAGCGGGCATGTCGGCGAGGATCGCAATGCCGTGCGCGATGCTTGGGGCGGCGCGGAGGTTTTCGACTGGTATGGCGTCGGCGATACCGGCATCATCGCAGGCGAAGGTCCCGACCATGCTGGTCTCTATGTCATGGAGGACGCGCAGTATCTTGAGCTGCTCGACATCGAATCGGCGAACCCTGTTGCCGACGGTGAGATCGGCGACATGGTGGTCACGGTGCTCTTCAAGGACGACATCTATCCGATGATCCGATTCAACACGCATGACGTGACGGCCTTTCGAACCGATGCATCGCCGCTCGGATTGAATCTGCGCCGGATCACGGGTTTTCTCGGGCGCAGCGACAACATGGTGAAGCTGCGCGGCATCAATGTCTTCCCGCAGGCGATTGCCGCGATTCTTGCCGAACGACCGGATTTCGGCGGCGAGTATGTGTGCAAGGTAAGCCGCGACGCGAACGGGCGCGACGTGATGACGGTTGCAATAGAAGTCAGAGAACCGGATGCATCGAGCACCGAATACCGCGAGCTTCTGCGCAGACGGTTGGGGGTCGAGGTCGAGGTGGAATTCGCGGTGCCGGGTGCGCTGGCCGCGGTCACAGGGATCGAGAGTCGGCAGAAACCAATTCGGCTGGTGGACGAGCGTGCGAAGCGTTGAGGGAAACGGGAAACGGGAAACGGGAAACGGGAAACGGGAAACGGGAAACGGGAAACGGGAAACGGGAAACGGGAAACGGGAAACGGGAAACGGGAAACGGGAAACGAGAAACGGGAAACGGGAAACGAGAAACGAGAAACGGGAAACGAGAAACGGGAATTGCTATTTCATTTCACCGTTCGCCCTGTTTTTCCTCTGCGTCCTCCGCGTCCTCCGTGGTTAATTTCTGAGTTCTGTACGAATTAATTTCTGAGTTCTGTACGAATTAATTTCTGAGATCTGTACGAACTAATTTTTGAGATCTGTACAAATGGCTAACCTTCCTATCGGCGTCGCAGCCCTATCGCGAGCATTGGCGGCGGGCGCGGTCTCCTCCGTCGAAGCGACCCGCGAGTACCTCGCACGCATCGATCGCGACAATCCGCGCCTGCGGGCCTTCGTGCATGTTGCGGGGGACACTGCGTTTGCGCAGGCCGAAGACGCCGATGAGCGACGGCGCAAAGGTCAATCGTTGGGCCCGCTCGATGGCGTGCCGATCGCCGCCAAAGACAACATCGATATCGCCGGCATGCCGACAGCGGGCGGGTTCGATCACTATCGCAACGCCGTCGCGCGCCAAGATGCGTTCGTGATGCAGGCGCTTCGCGAGGCGGGTGCGGTGTTTCTCGGCAAGCTCAACATGCATGAGGGTGCGCTGGGTGCGACCACCGACAATCCATGGTTCGGGCGTTGCGAGAATCCGCTGCAGGCCGGTTACACACCGGGCGGGTCGAGCGGTGGTTCGGGGTCGGCAACTGCGGCGGGTCTGGCGGCGGGCACGCTCGGCAGCGATACGTTGGGTTCGGTACGGATACCGGCGGCCTATTGCGGGGTGGCCGGCATCAAACCAACCTACGGACTATTGAGCACGCGCGGCGTCATGCCGATTTCGTGGACGCTCGATCATGTCGGCTTCCTCGCGCCCCACGTCGAGGATTTGCGGTTGCTGCTCGCCGCCGGTGCTCGCTTCGATCGCGGTTGGCCCCACGCGCGCAAAGCGCCGTACAGCACAACATGGATCCGTAATCACGATTCCGTGTGCGGGCTGCGTGTGGGCACGATCGCGAAATTCGAAGGAACAGAGATCGAACCGGAAATCCTCGCGGCCTATGAAGCATCACAGCACGCGATGACGGATGCCGGGGCGGCACTGGTCGAAGTACGGTTGCCGGGTTATGACTTCACGCGGGTACGGCGCGAATGTCTTCTGATGATTGAAATGGAAGGCTCGGCGATCCATGGTGAGGCGATTGCGGCGAATCCCGCTGGATTCTCGGATGAATTTCGCGCGATGATTGCATTTGGCAGCAAGCAATCCGGTACGCGTGCGGCGATTTCCTATCGGCGATTCAGCGAGGTACGGTCCTTGCTGGCGAACGCCGTGGAAGCTGTCGACGTGATGCTCTTGCCGACCGCAGGACAGACCGCGTTTCCATTCACGCAGCCGGCGCCCGTCACTCAGGCCGATCTCTGCGGGATCGCGAATATCCTGGAAGCCCCGGCCGGATGCATCCCATGGGGAACGGGGCGGAACGGTCTGCCGGTATCGATGCAGATCGTCGGCCGCCGGTTCGAGGACGATCTGGTGCTCGACGTGTTGCAGGTGATGGCGCGCCTGGCGCCGTCGGCTTGAGAGGAGTCACTTCGATGGATACGTCCGGCGTACATCAAGGGGGTTGCCATTGCGGCACCGTTCGCTTCGAGATCCGCTCGCCGCTTGCGCGCATCACCGAATGCAATTGCTCGATTTGCACCAAGAAGGGTGTGTTGTTGCATCGGGTTGCAGCGGATGACTTCAAGCTGCTGTCGGGCGCCGACGCGCTTGGGCTTTACCAGTTCGGCACCAATCGAGCGCAGCACCTGTTCTGCAAGCGCTGCGGCATCCACGCCTTCAGCCGGCCGCGCGCGGCGCCTGATGCGTACGCGGTGAATGTGCGATGCCTCGACGGTTATCCGGATGTTGTGCGCGGCGCGGAAGTCATGCACTTCGACGGGCAGCATTGGGAAGAAGCGGTGCAGGGGTTCCGGTTCAGCTGAAACTCCCCCGATGACGGCCCTGTTCGTCAAACTTCTTCCCGGTTCCCGGTCGAACAGGGTGAGCGCCCCGAATGCGATTACCATAGATCGAGACCTGCACTGGGTTGGCTTGCGCAACAGGAGGAATCTATGTCGGGACATCTGCATGCAAAATGGTTGTTAATCATCGCTGCCATGATTGCAACGGCCACCCTCGCCGGCTGTGCGTCCAAGCGCACGCCACCGCCTGCTACGCCGCAGGCGTTCGATGCTGCCATCGACGCGGTCGCCGATGACCTGTTTGTTCAAACGCAGAAGCTCAAGCTGCCGGCCTTTGTCGCCCGGCTCGAGTCCAAGCTGGTCAAGCGCGGGTTCGCCATGGATCCCATCGTCGATGCCGGTTCGGGCAATCAGACGGCAGCAACCGAGGCAATCGAGAGCCGTCTTGCAGCAAGAGTCGCGGCGCGATTTCCGGGCATGGAAATCGTCGGCTTCAGTGCAGGCGGACTCGCCAAGGCCCAATACGTGCTGACTGGTGCGATTGCCCGGATAGCGTCACCGAGCGGCAAGAGCGCCGAGGAATCGTACCGGATCGACCTCGCGTTGACCGATCTGAAATCAGGGTTGGTCGTCGCACAAGCGTCTTCACACAGCCGATCGGCAGGCGTGGATACCACCCCCACCGCGTACTACCGCGATAGCCCGGTCCTGGTGAAGGATGCGGCCGTGGATGATGCTGTGGATGCATCGCGCAGCCAGGTTGGCCAGCCGGCAAATCCCCGATACATGGAGCGGATCGCGGCCGCTACATTGATTGCCGAAGCGACCGCCGCCTATAACGCGGACCGCCTCGATGAGGCCCTCGTGATGTATACCCGTGCCGCTGCGTCAGCCGGTGGTGATCAGATCCGGGTACACAACGGTATCTACCTGGTCAATTGGCGCCTCGGGCGTTTGCCTGAGGCCGAGGCAGCGTTTGGGAAAATCGTCGCCAGTGGCTTGGCGAATCGAAACATAGGCGTGAAGTTCCTGTTTCGCCCCAACTCAACCGAGTTTTGGGCCGACGCGAAGGTGAGCGGACCGTACGAGGTTTGGCTACGGCAGATCGCTCGGCAGGCGGTAGCGAGCAAGATCTGTCTCGTCGTCGTGGGTCACACCAGCCGAACCGGCTCCGAACAGTTCAACGATTCGCTGTCGCAGCGACGCGCGGAGGTCATCCGCAAGCGGCTTGAATCCGAATCGACGGACCTAGGGCGGCGAATTCAGGCTGCCGGCAAGGGCTTTCGGGAAAATTTGGTCGGCACCGGAACCGACGACATGCGCGACGCGCTCGACCGGCGCGTGGAATTCAAAGTCGAGGGATGCTGAGCCGGGAATCAGATCGCGTCCGCCCGCCTGTTCTGGTGGACGGACCCGCGAGCGCAGGGACGCTATCGCGCTACCGGTAGCCGCCCTCGCTCGGGTTATGGATGATCCAGACAAGATTCCCGCCGGAGAAATTGCCAAGCGATCCGCCCGCAAAAATGAGCCGCCCTTGATTCTTGTAGACCATCTCGAAGCGATGCCGGTCCGCGCCGAAGTAGAACGGAATGAATGATTTGCCGGTGATATAGGCGCCCTGATCGGTCGGCTGGCCGGCGAGGTCGACTACTTGCCGCATTGACATCCCGATCTCGATTTTGGTGAACGGGCTGCCTGGCGCGGGTTTCCCGGTGATTTCACCTTCCCAATTGTTGAGGCCCTTCACCTTCTGACCGCTGCCGGCCTGGACCTTGGAGGAATCGACGACCTCACCTTTGTCGTTCAGTCCCGGCCCCACCTTTTGTTGACCGGGAACGGGGGTGCTGGCCGCTGTAGGGGGCGAGCCGCTGGCTTGCGGCTGCGTGGATGACTGGCGCGTCTGCGCGCATGCTCCGATCAGCATTGCCGCTATGGAAAGCACCGCGCACGCGCGAACTGTGGTCATCGATTTCATCGGGTTACCTCCCTGAAAATTAGAATGGTGCCCAGCCTCCATTCGCGGTGGATTGCCGGGCAAGCGTGCAGCCAACCCGAATGTACTACTGACTGATTTCGCCGACAATCGGATATCGGCGGATCAGGTCACGACTTCTATTGCAGAATCATCTTCACACCGGGTGGCGCGAATTCCGTCGGCCACACGACGACCCACTTGTTTTTCTGGACCTGTTTCACTTTGCTGAGGTCGTCACCGAAGTTGTTCTGCCCGTCGAACCGCAACGGCACGGGCCCATAGATGGTCTTGACCTTGTTCGTCTTGATCCATTGTGTCAGCACCTTGTCGTCGAGACTCTTGGTCGCCGTCACTGCCGCAGCCAGAACTTGCCAGCTCGCGAAGACGTTTGCGGCCTGCTGGTCGGCTTCCTGGTAAGGCAGCCCCGCCTTCACTGCGCGCTCGCGATATCCTTTTGCGAATTCAGCGGCACTCGGG
>JANMUI010000785.1:0-1687 GCA_031391405.1 Betaproteobacteria bacterium
GTGCGCTCGCCCTTGCCGTTCAGGCTCAGCGTGTCCATCGATTTCTGGAACCAGTCCATGTTCATGACGACTCTCCTCAGTCCAAGTGGAAAATGCCCGAGGCGGCTACCTCGGGTGACTGAGCAGAACAAAGATTGCGACGTTCGACTAGCGGGGCGGGCGCACAACCCACGCGTAGACGATCGAATTAACGGTGCGCCAATGCGCTGCCGCGCAGCGGCTTACTTGAACCCCTCCATCGAGCGGACATCCTCCGGCAGGCTTCGCCTGCCTACGGCTGCCGCTCATGTCGAACGTTAGGCGTCTTTCCGACGTGGTGACAAAAGGCACACAGTCGCGTAATATGCGGAAATGAAGCCGTTTCGGTGGAATCCGGAGAAAAGCGATGCCCTAAAGATCGATCGCGGCGTCTCGTTCGAGAATGTCGTGGTGGCAATTGAGTCGGGCGGTCTTATCGACGTCCTGACCCACCCCAACCCAACGAAGTACCCACGACAGCGGGTACTCGTGGTTGCATCCGATAACTATGTGTACTTGGTGCCATTCGTCGAAGAAGATGATTACTTCTTCCTCAAGACCATCATCCCCAGTCGCAAGGCGACGCGCGACTATCTGAATCTTGGTGAATCAGATGCCGAAGACTGACGCATACGAAACCGCAATTCTCAGCGCCTTCGAAAAAGGAAAACTCAAGTCGGTGGCCACCAAGGCAGAGCTTGCGAAGTTCAAAGCTGCTGCCCGCGCCACTGCGATCAAAGATCGACGGGTCAATATTCGACTCTCGGCTGGGGACCTGAACGACATTCAAGCAAAGGCACTCGAGGAGGGTATGCCATATCAAACGCTGATCGCCAGCGTATTGCACAAGTACGTCACTGGCCGGTTCGCTGAGCGATCCAAGACTCCCACCGAGCAGCCCGCTAGCCGTCCGCCGAAGCGGCGCAGTTCGTCTACAACTTGATGGTTCGCTCGAGGTTGCAGACGCCGAACAAATATTTCGAGCTGACCAGCTCCGGCGGGCTTCGCCCACCTCCGGTGGCAGCTCAAATGTGGCGTTCGGCCCCACACCACCCACAGCCCATTGCACCTTGACATGCGCTATTGTTGTAGCTACAGTAATGCATGCGAATCGAGTTCGACGCTGCGAAGGACAAGGCGAATCGCGCAACTCACGGCGTTTCGCTGGCTCTCGCAGAGGAACTTGATTGGGATGCCGCGTTAGTCTGGGTGGATGATCGTTTTGAGTATGACGAACTGCGAATGATCGCACTCGCGCCAGAGTCCTCGACTCTGTACTACGTGGCTTTTGTTGAACGTGGCAGCGTGCGGAGAATCATCAGTCTGCGCCGTGCCACCCGCCGCGAGGTGAAGCACTATGTCGAAAACTTCTAAACGCCCTGTCATTTCCATGCCTACCGTGGAAGAGAACAAGCGTATTGCTGCGGCGGCAAAGTCCGACCCCGATGCCCCGCCCCTCACCTCCAAGCAGCTCAAGGCCATGGTCCCGCTGAGAACGCTTCGCGGTCGTCCTAAATCAGCGAATCCGAAGCAACTAGTCTCCGTCCGCTATAGCCCGGAAGTCCTGGCGTTCTTCAAGGCCACTGGCGAGGGTTGGCAATCACGCATGGATGGAGTGCTACGCCAGTATGTATCGCGCCGCTCCCGTCAAGCGTAAAGTGGGGCCGAA
>JANMUI010000789.1:0-4437 GCA_031391405.1 Betaproteobacteria bacterium
CACGGAGTGCTGGTGGCACGACCCGTACTCGCTTGAGGATCTCATCGACGAGCGCGAAGTTACGTTGCCGGTTCCGCCCGGGCTTACAACGCTCCCGATCCCAACGCAATACCTGACGTATGAGAACATCGGCACGGCACGACTGCGCGGCGCTGAATTCGAGGCGCGCCTGTCGCCCTGGTCATCGACGCAGATCCATGTTGGACATTCGCTGCAAAACATTCGTCACTCCGACGCCGCCCAGGCGCGCTCGGCGCCGCGCAATTCCACTAGCTTGATGTGGGTCCAACAACTCCCTGCGAGCCTTCGCTTCACGCTCACACAATATTGGATTGATCCAATACGGTGGGTTGGCTTCGGGGAGGACATCAAGCGGTATCGCCGGACCGACGCGAGGCTCGCCTATCATTTCAAATCCGGCGCCTTGCGTGGTGAATTGGCACTCGTCGGCCTCAATCTGTTCGACCGCTATAACGAATTTCGGAACGGCTATGTTCCTGACGAGCACCAATTCGACCGGCGGATCTATGCGACGCTCCGTCTCGAATACTAAGGTCGACTAGTGTTAAGCAGCCCCGATTCGATGAGAAGACGCGCGTCAGAACGGTGGCAGCTCCTCGTGCGATGAGACGCCAGGAATCGTTTGTTCGCGCGATCCACGGCAAGTCACAAGCGCTTGTCATCCTGCTTGGCTTGGCGTGCGGATGGGCGGGTGCCGTGGTCGCGCGGGTCGAGATCGTTCTTGGCGATAGCGCTCCAGCCTACCTGGAAGCGCGGGCGGAGCTTGCCGCACAGCTGGCGGGTATCGAGCTCGTCGTATCGGCGGCGACAAGCCTTGCCTCCGCTGCAAAACGAGCGAATCTGCCCGAGGTCGTCTTGGCACTCGGCTCCGAGGCGCTGCGCACCGCGTCACGCATGCGCGAGGATGCGCCGATTGTCACCTTGCTTATTCCGCGTGAGAGCTTCGAGCGCTTGCGGGATGAAGCGCGCGCGACGGGGCATCACCGTCCCGTCACAGGCGTATACCTTGATCAGCCCTGGTCGCGTCAGATCGCTCTGGTTCGCCTGATCGCGCCCGAGCGTCGTCGCATTGGGGTCCTGAGTACCAGTTCGTTCGTTCCCCAGGTGTCAGTGCTCGAACGGATCGCGAAGGAACAGAAGGCGACCATCATCCATGAGCTGGTGGAAAGCCCGCAGGCACTGCATGTCGATTTGATGCGCATCATCGGCGGCGCCGACGTGCTGCTGGCCGTTCCGGACGCGAGGGTCTACAGCGCCTCGACGATTCAACACATCCTTCTCACGACGTTTCGAGCGCGCTTGCCGCTGATTGGCTTCTCGCCCGCCTATGTGCAGGCGGGCGCGCTCGCCGCCGTGTACTCCACGCCCACGCAGATGGCGCGCGAGGCGGCGGCGATGGTGCGCCGACTTCTCGCCGGGCAAGCGCCACCCGGTGGCGAGTATCCACGCGCATTCACGGTGACCGTGAATCGCGCGGTCGCGCGTTCACTCGATCTCGCGGTCGATGAGGACGCCGCTCTGGTCACGCAACTCGAGCAGCGGGAGCGCGAACGATGAGAGCCGTCCGTAGCGCGCTCAAGGACATCCGCGTGCGTGCCGTCATCGCCGCGGTCGTCCCGCTGGTTATCGTGTCGCTGGCGCTGGCGACCTGGTTCACCCATATGCGCATCCAGGAGCTCGAGGAATCGATCATCGATCGCGGCCAGACGATCGTTCGTCAATTGGCGGTGTCGGCCGAATTCGGTGTCTTTTCGGCGAACCAGGAGATCCTGCAGCGACTGGCCGAACGGTCGCTCAACGAACGAGGTGTCGCGGGCGTAGCGATCCGGTCCAGTGAAGGCGCGGTGCTCGCCGCGGCCGGCACGCCAGTCGATGACGGGGCAGCGCGGACGCCCGCAGTGCATGCCGGCGCCCGACCGCTCACCGATGCCATGTTCGTGTTCAGCGCACCGGTGGTTGTACAACGCAGTGATCCGGCCGATCCGTTCCTTGGCACGTTCGAGCTCGCGCAACCGCAAGGCGAACGCCCGATCGGCATGGTCACGCTTTCTCTGTCAAGAGAATCGCTGGTGACCGGCCGGCAGCGGCTTGTCGCGGTTTCGCTTGCCTTGACGCTCCTTGGCCTGGTAGCCGCGAGCCTCCTGGCGATGCGCATGGCGCGCACCTTGACGCGGCCGGTCTTGCAACTCGCTGATACCGTATCGCGAATCGAGCAGGGCGATCTCACCGCACGAGCGCGAATCAGCGCCACCGGCGCGCTGGAAGTGCTCGAGACCGGCATCAACGACATGGTGACCTCGATCGCCAACGCCCGCGAGGATCTCGAACGACGGATCCGCGAGGCGACCGGCGAATTGGTACGTCAGAAAGACGAGGCGGAGCACGCTACCCGTATCAAGACCCAGTTTCTCGCGGCGGCAAGCCATGATCTTCGCCAGCCGCTGCAGGCCCTGGGTCTCGCAGTCATGTCGCTCAAACTCGATTCCGCCAGCGCCGCGCACCGTCCGTCGATCGGGCGCATCGAGCGCGCCCTGGAGGCCCTCGAAAGCGTGCTCGAGGCGCTGCTCGATATCTCGCGGCTCGACGCAGGCATCGTGACCGCCCGGTTAGAGCGCTTCCCGGTCGAGCGATTGTTCGATCGGTTGCGCGCCCAGTACGAGGCGATGGCCGAACGCTCCCCGCTGCGGTTCTCCATTCACCCAAGCGCGGTGTGGCTGGAAAGCGATCCGGCGTTGCTCGAGCGAATCCTCGCCAACCTCGCGTCGAATGCGATTCGCTACACAGACAATGGTGCGGTCCTCGTGGGATGCCGCCGGCGCGGGGCAATGGTTCGCATCGAGGTCCGCGATACCGGCCCGGGCATTCCAATCGAGCAACGCGATGAGATTTTCCGGGAGTTCGTGCAACTGGATACCAAAGGCCGTCAAGGCGAAAAGGGAATGGGACTTGGCCTGGCGATCGTGCAGCGCCTCTGCCGGTTGCTCGGGTATCCCATTGGTCTTGCCTCCACCGTCGGGAAGGGGTCTGTATTCTGGGTTGAAGTGCCACGTGTGGCGGCGGGTATCGTACTGGTCGCCCAGGCCGCCACACCCGCAATGCCGATGCCGTTGCGCCACCGCGTGATCGTCGTGATCGATGACGACGAAGGCGTGCGCGAAGCACTGGTCGATCTGCTCGATCGTCATGGCGCGAGCGCCCTGGCGGCCGCCGACGAGGCGCAGGCGCGCGCGCTCATCGATGAAATCGGCGTCCCACCGGATCTCATCGTCTGCGACCACCGGCTCGCACAGGGAGCGGACGGCGTCGCGGTGATCCGTGCGTTGCGCAGTACCTATGGCGCGGGCATTCCAGTGGCGATTCTCACGGGCGATGTCGCGCCGGCGATACTCAGGCGCGTTCGTGATGCGGGCTTACCGATCTTCAGCAAGCCGTACCGGCCGGATCAGTTGGTGGCAGCGATCGCCGCGTTGATATTGCCGTCGCCGCCGGGTTGATCGCTCCCCTACTTGACCGTAGCAGACCCGCTCGCATCGTGCACGCTCGATATCGGCGCGGGCAGGCGCACGCCAAGTCGACCAAGCTTGATCACCGCTTCGGTGCGGTTGTCCACGCCGAGGATGCGCAGCACCGATGAGATGTGCGCTTTCACGGTGCTATCGGAGATTCCAAGCGCGCGACAAATCAGCTTGTTGGGTTTTCCTTGCACGAGCAGCGCGAGAATCTGCGCTTGCCGTTGCGTAAGCCCAATGTCGGCGGGCATCACCGATGGCTGATCGGCCCGCGGCGCGGGTGCATCGAGTGCAAGTGCCTGGGGCGGAATATAAATACCACCGGCCAGGACGAGTTGCAGGGCCCCCACGAACACCGTAGTCGAAGTACGCTTGGAAATGAAGCCCATCGCCCCCGCTTCGATCGCCGCTATTACATTGGCGCGCGAATCATTGCCCGACAGCACCACCACCGGCACCTCGGGGCGATCGCGACGCATGTCAGCAAGCAGGCTCATACCGTCGGCACCAGGCAGGTTGAGATCGAGTAGCGCAAGGGTCAGCGGATCGCCCTGTGCAAGAATCTGCAGGGCCTGCTCGACACTGGTCGCCTCGTCGACTGCAACGCCGGGATTGAGCTGGCGCAGGAGATTCGACAGCCCCTCGCGAATCAGAGGATGATCGTCGACCACCAATACCCGCATGCACTGTCCTTTCAGGTGCCGCTCCCGATCATCAAATTCGGGACCGCCTCGCCGCCACGTTAGCGCACGATGCCAAGCGACGCAATTGGGGAGAAGTCGGAGCGGCTAGGCCAAAAGTACGGGTGGAAGAGTCTGCGCGGTCTGCTGCTAGAGAATCTAATTCATTAACCACAGAGGACGCAGAGGACACAGTAAGGTCATTGGCCTTCACAGTTCTGCGAATT
>JANMUI010000816.1:0-15100 GCA_031391405.1 Betaproteobacteria bacterium
GGAATGCGCGCCGCGGGCGGGACGATCACGAATTCTCATAAGAGGTGCGCATGTACTACAACCCACATAGAGCTCCGAGCTCCTATTCGACGGCATTCTTCGTCCTGCTTACCGCGATCTCTGTTGCCGCCGGTGCGGTGATCGTATTCGAAGCCATCAAGCTGCAGCGTTTTCATGCTTCGGCCGGTAGCACCACCGCCTTTACGTTTGGCCTGATGCTCGCATCGCTTGCGGGGGTCCTGCTGTCCGTGATTCTGCCGGAACGCATCGGCAAAGTGATTCTCCTCTTGGGTGCGCTTGGTTTTTTCGCCTGTCTCGCCGTGGCACTTGTCTTCGGCTTTCGCGCGTAGGCGAGCGTCCAAACCCTCGCATCCCTTCCGCGCGTCGCTGCATCCAACAGCGCCGCGACGGTTTTCTTCCCGCGAGGAATCTACAGGGTCTGCAGCGCAGATTTCCGGGCGGAGGCGCAACCTTATTGGGTGAGCTCGATCGCCATGGCGGTGGCCTCGCCGCCACCGATGCAAAGACTTGCAATGCCGCGCTTGCCGCCGGTTTTGCGCAAAGCGCCGATCAACGTCACGATGATGCGCGCGCCCGATGCGCCGATCGGATGCCCCAAGGCACACGCGCCGCCATGGACATTGACCTTCGCATGCGACAGCTTGTGCTCTTGCATTGCTGCCATCGTGACGACCGCAAATGCTTCGTTGATTTCATATAGATCGACATCGCGATCCGACCAGCCGGTCGCGTCATAAAGCTTCTTGATAGCGCCGACCGGTGCGGTCGTGAAGAGCGCCGGGGCCTGCGCATGCGTCGAATGGCCATGAATCAGCGCGAGCGTGGCCAGGCCGTGGCGCTCCGCCGTCGAGCGTCGCATCATCACCAGTGCGGCCGCACCGTCGGAAATCGAGCTCGAATTCGCCGCTGTGACCGTTCCGTCCTTGTGGAACGCCGGCTTCAACGTCGGGATTTTTTCGAGATTGGCTTTGAACGGCTGTTCATCGGCCTCGATGAATTGTTCGTCCTTGCCCGCTTTGATGGCGATCGGGGCCGTCTCCCACGCATACCATCCTTGTTTGTTGGCGACCTGTGCGCGCTCGAGCGAGGTGACTGCGAATCGATCCTGCTCTTCCCGGGTGAACTTGTAGCTGGATGCGCAGTCCTCGGCGAATGAGCCCATCAGACGGCCTTTTTCGTACGCGTCTTCGAGGCCATCGAAGAACATGTGATCGATGACTTGATGATGACCCATGCGATAACCGCCGCGCGCCTTGGGCAACAGATACGGCGCATTGGTCATGGATTCCATCCCGCCCGCGACCATGATGTCGTTCGTGCCGGCGCTGAGCAGATCGTGCGCGAACATCGCAGCCTTCATGCCCGAGCCGCACATCTTGTTGATGGTTGTGCAGCCGGTCGAAAGCGGAAGTCCGGCGCCAAGCGCGGCTTGCCGTGCGGGCGCCTGACCCAGTCCGGCGGGCAAGACGCACCCCATGATGACTTCTTCGATCTGCTCCGCCTTCAATCCAGCGCGTTCGACCGCCGCGCGGATCACCGTGGCGCCGAGCTCCGGCGCCGAGAATGATTTCAGGACGCCGTTGAATCCACCCATCGGGGTGCGCGCGACGGCGACGATAACGATCGGGTCATTGAGCATCATTGGCTCCCTGTAGGTTTGGTTGAGTCGATATCGATTCGATTCGCGCTATGCTCGAAAGCGCGCGAGCCGATCGATCGCATCCAAGGTTTCGGCTTCGAGTTGCTTCACCAGATCAGCGACGGAGAGCGCGCGCGCAAGCGGTGCCGCCTGCCCTGCCCACATCGCAACGAATTCGGGATTATCCGCCTGTGCCGAGGCGACGCGCAGCTTGCCGGTGAGCGCGTTCTGCGCGGGAAATGCCAACACAGGTGAATCCGCGGCGTTCATTGCACGCATGAAGCGATTGCCGAGGCCACGTGCCGGTTTCCCGGAAAACTTGCTGGTGATCATCGTCTCGTCCTCACGCACTTCCAGCAGCCTGCGCTTCTGAATCGGTGGGGCGCCACTTTCTTCGCACGTCAAGAACGCGGTACCCAACTGCGCACCTTGCGCACCAAGGGCCAACGCGGCGGCGATGCCCGCACCATCCATGATTCCGCCGGCTGCAACGACTGGAACCTTGACGGCCGAGACGATCATGCGCACCAAGGCGAGGGTGCCGGTGAGCGAAGCATACGGATCGCGCAGAAAGCTGCCCCGATGCCCGCCGGCTTCGCCACCTTGTGCGACGATGAAATCGAATCCAAGTGCTTCAAGGCGCTCTGCCTCGGCGACGCATGTTGCCGAGGCACCGATCCGGATTCCGCGGCTCTTGAGTGATCTGACGCGATCGGCATTGCATTCGCCAAGATGTGCAGTGAACACAGCCGGTCGGATGGCTTCCACCGCGTCGAGTTGTGCATCGAGATCCGGCGCGTACGGGGCCGAAACCGGGGCAGGAACGGGCAGTCCAAGCTCGATGTAGAACTTGCTGACCGCATTGATCGCTTCGCGCTGCGCGTCCGGCTCGATCGGCCCTGGGACCGCCGATACGAACAGATTGAGATTGATCGGCCCGCCGGTGACCGCTCGGACCGCGTCCACGTCACGCTTCATAACATCGGGCTGCGTGTAAGCAAATCCGAACGAGCCCAGCACGCCCGCGCTCGCGGCAGCCGAAACCAACCTTGGCGTGCACGGACCACCCGCCATTGGCGCTTGGATGATGGGTAGTCTCGTACCTAACAAATCGCAAAGGGGGGTGCGAAGGGTCGGCATTTCGGGCTCCAGGTCAAGCTAGTTGCGGATTGAACCACAGAGGACGCAGAAAGGCGGGGAAACGAGAAACGGGAAACGAGAAACGGGAAACGCCAAGCAGTACAGCCCAATGATGGGCGAATGCGTCTAGACCAGGATGGACGAAATGCTTAGAACATTTAAAGCGAACCAGATGTTGGGAACCCGCGGGACGTCTGGCGTTTCCCGTTTCCCGTTTCCCTGTTTTTCTGCGCCATGTGGTTCATGAATTAGGAATCTTGCGCGCGAGGCTCCTAGGCCGTCTCCGCGAACAACTCGCGACCGATCAACCATCGGCGGATCTCGCTGGTACCCGCGCCGATTTCATACAGCTTCGCGTCGCGCCACAAGCGGCCGGTCGGTGTCTCATTGATATAGCCCATGCCGCCCAGCGCCTGGATCGCTTCGCCGGCCATCCAGGTTGCTTTCTCCGCAGAATAAAGAATGGCGCCAGCGGCATCCTTGCGGGTGGTCTCGCCACGATCGAGCGCCTGGCCGACCGCATACACATACGCGCGGCACGCCGAAAACGTCGAGTACATGTCGGCGAGCTTGCCTTGCATGAGCTGGAACTCACCGATCGGCTGCCCGAATTGCTTGCGTTCGTGGATATACGGAATGACGACATCGAGGCATGCTGCCATGATGCCAAGCGGCCCGCCGGCGAGCACCGCGCGCTCGTAGTCGAGCCCGCTCATGAGGACATTGACGCCCTGATTATAGTTACCGAGCAGGTTCTCCTCCGGCACTTCGCAGTCCTGAAAAACCAGTTCGCAGGTATTGGAACCGCGCATGCCGAGCTTGTCCAGCTTTTGCGCAGTGGAAAATCCCTTCATCCCTTTCTCGATCAGGAACGCGCTGATGCCCCGTGGCCCGGCGTTCACGTCGCTCTTTGCATAGACGACCAATACGTTTGCATCGGGTCCGTTGGTGATCCACATTTTGTTGCCATTGAGTACGAAGCGGCCGTTCCGATGCTCCGCTCGCAAGCGCATGTTGACGACATCCGAACCGGCTCCCGGCTCCGACATCGCGAGCGCCCCGACATGCTCGCCTGACACGAGCTTCGGCAGGTAGCGCTTGCGCTGTGCGTCGTTACCGTTGCGACGGATCTGATTCACGCAAAGATTCGAGTGCGCACCGTACGAAAGCCCGATCGCCGCGGACGCGCGACTGAGCTCTTCGACGGCGATGATGTGCGCGAGGTACCCCATCATCGTGCCACCGAACTCTTCCTCGACCGTGATCCCGTGGAGTCCAAGCGCGCCCATCTTTGCCCAAAGGTCCATGGGAAATTCGTTCGCATGGTCGACCGCCGCCGCACGCGGCACGATTTCGGTATGGCAGAAATCGCGAATCGATTTGCGCAGCATGTCGATCTCCGGACCGAAATCGAATCGCAACATCGGGAAATCGATCATCGGTGTGCCGCTGCCGGCGGAATCTGGGGCGGATCGATCCATGATGTACTCACCAAAAGAGGTGGCTCACTCTATGTGAGCCCAATGGGAGCGTCAACTCAACTCGGGACGCCGACACTCGGGACGCGAACACTCCGGACGCGAACCTGGCACCCGAAGGTCCTTGACCGGTATGGAATGCCGCCCGGGATCGGCTCGATCTGCGAGAATGACCGTTCCTTCACAACGAGTGGTGGCCGGGCTCGCTCGGACACTCATCCTCCATGACGGATCGTTCCGCGCTGGTATATCCGTTCGACACGCCGCCACAGTCCGCGGAGATTCGACAAGTCGCGCCCGGCATCGCGTGGATTCGCATGCCATTGCCCTTTGCACTTGATCACATCAACCTCTGGATGCTGGATGACGGTCCTGGTGTCGCGCTCATTGACACCGGCATCGGCAATGAAGTGACGCGCGGCTTCTGGGACCGGGTGCTCGAACAGCATCTGCAGGGCCGCCCGGTGACGCGTGTGTTGATTACCCATCTGCATCCGGACCACGCGGGCAATGCCGGCTGGTTGACCGAGCGATTCAAAGTTCCGCTCACCTGCTCCCAGGGTGACTACCTGATGGCGCATGCCTGGCGGGATCAGTCGGCGGGCTATCAGGTGGATGCGCTGGTGGAATTGTTTCGCCATCACGGGCTCGACGAATCGTCTCTCACCGAGATCGATGCCACGCGCGGGACGGCCTACCGGCGTGCAGTGCCTCGATTCCCGGATAGCTATCAACGCCTCATCGAGGGCGACATGGTCACGATCGGCGGTGGTTGGTGGCAGGTGATCATGGGGTACGGACATGCGCCCGAGCATGCATCGCTCTATTGCGCCGAGCAGAAAGTGCTGATTTCCGGAGACATGATCCTGCCGCGGATTTCCACCAATGTTTCCGTCTCTGCGGTGAGTCCGGAAGGCAATCCCCTCAAGCGATTCATCGACTCGGTGAAGGTGCTTGGACGCCTTCCAGACGATACGCTGGTGCTCCCTTCCCATGGTCTGCCGTTCTACGGGCTGCAATTGCGCGCGCGGCAACTGGTCGAGCACCACGATGCGCGCTTCGCAGAGCTGGAGGATGCCTGTCGCGAGCCCCGTATCGCCGCGGCGCTGATTCCGACGTTGTTCCGGCGCAAACTCGATGCCCACGGATTATTTTTTGCAATGGGCGAAACGCTTGCGCATCTCAACTACCTTGTCGAGGCAGGGCGGATGCGGCGCGACGTCACATCACCGAAGCACACGCGCTACGTCACCGTGTGAACCCGGATGCACCGCGGAATCGCGTGAGGTATTGCAATCCGTCGATCGCGCGGCTGCCGTACCACGAGGTCATTTCGCCGTCGATCAGTGCAATCGCCTTTCCGCGTAGCGCTGGAAGCCGCCCGAGCTCCGCCACATGCCGGTCGGTGAATCGATATGGCTCGCTCGATAGCAGAACGCGATCGACCGGTGCGATGGTGGCGGTATCGAGCGCGACCTTCGGATAGCGTACCGTCGATGGTTGCGGCAAGGTTCGCCAATTCACGAGCGCGAGCGTTTGCGAGATATAGGTGTCCGCCGACACGGTCATCCACGGATCCCGCCAAATCAGGTACAGCACCGTCTCGGCAGTGAAGGATTGCGCGGTGTGCCGGCATGCGTCGAATGCCTTGCCGAACGATTTCGCCAAAAGGTCCGCGCCTTCCTCCCGATCGAAGATTGCACCGAGCAGTCGATAGAGCGCCACGTTGTCTTGTGGTGCGCAAGGATGCGTCACGATGATGTGCGGAACGAAATCGCGCAACTGCTCGGCGGTGTCGCGCCGGTTCTCGTCGATATTGACGATCACATGCGTCGGCCTGAGTGCACGCACTTTTTCGATGTCGACATCTTTGGTGCCGCCGACCTTCGGAATCGATCGCACGACCGCCGATGGATGCACACAGAATCCCGTCCTGCCGACGAGATTGTCATGAAGGCCGAGCGCACATACCAGCTCAGTGATCGATGGAACCAGGCTGACGATGCGAATGTCACCCTCCGCACGGACGTGTCGAGTACCGGATGCATCGATCAGCGCATCGAACGGTTTGTCGGGAACCATCTGCATATCGGGCGCCTTACATCGGCAACTTGCGTGGTTTGTGCTTGGCGCGGGCAGAGAGCATATCGTAGATCGACGTGGGCAATCGCCGCAGCACGTACCCGACCATTCCCATTTGCCACGGCACCACAGTACAGGCGCGCTTTTGTTCGATCACCCGCGCCATGCGTCGCACCGCTTCGTCTGCCGGAAGAATGAAAGGCATGCGATACGGATTGGCTTGGGTCATCGGCGTATCGATGAACCCGGGACAGATCGTGCACACGGCCACACCAGTGCCGTGCAGCTCGACCCGCAGCGATTCGAGCCAGTTGATGGCCGCCGCCTTTGATGAGGAGTACGCGCCCGACCCCGGCAGCCCCCGAAAACCCGCAACGCTCGCGATTCCGACGAGCGCGCCGGACCCGCGTTGGCGCATTGGTGCGACAAAGGGCTGGAGCGTGGCCGCAAGGCCGACGACGTTGGTCCGCAAGACCCGTTCAAGCACCGCAATGTCGTCTGCTTCTTCGCCTAACGTGCCCACCGAGATGCCGGCATTCGCAATGACGATGTCGGGCGCGCCGAACCGCTCGATGAATGATGTTGCGGCCTCTCGCATGCGCGAGTGATCGGCAACGTCGACACAGTGGGTACTCGAAGGACCAGGCAGTGCGCGAGCGAGTCGGTCCAGCGCCTCTTGGCGGCGCGCGACCAAGCCAAGCGTCGCGCCGATGCCACCGTAGTGATGCGCGAACGCCGCGCCGATGCCAGACGATGCGCCGGTGATGAATACACGCACCGCGCTAGGAATCTGTGCGGCAGGCCGCACAGATTCCTGATGGCAGACGCCAAGGGGCTTGATTGACGTGAGCACGGAAAACAGTAACGGCAGAATGGAGCAATTGACCTCCGCAAGTCATCAATCAAAAAGAATTAGTCTGCCAATAGGAGTCTGGGCGGGCTTCCGCGCAGACTCCTAGCTACTTCTTTTGCTCCGCACGCACCTGCCCGATAAAGAAATCGACGTTCTGCAACTGGCGTACCGGGCTCGTCTGCGCGCCGATCACGAATCGGCCCTGCACGACCAGCACCGGCACCCCGTCGAATTTGTACTCGCTGGTGAGCTGGGTCGCTCGCCGCACTTTGCTTTCCACCGAGAACGACTTCGACGTGGTGGTGTACTTGTCGAGCGCAATGCCGTTCTTGGTGAGCCAGGCATCGAGCTGACCCTGATTCGTATAGCGCAGACTGTCGTTATGAATGGCGTCGAAAAACACCTTATGCAACCGGTCGAGCTGGCCCATCGCATCGAGCGTGTAGTGGATGCGGGCCGCGGTTTCCCAGTTCTGGTTGAAAACCGCCGGCACGCGCCGGAACACTACATCGGCCGGGAGCTTCTTCAACCAGGTCTCGATCGCCGGCTCGAGGTTGTGGCAATGCGGACAGCCGTACCAGAAAAACTCCAACACCTCGATTTTTCCGGCCGCATCCGTCGTGTGCGCCGGGTTGAGCTCGAAGAAATCTTTCCCCTCCACGGGTTGCTGCGCGGAGGCGGTAACCGAACAGGCGAACAGCGTAACAGCGATGAAAAGACGTGCAAGCATCGAGTGACTCCTTAGTCCTTAATCTTGAGCAGACTCGCGGTGACGCCGGCCTGGGTGAGCTGCTGGCGCACGCTGTTGATCTCACTGGTATTGTGGTAGGGGCCAAGGCGCACCCGATACCAGGTCCCCTTGTCGGGCAAGGCCGCTGGTTCGATCGACGCCTGCAATCCTAACAACGCGAGTTTGGCCTTTACGTTGTCCGCGTCGGCGGGATTCTGGAACGAGCCTGCCTGGATAACGTACGTTTCGCGCAGCGTCTCTTGCGATTTGGGGACGGCCGCGACCTGTTCGACCACCTCGGGCCGCTCCCTCGACTGAGCGCCGGGACCGCTATCCTGACCGGGAAGAATCTTATAGAAATCGAGCGTCGGCTTGTCGGCGCGGGGGTCGCTGACCGGCGCGGCAGCAGACTTGGCATCGGCGCGTTGCCTTGGGGCCTGCTCCGATGCCGAGGCGCGATCGCCCGCTTTCGATCGCCCCACGAATGGGAGCGGTGATTTCATCATGTAGACGGCGATCGCGGAGGCAATCACAAGGCCGAGAAAAAGCCCAATGAATATGCCGATGAGCGTGTTACCCACGTTCGCACTCTTTAGTTTCTCGCGAGGCTTGTAATCGTTCATCGACCTGGTCTACATCCGCTCTGGTGCGGAAACGCCGATCAGCGACAACCCGTTTCTCAATACCTGGCGAATTGCGGCGCACATCGCGAGGCGAGGGAGGCGGAATGTTGGATCGGACTTGAGAATACGGACCGCATTATAGTAACTGTGGAAGTCGCCAGCCAATTCACGCAGATAAAAAGCGATCTGATGCGGGGCCAATTCGTTGATGGCCTCCGCCAAGACGTCGGGATAATCCGCGAGGCGCTGCAGTAGCGCGAGCTCGCGGGGCTCGACGAGCGCACCGAGATCGGTCTCGCCGAGCGCATTCGGATCGCCGGCCCATTCGCGCATCATCGATGAGATTCGGGCGTGCGCGTACTGAACGTAATAGACCGGATTTTCTTCCGACTGCGATTTTGCGAGATCGACGTCGAATATGAACTCGGTATCGGCCTTGCGCGACACAAGAAAGAACCGGACCGCATCGCGCCCCACCTCGTCGATGAGATCGCGCACCGTCACATAGCTTCCGGCCCGCTTCGAGATCTTGACCTCTTCGCCGCCTTTCATGACCGTGACCATCTTGTGCAGAAGATAGTCAGGGTACCCGGCGGGAATGCCGCGGCCGACTGCCTGCAAACCTGCGCGCACCCGGGCGACGGTGCCGTGGTGGTCGGCGCCCTGGACGTTGATGGCTTTCGAGAACCCTCGCTCCCACTTGGTGATGTGATATGCAACGTCGGGCACGAAGTACGTGTAGCCGCCGTCTGATTTGCGCATGACGCGATCCTTGTCGTCGCCATAATCGGTCGTGCGCAGCCAAAGCGCGCCTTCATGCTCGTAGGTCTTGCCGGCATGTTCGAGCGCATGAACAGCCGACTCAACCCGTCCGTCGGTATAAAGGGAAGATTCAAGATAGTAGTTGTCGAACTTCACCCCGAACGCTTGCAGGTCGACATCCTGCTCTTTGCGCAGCGCCGCGACCGCGAACCCGCGAATCGCCTCCAGATCAAGGAGCGCGGCAGAGCCCCGTTCGCTCAGGTAGTCGCGCGCGATCTCGCGAATGTACTCGCCGTGATAGCCATTTTCCGGAAACACCACCGTCTCGCCCGCGAGCTCCCGCGCGCGTGCCTGAACCGACAGCGCGAGAGTGGCGATCTGTACGCCCGCGTCGTTGTAGTAGAACTCGCGCGTCACGGCGAACCCGCGTGCCTCGAGCAAGGCGGCGATGGCATCGCCAAGCGCGGCCTGCCGGCCGTGGCCGACGTGGAGGGGCCCCGTCGGATTCGCCGAGACGAACTCGACGATCACGCGCGTTCCCGCGCCATCGTTGGAATGTCCGAATCGCTCACCCGCGGTGAGGATCGATTTGACGATGGCATGTTTAGAGGCCGGTGTCGCATGAAAATTGATGAAGCCCGGTCCCGCAATTTCGATTTTCCCGATCCACTCCGAGGGCGACAAGGCACTCACGATCGCCTGGGCAATCTCGCGAGGGGGCTTTTTCAGACCTTTCGCGAGTTGCATGGCCGCGTTGGTCGCGTAGTCGCCATGCCCCGCTTGCTTGGGTCGCTCAAGCAGGACGGAGAGGTTCGCGTGGTCGGGGGCTACCCGGGCGAGCGCGGCACGGATCAGCGAACCAATGTGACTGCGCAGATCGGCGGACATAGGAGGGGAATCGCGAAACGTGCAGACGGAAGCGGAGCAGTCGTGCCCAACGAAAGGGCAAGCGCGCGATTATAGAGGAACGTGCGAGCCATTCTTCGCCATGACGTGCGAAATCGACCCGATCCAATTGCGAAGGAGATCCGCAACCGCAACCGCAATCGCAGCGCTGCGTCCCTTCATTCGAGGCGGCGCAGCGTTGATTCGTGTTGGTGCGGCGATTCGGCCCGCCGCCTAGCCCATCCCAGCCCGCACGGTGGCAGGCCGGAAATTCTGTTCGTGCCGGGACCACGAGAGAAAACGCGGTCTTCCGGGTATGGCTGCCCTCTGGTTCACCTTGTCCAACCGGCGAGACGCCGCAAGCTCCGGAGCGTTCGAAGGCGCATGAATATAGAACCCAGCGTCAGAGTGCGTCGATGGTAGAAAGGTTCCGCAACCGATCGGGTCGCGACGCGTCTTCGCGCACCGGAACAATAACGAGCGAGACCAATCGTTAAGAGGAATAAAGTCGCGTCCAGATGAAACGTTCTGCCACGCCCTGGATGCTCGAATCGCTGCGCACTGCGGTGAACAAGCGCAAGCGCTTGAGTCTGATTCGAGCCGCGACAATCGACGATCGTCCGGAGTAAGCGGAAGTGACCCTCAATTTTTCCGAAGCTTTGCAGAGCGCGATAGAACCTCTCGGCCGCGGCGACCATGTAGTGGTTGATCAATTCCTTGCTCAGGAAGACGTCGTGTATTGGCGTGAGCTTGCACTGACAAAACGGGTGTCTGGAACAATGCGGCCCGCCCGTGTGGGGAAGAGGAATCGTCACCTCGCCGCCGCCGTTCGCAATGACTGGATTGCCTGGATCGAACCGGACGCGGCGCATCTGATCGAGTGCCGGTTTGCGCAACAACTCGAAGCATTGCGACTTGCCCTGAACGAGCGATTCCTGCTTGGTCTATTTGACCTTGAGCTTCATCTGGCCATCTACCCGTCCGGCGGGTTCTATGTCGCGCATATCGATCGGTTTCATGATGACGATCATCGAATCGTGTCGATGATCGTCTATCTGAACCATGATTGGTCGGCGGACGATGGCGGCGCGCTGCGAATCTGGTCGGGAACGGATCGCGTTGAATCGCAATGCATCGACATCGCTCCGATCGGCGGACGCCTTGTTTTGTTCATGTCGGACGTGACGCTTCATGCGGTCATGCCGACACGACGGGAACGCGTGGCGATGACCGGATGGTTTCGTCGCCGCGACTGAGGCACGTCGATATCGACTTCACGAAGGGTAGAATCGGCCGGCGCTGATTCGGCGTGCAAACTCGAGGAGCACCATTCATGGGCAAAGGCGATCAACGCACCCGTCGCGGCAAGGTCAACAACGGTTCGCATGGGAAAACCCGACCGCCCGGGTTGAAGAAAAAAGTCGCCCCGGCGAAAAAGAACACGTCGCGCTAGGCGCGCTTCAATCGATCAGAATTCAAGCGGGTCCACGTCGATGTGCCAGCGCAGGTCGCGCTGGATCGGCAGCGCATGGAGGCTCGCGACCCACTGACCGAGAAAGGCCTGCAGGGCGCGTCGTGACGACGACTGGATCAGCACATGGGCGCGCTCCCAGCCGGACAGCCGCGTTAGGGTCATCGGAACCGGATCGAAAATCGTCACGTTCGCCGCGTCTTTGGGCACGACACGCAGCGCACTGAGAAGGAATCCGCTGGCGATCTCGACATCGCGTGCTTCGGCCCGAAGCACTGCCTCGGCGGTTGACGGCGGAAATCCGGCGCTCGAGCGCTCCGCAAGTTGCTGCCTCGCAAACCCCCTGTAGTCGTTGCGCACGAGGGATTGGTAAAGCGCCGCGTGCGCGTAGCGGGTCTGGATCAGCACCTCGCCATGCAATGCCCCGCGTCCGGCGCGACCCGCGACCTGCTGGAGCTGGCTGAATAGGCGTTCGGGCGCGCGATAGTCGCCCGCCATGAGGGACGCGTCCGCATTCAGGACACCGACCAGGGTGAGGCGCGGAAAATCGTGTCCCTTTGCGAGAATCTGGGTGCCGATCAGAATGTCGACATCGCCACCGGCAATGGCTGTTCGCATCGAATCCCACGATCCCTTGTTGCGCGTGCTGTCGCTGTCGATGCGCAGGACGCGCGCCTGTGGAAACAACGCGACGATTGCATCTTCCAGACGTTGGGTGCCGCGCCCAAACGCGACCAGATCGACATTCCCACAGGTTGGACACGCTCGGGGCGGCTGCTGCTCCAGGCCGCAGTGATGGCAGCGCAGAAACGCCTTGCGCACGCCTGCCGCGTCCTGCTTGCCCTCCATATGGACCACCATATGGGCCGTGCATCGTGTGCAATCGGCGACCCAGCCACACGCGCCACAGGCCAGTACCGGAGCATAGCCGCGTCGATTGAGATAGATAAGTGACTGCTCACCGCGCTCGATACGCAGACTGAGCGCTGCGCTAAGAGCCTTCGACACGCCGTGCGGCGGCGTTTCCTGGCGAACGTCGATCAAGCGGATCGTGGGTAACAGCGCGCCGGGCCGCGCACGGTCCGGTAGCGTAAGGGTCTGGTAGCGTCCGGTTTCGCCATTCGCGAATGTCTCGAGCGCCGGTGTTGCCGAACCCAGAACAACGGGAATGTTCAGGCCACGCGCGCGAACGACGGCGAGATCACGGGCGGAATAGCGGACGCCGTCCTGCTGCTTGAAAGAACTGTCGTGCTCCTCGTCAACCACGATGATCCGCAGATCCCTGAATGGTGTGAAGACCGCCATGCGCGTGCCGAGCACGACGCGGGCGCGACCGGTCTGCGCATCGATCCAAGCTTGGGCGCGCTCGTTGGCGGCAAGCGCGCTATGCAAGATCACAATCGGCAGTCCGGGGAAACGGCTGCGGAATTCACCCGCTAGTTGCGGCGTGAGGTTGATTTCCGGAACGAGTACCAGCGCCTGGTGACCCTCGCGGATGATGCGATGAATCGCGTGCAGATAGACCTCGGTCTTGCCGCTGCCGGTTACACCAAACAGCACAAAGGGAACGAAGCGACCGCTCGCTTCCGCGAGTGCATCGATCGCGACCTGCTGTTGCTCGGTGGGTGTCCGTGCGACGAAAGTCCAGCGTGGTGCGGGCGGCTCTGCGGCGACGATCCATTCCGCCCTGGCGAGCTCGCGTACCGATTTGGCCGCGTGAGGGGAAAGCGCCGCGAGCTCGTCCTGTTGGGTCTCGCCGCTTGAAATCAAATGTTCGAGGAGTGCTCTTTTATCGGGACCGACCCTTCTGCGGCCGGCGGTATTTGCAAGCGCCTCGCGTCCATTGGTCGTGATCGCCCAAGCCTGCATCGATGCTTTGATCGGCTCCGGCCTGCGCAGGCGCGGTGGCAGCGCAGACATCACCACCTCGCCGAGCGGGCGATGGTAGTACTCGCTGCAAAACTGCACGAGCGCGAGCCACTCGCGCGAAAGGGGAGGGGTGTCGCTCAGGACCTGGAATACCTCCTTGAGCTTGTCCGCGCCGACGTTCGCAGCATCGACTGTTTCGATTACAAGTCCGACATGCCGTCGCGCACCAAATGGCACCAGGACACGTGTGCCGGGGGGAATCTCCGACTCGGTTTTCGGTGCGATGTAGTCGAATAGGCGAGGAATCGGAAGGTCAAGCGCGACCCGCACGAATGGCATCAGGGATCTTGCTCCGGCCGACCAACGGCGTGTCAGAATTGACAATCAAACTGAGATTTTCGGTGGAACCCATTGTTCTGCAACAGTGTTTCGCTGGTATCCAACGTTTCTGTGGATAGCTCTGTGCATAACCGTGTCATCGCACTGAAATTTTAGGCAATATTTCAGCTGGTCGTTTTCTCGTCATCACTGCGGGACCGAAAAAAATCAGCATTGTCAAGAATTTATGGATGACGCATTCGAATCCCGGTAACCGATGAATCGTTCTGTAATAAGGAATGCCGGCCATGAGACTGTGAATAAGTCAAGATTGACACAGTTGTGTGACCATTCGTCGGAAATATCGCTATCCTCTTGATTTAGTGATATTTTTCACTTTCTTGGCGGACAAACTCGACTAGGGCGTCGACATTCTCCGGCGGCGTCAACGGCTGAATTCCATGACCGAGATTGAAAACATGGCCAGCGCCGCGGCCGAAGGACTCAAGGACCTTGCCGGCTTCCTGCTGCACTGTCTTGGGATTCGAAAAGAGGATTGAAGGATCCAGGTTGCCCTGGAGCGCGACCTTGCCGCCGACGCGAGCACGCGCAGCGGCGAGGTCGGTGGTCCAATCGACCCCGACCGCGTCACAGCCGGTTGCCGCGATCGAATCGAGCCACTGGCCGCCCCCTTTGGTAAATACGATTACCGGGACCCGACCGGCGCTCGACTTGGCCCGCAACCCCTCGATGACGGACCGCATATAGCGAAGCGAAAACGTCTGATACGCGTCATGGGCGAGGGTGCCGCCCCAGGTATCGAACAGCATGACGACCTCTGCGCCGGCCGCGATTTGCGCCCTGAGATAAGCGGTAACGGCGGCCGCATTGATGCCAAGGAGATGGTGGGCAAGGTCGGGGCGTTGGTAGAGCAACGTCTTGATCTTGCGAAAATCGGCAGATCCCGCGCCTTCCACCATGTAACAAGCCAGCGTATAGGGACTGCCCGAAAAACCGATCAATGGCACGCGACCGGCCAGTGCCTTGCGGATTTCCCGTATGCCATCCATGACATAGCGCAACTCGATCTCCGGATCCGGAACCCCAAGCGCGAGGATTCGCTCTTCCGTGTCGGTAGGGCGCTCGAAGCGCGGGCCTTCCCCGTCGGCGAAATAAAGACCAAGCCCCATCGCATCGGGGACGGTGAGGATGTCCGAGAAGAGAATCGC
>JANMUI010000830.1:0-11333 GCA_031391405.1 Betaproteobacteria bacterium
GCGCAGGCGCTGCTGCCGCGTTATGCCCAGGCGCAGACGATCTCGTTCACAGATCAGCGGATCAAGGCGACCTACGCGACCTACCCATCGCCTGGCGGCAATTCCGGGAACATGCGCGGCTATCTCGTTCAGCCAGCCGGACAAGGGCCCTTCCCGGCCGAGCTCGTCATTCATGAAAACCGCGGAGTCAATCCCTACATCGAAGACGTTGCGCGGCGGGCCGCGGTGGAAGGCTTTCTTGCCCTGGCGCCCGATGGGCTTGCGCCGGTCGGTGGCTATCCCGGCAACGACGACGACGGCCGCACCTTGCAAGGCAATCTCGATCAAGCCAAGCTGCGCGCGGACCTTTTGAATAGCGCGCGCTTCTTGAAGGCGCACAAACTCTCCACCGGGAAGCTCGGGGTCACTGGGTTTTGCTACGGCGGAGGTGTGGTGAATTATCTCGCGACCGCGCTCGGTGCCGATATGCACGCCGGTGTGCCGTACTATGGCGTGGCCGCCGACACCGCGAGCGTGTCGAAAATCAAGGCCCCACTCGTCTGTCACCTTGCCGAGAACGACGAGCGCATCAACTCGACCTACCCGGCGTTCGAGGCCGCGCTGAAGGCAAACAACGTGGCGTGCCAAATTCACACGTACCCAGGGACGCAGCACGGCTTCCACAACAACTCGACGCCGCGGTACAACGAGGCAGCCGCCAAGCTGTCATGGGAACGGACGATCGCGCATTTCAAGAAGCATCTCGTGTGAGTCGTCGACGAGATGCCCTGATCCCGTTCACCCCTGCGCCCTTCGATGCGCTCAGGACAAGCCTGTCGCAGGGGCGTCCTGAAGCCGTTCGCCCTGAGCTTGTCGCAGGGTGAACGCCGAAAGACGCGGGAAACTTCACCATGCCTATGTCACCCTTCGACGAGCCCAGGGCGAACGGAGGTTCCTGCGTCACCCTTCGACAAGATCACGGCGAACGGAGGTTCTTGCGTCACCCTTCGACAAGATCACGGCGAACGGAGTTTCCTGCGTCACCCTTCGACGAGCTCAGGGCGAACGGGGGTTCCTGCGTCACCCTTCGACGAGCCCAAGGGCGAACGGAGTTTCATGCGTCACCCTTCGACGAGCTCAGGGCGAACGGAGTTTCCCGCGTCACCCTTCGACGAGCTCAGGGCGAACGGAGGTTCTTGCGTTACGCAAAAGACCGCCCCATCAGTTCGTCAACAACACCGTCTGTCGTCGATACGTCGGCGATTCGACTTGGCCGACGATGAAATGCGCAACGTCGGCGCGCGAGATTCTCTGCGCCGTCACGCCGGTCAGGTCGGTGAGGGCGCGATAGCGCACTGCCATCCGGCCATCCGTCAGAATTCCCGGTCGCACGATGGTCCAGTCGATGTTGCTCCCGCGCACGAGCTCCTCTTGCCGATTCTTGTCGTCGTAGATCCGCCGCAGAAGAATCGGCATCACGACGCGATCGTAGAAAAAGCCACCGTGCCCGGCGCTATCGCCCGCACCGATGCCGGTGATGCAGATCAATCGACGCACATCCGACTTGCGCATGGCATCAATAATGTTCTTGGTGCTGGCGGAAAGCATATAGACCCGCTTTCGCGCCGGGGGCATGCCGATGCAGCAGCACACCACGTCCTTGCCGTCGATCGTGTTCCGCAGCGCGTGACGATCCATCGCATCGCCTTCGATGACTTCGAGCGACGGCGTTTCCAATGTCAACTGCCCACGGTGCCGCGCGAACGCGGTCACGCTGTGACGCTGCAGCAAGGCGAGCTTCACCACTTCGAACCCGATGCCACGGGATGCGCCGATGACCGCGATCTTCATGCTTTGTCGCTTATCGCAAGAAACAGCAGACCACTATTACTACCCTAGGCATCTGCGCGGCAGACCGCGCAGATGCTTGAATGCAGACGCTACGCGTCCTCATTCGCGAGCGGCGAGCCATCGGGCAAGGTTAAACGAAACCTCGAACGCGAACGCTCGAGCGCCTGGGTACGCCTTACCGCCTCTATGAGTGCATTCACGTCGAGATAATCGAAAGCAACAGTCCAATGCTGCATGAGCGAAAGCGCGCGAACGAGGCCGGAGGGATCGTCATGCCGCGACAACTGGCGCAAGCAGTCTACATACTCCTCATGAAAAAGCGTCGGAATGATGATGCGCGCCTCACCCGCACGTGACAGCTCGGCGTTCATCACCAACCTGGAAATCCGGCCGTTCCCGTCATTGAAGGGATGCACCTCGGTCACGAGGAACGAATAGTAAATAGCGCGCGCAACGCCATCCGGAATGCTTTGCGCCAGAAGGGAGCCCTCGATCAAGGTGCCCTGTACGAGTCGCGGGTCGACGAACCAAGTCTCGCCTGCGCGATTCGGCTTCAGCTTGAACTGCCCGGGGCTGCTTTCCGGGCGCATGTCCAGCATCTGCGCATGGCGTCTGGCGAGCTCCGCCGGAAAATGCGCGCCGAACGGAGGAACAGAGTCGCGGCCGGGTGACTGAAGGGCAAGGTGAAATACGCCGAGAATATCGTGAGAGTCCTTCGGGCGCTGCTCGACGATCCGCCCTTCGAGCGCGATGTCGCGGGCCTCTTCTATCGCGAACTCCGTGCCTTCCACGTAGTTGGAGAAGTAGGCTTCAAGAAATGCGAAGCAGGAACGCGCCGGCTCCTTAACCGCTACCGCTAGGCGCCGAGTGAGGACCGCCGTCCGTAGCCACGCGGCCAGCGATTCGAAGCGTGCCAGTCTTGCCGAATCAACCGGTGTGCCTTTTGCAGCGAGCTTGCCCTCCGTCGTCTTAAGAATGCCATCGGCACGTGTGGCCAGCAGTGCACCGATCAGCGTGTCGAGCTTCGTGAACTGACCCGTGAAGCCCATGGGCTCCACCAGTGCTCTTGCTTCGTCGCGGATCCGCAGGAGCTGCGATTCGCCGTTCGTTTGCAAAATCTTGATGAGCAACTCTTCTACCGCCCTTGGGCCGGCAGACCTGCCGCGCAAGCCCCGCTCGCGGGACAGGTTCTCCAAAAGCTGGCGAGAACGTGAAGCGAAATAGAGCTTCCCGTCGCCAAGCGGCATATCGCCGGGCAGCGGGCCCGGGCCTTTGACCACGGCCGCGTGGAGTCCAGGCAGGGTGATTTTTCGATTGAAATTGGTCGGATGGCTAAGGTGCACGCTTCCGTCCGGTGCGATGCCTCCCGCATGTGCGCTGCGGTACGACACGACTGCGCCCGGAGCGAGCGCACCGAGGATGCGAAACCAATTACGGCGAACAACCGCTTGCTGCGCCCCCGGCTCGCTCTCGCGGAGGTAGACACCTTCCGCGATACGGGTGAGCTCCCCCTCCTTGGCCCGGCGTTGAATCGCCCGTGCATCGGCCCCGGACGCGTTCCCGCGCGTGATGAAAACTTCGTCCTGTCGCGCAGTGGCTGGGTTTGCCACGATTAGACCTCAATCTGTCGCTTATTCTCTATTGTAAATGGATCTTGGTCGCTAATTAGCTATTGAAAGCCAGCCTCGTCGCGGACATCCCACGACCGATCCTTGCCGCGAGCGCGCGTTACGTCGCTTATCGTCCCGTCATGATTGTTTGCGTCAATTGCATGAGCTGAACATCCGACCCGCGCTGCCCGATGATTGATAGGCCGAGCGGACACGCATCAAGCCTCGCAAGCGGCAAGTTGATCTGGGGCAGCCCGCCATGGCCCGCGATCGACAGCAGGGCCATCGCCTGATATCGATACGTAACTTCAAGGCTATCGGTCGGCGTATTGAGCAGCGGAGCGATCCGGGGCGAGGTCGGCAGGCAGAGCACGTCACCGCGCCGGATGAGCGTCTTCAGCCGGTCGATGATGTTCTTGCGACGTCCTTCCTCACGCAAGACTTCCATCCGCGTGACGGTCGCGGCGATCTCGAAACGCTCCCGAATGCCGGGCCCGAATTCAGGATTGTTCCGGGAGACCCACTCGCCCATGCTCTTCCAGATCTGCGCTGCCTGAATGATGCGAAAGCATTCTTTCCAATTGTCGAATCCGTTGGGGCTGACGGTCACTTCCTCCACCGTCTCGAAATGCCCCCTCAGCGCACTGACCGCATCATCGAGCGCACGCGCGATGCGAGGCTCGACCACTGCGAACGCGTCTTTCGCGATCAACAATCGCTTTGGCGGCGGCGGGGTGTTTGGATCGTCGAGCAGAATGCGCCCGACCCGCAATAACGTATCGGCGTCCTTCGCGAACCATCCGACTGAATCGAATGCCGGCGCGAAGGGCAAGACGCCCTCCCCCGATACGCGCCCATGGGTAGGCCGCATCGCGAGGATGCCGCAATAGCTGGCCGGCAAGCGCACCGATCCACCGCAGTCGGTTCCCAGCGCGAAATCCACATAGCGACCCGCAACGGCCGCAGCCGAACCGCTCGAAGATCCACCGGCGATGCGACCCGGCGCATTGGGATTGATGGGTGTTCCATAGTGCGCGTTCTCACCCGAGAGACTGTACGAAAGCTCATCGGTGAGTGTCACGCCGAGCATCTGTGCGCCGGCGGCAAGGCATTGCCGGATGACTTCTGCCGATCGTGTCGCCGCTTCGTGGGTGAGATACCAGGTCGGCTGCCCGAATGCAGTCCGATGCCCTTCGATCGCCATCACATCCTTCGTTGCGAATGTAAGCCCATCGAGCGGCCCCGATCCGGTGGCAGCCAACGCCGTGTGATTCTCTCTACAGAATGCACCGAGCGGGTCGAAAGGGATCGTCCAACCAGTCACCACTGATCCGTCCTAACCCGGCGCATGCAGCGCCGCCGGTTGTCGCGTGAAGGTCTGCCGCCCGCGCTTGAACCCGTAGATCGGCTGCGCCACTTCGGCCACCGCGGAAGCAGGGTCGGCGCAATCAAGCACGACGAAATCCGCGTTGGCGCCTATTCGCACGCCGTAATCCTGCAGCCGGCAAAGTTGCGCCGAGCGTTCCGTGACCATGCGGAGGCACTCGATCATGTCCGCACGTTTGCCCACCTGTGTGATGTTGGCGTAGAGATTCGCCATGCGCAGCAACGAGCAGTCCCCAAATGGCGTGAAGGGATTCAGGATGTTGTTCGAGGAGAGCGAGCAGTTGACGCCGTGGGCCAGCAGCTTATGCGCCGGCACCACACAGCGCGGAACATTGTGGTCGTGCGTATGGTGGCGGCCCATGAGATACAGATCAGTCGCGGGCAACACGGTCAGCGCGACACCCGATCCGGCCAGACGCTTGGCCGCCTTTTCGAGCTCGACATGCGTGAGGGCGGCCGCCTTCGTGACATGACCGATCGCGACGCGTCCACCGTACTTGTATTCGTCGGCACGCCGGCACACATGGTCGAGATCCATGCCTTCGGCGGTCGCACCGAAGTCGAGATGCATGTCGATGTCGACATCGAAGTCACGCGCCATCCGATAGACGGTATCGATCTGTCCCGGTGGATCGGAATCCGTATAGGGTGCAGCGCCCACAACCTTGCATCCGCGCTTTAACGCCTCGATCATCAACAGGTCGGTGCCCGGATTGTTATGCACCCCTTCCTGCGGGAACACGCAGATTTCCAGATCGATCGCCCACGCGTATTCCTTGATGAGCGGCAATACGCCTTCAAGGCTCCGAAGGCCGATGCCCGGATCGACCTCGAGATGGGTGCGCATATGCGTCGTGCCATGCACAATCGCGCGCTCCAACGTTTGCTTGGCGCGGGTGTAGACGTCCTCGGGGGTGAACGCCTTCTTGGCCTTGGCCACTTCGCCAATCGCCTCCTCGAGCGTTCCGTCGCGCGCGCTGCAGCGATCGAGGATGCGCGACTTGTCCAGATGAATATGTGTTTCCACGAAACCGGGTGACACCAGCCGGCCGGCCGCGTCGATTTCAAGCCCGCTTGCGGCAAGCTTTGGCTGGATCGCGACAATCTTGCCTCGATCGACGCCGATATCCGCGGGCACATCGTCCGAGCGACCGGCGATGCGTGCGTTGCGAATGATGAGGTCCATGTTGGATTTCCTTTTTTTTGCACGGGCGCCTGCCGCTGACCGTCGCGCATCACGCTGCGTTCACGCCCAATGTAACTGAAACGCGAGCACGAGCGTCAAGGCACGTCCGGCTCGCACATCCACGCCGGGATGTCGCGTTGGCCGGCACCAGAGGCCGGACGACGACGTGGCCGCATAACAAATGAGATTAACGGGGCCAGTCTTGAATGTCACTTACTTAAGCGCACATCGCTCTCGCCACCGTCCCTGGGGCAGCCGCACGGCGCGATCGAATCGCCCCCTTGTGAAAGGGAGTGCCATTCGGGCCGGTCTTGATTCTTGCTGCCTTTTGCAATTTGGGTGATGACAGATGCCAGCCTTGCGATGTACATTGATCATATTGAGATCAACATCAAAGGCAGCTGACATGGCACTGCAAATCGCCAACCCCATCGTCGTGAGCAAGGTCGAGCGCTTGGCTAAGAGCACCGGTTTGAGCAAAACCGCGGTCGTCGACCGCGCACTTGATCGTCTGATCGGTGAGACAACCGGCGCCCGAGACCAGACGGCGCGGATGGCGGCACTGCTGGCGCAACTCGACCGCATACCCGATCGCACCGACGCGTCGGATCCGTTGAAGTGGGACGAGCAGGGCTTGCCGAAATGATCGTCGCCGATACTTCCGCCATTCTGGCGATCGCATTCGCAGAACCGGAACGCGCGGTCTTCGTTCAAGCCCTTCAGCGCGCGGACCGAGTTTTGATCAGCACCGTGTCGGTGGTCGAAGCGCGCATGGTGGTGCACGGCCGGCGTGGGCAGCGTGCGGTCGTGCTGGTGGACGATTTGATTCGATTACCAATGTTCGAAGTGGTGCCACCCGGGCCGGCCGAAATGGATGCGGCCTATGCGGCCTTCGTGGCTTTTGGCAAAGGCAGCGGTCACGCTGCCGGGCTGAATTTCGGAGACGTTTTCAGCTATGCGTTGGCCAAGGTGCGCGCCTTGCCGCTGCTGTTCAAGGGTGACGACTTTTCAGAGACTGACATTGCCAGCGCCATGGCACCTTGAACCAACACCATCGAACGATGCAAATCCCGTGAAAGGCAACGATGAACGCCGAATCATTGGCGAGCGACCCCGGATCGATCGCGCTCGCAAGCAGCCGCCTCGCGAGCAAGACCCTATCGGCGACCGACCT
This sequence comes from Betaproteobacteria bacterium, assembly GCA_031391405.1. Taxonomy (GTDB): domain Bacteria; phylum Pseudomonadota; class Gammaproteobacteria; order Burkholderiales; family SG8-39; genus SHXR01. The sequence continues at coordinate 7,187 of JANMUI010000830.1, forward strand.
GGTCGATGCAAGCCTTGCGCGCATTCCAACCGTTGACCCGCGGGTGCAGGGATGGTGCTCGATCGATCGGAACGGCGCACGGACTGAAGCATCGAACCTCGACGAAGAAGCGGCGCGCGGCCAGCTTAGGGGGCCCTTGCACGGCATTCCAGTCGCGATCAAGGATGTCATCGATGTCGCCGGCTGGCCAACGCGCGCCGGCAGCGCAACGCGAGCACATGTTCCACCGGCGACGAGCGATGCCCAGATCGTCGCAGCCCTGCGTGCAGCTGGTGCGGTCATCCTCGGCAAAGCGCATACCACCGAATTCGCGTACTTTGATGGCCCGCCGCCCACACGCAATCCGCACAACCTCGCTCACACGCCGGGCGGATCGAGCGCGGGGCCGGCCGCCGTGGTCGCAGCCGGGATGGTGCCGCTTAGCGTCGGGACGCAAACGGCCGGGTCGGTGAGTCGTCCGGCTGCGTACTGCGGCATCGCAGCCTACAAACCCAGCACGCAATCATGGTCGGCACACGGCATTGTTCCATTCGCACCGGGCTTCGACACGCCTGGCCTGTTCGCACATCGAGTCGCCGACGTTGCGATTGCCGCGCGCGTGCTGATGCCGCCGTTTCTGGTGCGTCCGGTCGCGGTGTCCAGGAATGCGCTTCGCGTCGGCATCGTCGAGGATCCTGTGCTCGAAGCATCATCACCCGCGGTAGCCGATTCGATTCGCGCGGCGACTGAGAAGATCGCGGCGGCCGGCCATTCGGTCGCACCAACACGCTCACCCGCTCCACTCGCTAGAATTACCGAGTGGCACAAAACAATGATCGAATATGAGCTTGCCCGGGTGCATCCGCAACTCGCCGATGCACCCACCGATGCCGTCACACCCGCATTACGCGACGCCGTACTGCGCGGCCGTGCGATCAGCGATGCGACCTACCTCCGCGCACGCCAAACAATCAATCAAGCGCGCGCAACATTCTGGAGCACGCTGCATTCCTTCGACGCACTGGTTTTTCCGGCGGCACCCGATGGCGCGCCCGCGGGCATGAAGACGGGCGATCCCCGATTCATTGTTCCCTTCACCGCGCTCGGTGGTCCGATTGTTTCGGTACCGATCGCAATGACAAGCGAGCGCTTGCCGCTTGGGTTGATGCTGCTCGCCGCGCCGGGCGCCGACTGGCAACTGCTAAACGTGAGCGAGCAACTCGCCGCGACGATCGAGCTTGCACGATGAAGGGATCCGCGCAGCCGACCGCGCGGACACCGTAGACCAACAAGAAAGGAAAGCATGAGTTATCGGGTTTCAGTCGATACCGGGGGCACGTTCACCGATGTGGTGGTTGCCGACAGTCGCGGCATCCGCGCGATCGGCAAGGCACTCACGACGCCGCAACGCATCTTCGAGGGAATGCGCGGGGCGGTCGATGTGGCCGCCGAAGAATGCGGGACGACCGGCGCGGCCCTCCTCGCAGAATGCGACATGCTGATCTATGGCACGACGCGGGCTACGAACGCGGTAGTTACGAAGAGCACCGCGAAGACCGCCTTTCTGACCACGCGCGGTTTTCGCGACATCCTCGTGCTGCGCGAAGGCGGCAAGTTCGATCCGCACGACTACAGCTACGATTACCCGGAGCCGTACATCCCCCGCCGCTATACGTTCGAGATCGACGAGCGCATCGATGCGCAGGGCAATGTCGTGCGAGCGCTCGACGTTGCACAGGCGCGCGAGATCGCCCGCACATTGAAGGAACGCGGATTTGAAGCGGTGGCCATCAGTCTCATGTGGTCGATCGCCAACGGTGCGCACGAGCTGGCGCTTGGCCGCATTCTCGATACCGAGATGCCCGGTGTTCCCTACACGCTATCGCATCAATTGAATCCGATCGAACGGGAGTATCGACGCGCATCGACCACCGCCATCGACGCCTCGCTGAAGCCGCTCATGCAAAAGCACCTGCGTGAGATGGAAGACGATCTGCGCGCTGCCGGTTTCAAAGGCGAGCTGTTGATCGGCACCTCCGCCGGTGGATGCCAACATGTCGCGGAAGTCGCCATGCGGCCTGTACAGATGTTGAAGTCCGGGCCCGCTATGGCACCGGTTGCCGGACAGGCCTACACCACCATCGAAGCGCTCGGTGGGGACGCGATCGTGTGCGATACCGGTGGCACGACATTCGATGTCGGGCTGGTGCGCGATGGCAATCTCGTCTATTCGCGCGATAGCTGGTTGGGTCGGCGCTGGATCGGCCACATGGTCGCGATGTCCACCGTTGACGTTCGAAGCATCGGTGCGGGCGGAGGTTCGATCGCGTGGATCGACCCAGGCGGTCTCCTGCGCGTGGGACCGCAAAGCGCCGGCGCCATGCCCGGGCCCGCTTGTTATGGCCGCGGCGGCGACTTCCCTACCGTTACCGATGCCTGCGTCGTACTCGGCTATGTCGACCCCGCATATTTCAATGGTGGTCGGATGACGCTCGATGCCGCCGCCGCACACCGCGTCATCGCGAAAATTGCCGGTGAGCTTGGTCGCAAGGTCGAGGATGCCGCCTTTGCGATTCTCACGATCGCCAACGAGCTCATGATCAAGGCGATCCACGAGATCACCGTGAGCGAAGGGCTCAATCCGCGCGAAAGCGTGCTGGTCGCGGGTGGCGGTGCAGCGGGATTGAATATCATGCCGATCGCGCGCGAGCTGGGTTGCAAGACGACGATTCTGCCCAAGACGGCCTCCGCCATGTCTGCGTGCGGCATGCAGTACTCCGATATCATTTTCGAGCAGACACGCAGCCGCGTCACCATGTCCGGCAGTTTCGACGCACCAGGCGTCAACAAGGCGCTTGCGGAAATCGACGCGGAGCTCGACCGCTTCCATGCGAGCCTGCAAGGGGCGGCGCGCGCGAAGATCAAGAAAGAGTTTTTCGTCGAAGCGCGCTACAAATCGCAGGTCTGGGAGCTCGATACGCCGCTCCCGGTGAAGGGATTCAACGGCCCCAAAGACGTGAAGAAACTCGTTGAAGCGTTCCACACCGTGCACGATCGCGTGTACGCCGTGCGGGACGAAGGCAGCGAGGTCGAATGCGTGAATTGGCGCGGCCGGATCGCGATCCGTTTGGCCAAGCCGGCGCGTCCGTCCACGCGCAAAGCGACGAAGTACAAGCCCAAGCCGAACGGGACGCGAGAGGCGTACTTCGGCGCGGGTGACCGCCGGCGCACGCCGGTGTTTCGCGGCACGGAGCTGAAACCCGGTGCGGCGATCGCGGGGCCTGCGATCATCGAGGAACCGACGACGACCATCGTGGTGTACCCCGATATGCGTGCGGTGGTGAGCGCGTCGGGCCATTACATTTTGCATACATGACGAAAGAAGAAAATCCGACGAAGCCGTCATTCCCGCGCAGGTGGGAATCCAGTCAATCGCAGATTCTGTGCTTTTCATTGAATAAGCAATCTCGGAGCAATCCATGGCAACAGCAGCAAAAAAAAGCAGCGCAGCGGTCAAGATCGACCCGATCATCATGACGGTCATCGCCAACCGGTTGGATGGCATCGTGCGTGAAATGACGAACACGCTGTTGCGTGCAGCGCGTTCGGCGGTGATCTCGAGCGCGCGCGATTTCTCGTGCTGCATCATCACCGGCGACAACCAGTTGCTTGCGTCCGCCGAGGGACTGCCGGTGCATATCTTCGGTGCGCATCTGCAAGCCGCCAACATGTGCCGGTATCACGAGGGCGACCTCCGCGAAGGTGATGCCTATCTCGACAACGACCCCTACGGTGGCAATACCCACCCCGCCGATCACACGTTTCTGGTGCCGGTATTCATTGACGGCGAACACCTCTTCACGACGGTCGCCAAGTGCCACATGGCCGATATTGGCAACAGCATTCCGTCGTCCTACTTTGCGAAGGCGCTCGATGTGTACGAAGAAGGCGCGATTGTCTTTCCCGGCGTTCGCATCCAACGGAACTTCAAGAACGAGGAAGACGTGGTGCGGATGTGTCGCGCGCGGATCCGCGTGCCGGATCAATGGTATGGCGACTATCTCGCCGGCCTCGGCTCCGCGCGCATCGCCGAGCGGCGCTTGAAGGAGCTCTGCGTCAAATACGGCAAGAAGACCATCAAGACGTTCATGGCCTCGTGGCTCGATTA
>JANMUI010000433.1:0-2609 GCA_031391405.1 Betaproteobacteria bacterium
GGCTGATTGGCCGTTTCGAGTTCGGTCCGCTCTTCAACGTAAATCCGTCCCGTGCGCGCGCCACGCTTCGAAGGGGTGCTGAGTCCGTCAGCCCCGCGGCGCTCGTGGGCCAGTGTGGTCATCGCCACTTTCCAGCCATCGCCGATCCGTCCAACCAGGTTTTCCGCTGGCACTTGCGCGTCAGTGAAAAACACCTGGTTAAACGACGCATGGCCATTCATCTGTTTAAGTGGCTGCACATCCACGCCCGACTGCTTGATGTCGATCACGAAATACGACATTCCTTCATGCTTGGGTGCATCCCAATCCGTGCGGGCTAGCAGCAGACCGTGATTGGCATGATGCGCGCTCGTGGTCCAGACCTTTTGCCCGTTGATGAGCCAAAAGTCACCGTGCAAATCGGCGCGGGTGGTGGCCCCGGCGAGGTCCGAGCCGCTGCCCGGCTCGCTGAAGAGCTGGCACCAGGTGTCTTCCCCAGTGAGAATGCGGCGCAGATACTGCTCTTTCTGCCGATCCGTGCCGTGCTCCAGGAGCGTCGCCGCCGCCAGCAGGCGCACGCCGGATTTCGCCACCCCCACGGCCCCGATATTGGCGAATTCCTCTTCCACCACGCGCACCAGACCCACCGGTAACCCCCGGCCATGCCACGCCTCCGGCCATTGCGGCATGCCCCAGCCGGAATCAACCAGCTTGTTGCGCCATGCCACTAAGGACAGTTCCGCGTCCCAGTTGGCCGCCAGCCACGTTCGGACCTCCGCCCGCACATCGGTTTCGTTGACTTTACTCATTTGTCATACTCCCCAACGCTGCATTAAAAGTTCCCGATGGTAATTCGGTTGGCCGAGAAAGACCTCCGAGCTTTTGGCGCGCTTGAACCAGAGATGGGTATCGTTATCCCAGGTAAAGCCAATACCGCCGTGAATCTGAATACAGTCGATCGCGATCCGCAAATAGATTTCCGATGCCGACGCCTTGGCCAAACACGCCAACGCGGGCCACTCCGGGTCGTCAGCCGCGGCGGCTTGGGCCGCATAGTAAGCGGCGGACTTGGCGAGTTCCACGTCGAGTAGCATGTCGGCGCACTTGTGTTTGATCGCCTGAAACGAGCCGATCGTGCGTCCGAACTGCACTCGCATCTTCGTATAATTCACCGCCGCGTCGAGCAACGTCTGAGCGCCCCCGACCATTTCGTTGGCCAGCGCGATGGCCGCTTGGTCCAGCGTGCGGACGAGTGGCGTCGCGCCATCATTCACGGTGCCGAGGAGCTGTGCTTGCGTGTCGTGAAAATCAATACGCGCCAACTTGCGCGTGGCATCCATCGATTCCAGGAGGCGTCGCTCAACGCCGCTGGCATCCGCCCTCACCGTGAAGAGCGCCAGGCCATCGTCACCGGCGGTGCCAGGGACACGTCCAGCGACGACCAGCAGGTCCGCCACGTGCCCATCCACGACGTAACTTTTCGCGCCATTGAGCAGAAAACCGTCCGCCACGGGGATCGCGACCAGCGCAATCGCCCGCGGGTCCCACTGGCCATTGGGCTCGGTAACGGCCAGGGCGGCGAGTCGCGCGCCACTGGCGAGGTCGGGCAGTAAACTTGATTTCTGTGCTTCGGTGCCCGCGTTCAAGATGGCGTTGGTCGCGAGCACCGCCGTGGAGAAATAGGGCGCGCACAGCAAGGCACGACCACTCTCCTCCATTACGATGCACATCTCGACCATGCCGAACCCCGCGCCGCCGTATTGTTCCGGGATGTGGATCCCCGGCAGCGCGAGTTGTTCGCTGAGCTGGCGCCAGATTTCGGGATCGTACCCCACGGCGGTGGCCATGAGGCGGCGGACTTCGGTTGCGGGTGATTTCTCCTGCAAAAATCGCCGAATCGCCGCGCGGAACTGTTCCTGCTCGTCCGTGAACGCGAACTGAATGCGGCGGGCGTGCCCCAATTGCGATGCGTCTGATGCGCTCATTGTTTGTGACCCGTTCCCCACTACGAGTTCTGAGAATGGCGGCATACTGTCACGAATATGGAGGCGCGGCAATGATCCGTTTTTTTGCTTCCGCCAGAACGAGTCTCCCTCCCTTTGCTTTTACTCGCATTCCACAGATAATGCCCGCCAACGTTATTGCATTGAAAAGGAATATGACGAATGCCTGGACGAACACGATTGATTCTTGGGGTGATCATTGTTGCACTGCTCTTGTTCTTTATCATGGAGAACTCAACGACAGCGACCGTCTCTTTTTGGCCGGTTACCGAGGTGTCTATTCCCTTGTGGGTAGTGGCGGGCGTGCCTTTTCTGATGGGCATGCTGGCAGGCGGATTGTTTGTCTGGCGTGAGCAACGCAAGGCCATTCGTCAGCACCAACTGCACGGCTCTCCCGCTCTTGCTGTCCTCGCCGATGTCGCCAAGAAACGTCAGACCAAATGGTGGTGGTAGGTCCAAAGTCCAAGGTCCAAAGTCCAAAGATGAATATCTTTCTGGCTGTTTCGCCCGACTACTGACTACTGACTACTGACTACTGACTACTGACTACTGACTACTGACTACTGACTACTGACTACTGACTACTGACTACTGACTACTGACTACTGACTACTGACTACTGACTAC